>JAVHOQ010000015.1:0-22464 GCA_036170115.1 Sulfuricurvum sp.
AACTTCCAATAGCCTTAAATTAGAGGATGGATTTGGAGATTTGAAAGAGGCTCTAGAGTATAATATTTTCATGAACTATAATTTTGAATGGGATCCAAAAAAGGCAAAAAGTAATTTTAAAAAACATGGAATTGCTTTTGAATCTGCGGCGATGGTGTTTAAAGATCAGCAAGCTATTTCCATCTATGATGAAAATCATAGCGAAGCAGAAGAGCGATGGTTGACCATGGGGATAGACTCCATAACTAGGGTTCTTGTAGTGGTACATACCTATCGATATTTTGAAGGTAATGAATGTGTAATCCGAATTATTTCGGCTCGTAAAGCAATAACAATTGAGACATCAGTATACAAAGGGGAACAATCATGAAAAAAGAGTACGATTTTTCAAAGGGAACACGGGGTAAGTTTTACCATGAAAATGCAATTTTTCATATTCCTGTTTATCTTGAGCCTGAAAATGAACGTTTTATCCGATTTATGGCAGAAAAGAATAAAATGAGTTTGAGTGCTATTGTTAATCAACTTTTATCTAAAGATAGAGAATTGATCTCATTAGGTGGGAATTGCTAAAAAAAGCATTCTAAAGAAACACATTTGAGCTATAATAAACCCCATGAAAAAGCTTCTTTCCCCCTTTTTACTCCTTATCACGCTCTTTTTTAGCGGTTGTCATCCAAAAACCCCTCAAACCTATCAAGGGTACGTTGAGGGAGAGTTTGTCAATATCGCTTCCTCGCAAAGTGGGATTATTACCACCCTTTTTGTGCGTCGTGGGGATCAGATCAAAGCGCATGGGAATCTTTTTGCTCTCGAAAGTGATAACGAAATTTTGGCACGGGATCAAGCCACCTCCGCCCTTGCCAGTGCGCAAGCGGTATTGGACGATTACCACAAAGGGTCACGCCCCCAAGAACTTGCGGTGATTCAAGCACAATTAGCCCAAGCGCGCGCCAATGCCGACAATGCCCATGCCCAATATGAGCGAAATACGCAACTCTATCACGCCAACACCCTCTCCCAACAAGAGTTTGACCTCTCAGGCTCCTTAGACCGTACCACCGCGCAAAAAGTCAAAGAGCTGGAAAACTCCCTTCAGGTCGCCCAATTGCCCAAACGGGACGATCAAATTCTCGCCCAAAAAGGGCAAATCCACCAACTCAAAGCGACCCTTGCCCAAGCCCAATGGAAAATAGACCAAAAAAGCCTCAAAGCACCCAACAATGCGTTGATCTTTGATACCCTCTATCGCAGGGGGGAATTTGTCCCATCTGGGGGGATTGTGGTGCGTCTGCTCCCCTCTGAAAATATCAAAGTCCGTTTTTTCGTCCCCCAACGCGTGGCACAACACCTCATCCTCGGACAAAAAGTGACCTTAATACGATCCGATGAGCCACCGCTTCCCGCCCAAATCACCTATGTTAGTACCCAAGCTGAATACACACCTCCTATCATCTACAGTAATGAGACCAATGAACAACTCACCTACATGATCGAAGCCCACCCCACGACCCCCAAAGCCCCCCTTTTACATCCGGGGCAACCCATCGAGGTCGCATTGTGAGGGAGATTGCCATCGATGTGGTGGGGCTGAACAAATATTTCGGGGATAAACACGTCGTCAAAGATCTCTCCCTTCACGTCAAACGGGGGGAAATTTTGGGATTTTTAGGTCCCAATGGGAGCGGTAAAACAACCGCCATTCGGATGTTGTGCGGCTTATTAACCCCCGATAGTGGCAGTGGTCAGTGTTTGGGGTACGACATTATCACCCAAAGCGATGCCATCAAACGGGAAGTGGGGTACATGACCCAAAAATTTTCGTATTGGGATGATCTGACCATCCGTGAAAATCTCGATTTTGTGGCACGGGTTTATGCCTTGAGCAACCGTAAACACATCGTGGAAGAGGCTCTGGAAAATTTAGGTCTCGCCTCCCGCGCTTCTCAATTGGCAAAATCGCTCTCAGGGGGATGGAAACAACGGCTGGCATTGGCGGCGTGTATGTTGCGCCATCCGCAACTCCTTTTATTGGACGAACCCACCGCAGGGGTGGATCCCAGCGCACGAAGAGACTTTTGGGAAGAGTTGCATGAATTGGCATCCAAGGGGGTATCCGTACTCATTAGCACCCACTACATGGATGAGGCTGAGCGATGTCATACATTGGCGTATATCGCATACGGTACCCTTTTAGCGCAAGGGAGTGCGGTGGATATTATCGCGTCCCAACAGTTGGTGACCTACGAGGTACGGGGTAAAGAACTGATGAACCTTTCCAAAGCATTGAAACACCATCCCGCCATTGAGCAGACGGTCATTTTTGGCTCAACGCTGCATGTGAGTGGTAAAAATGCCTCTGCCATGGAAAGTGTCTTAGACGGGGAAAATTTTGCCCCCATTGCCACCTCACTGGAAGATGTCTTTATCTATTTGATGCAGCACAGCACCGATAATTTTGGGGAAGGCAATGGGTAAAAGTATTCAATTCAACCGATGGTGGGCGATTGTCCTCAAAGAGTTTCTCCAGCTCAAACGGGATCGGATCACCTTTGCGATGATGTTGGTTCTCCCCATCGTCCAATTGGCACTCTTTGGGTTTGCCATCAACACTGACCCCAAACATCTCCCCACAGCGGTCATCTCCTACGATAACAGTGAGTTTAGTCGAACACTCTTATCGTCCATGCAAACCTCAGAGTATTTTGCCATCGACCCCACCTATACCACCGCAGATCAAGCCCACAAGGGGTTACAACAAGGCTCCTTGCTCTTTATCCTCACCATCCCTGCTGATTTTAGTCGGAAACTCTTACGGGGAGAACACCCCTCGCTCCTTTTTGAAGCCGATGCGACCGATCCTGTCGCGGTCTCCACCGCATTGGGATCGATGGAGGGGATTATGGCACAGGTATTTCACAAAGACTTAGTAGGGTCACTAAGCCGTTTTGCCCCCACCCAAGCGCCCTTTGATCTACGGATTCATAAACTCTATAACCCCAATGGAATCAACCGCTACAACATTATCCCCGGATTGATGGGGACGATTATGACCATGACCCTTAGCATGATGACCGCATTAGCCATCACCCGCGAACGGGAACGGGGGACAATGGAAAATCTCCTCGCCACCCCCGCACGCCCTTTAGAGATTATGTTGGGGAAAATCATCCCCTACGTCTTTATCGGTCTTATCCAAGCCAGTGTCATCGTCTGTGCCTCCCATTGCCTTTTTGGGGTGCCGTTTAATGGCTCCATAACTTTGCTCTACAGCGTTGCATTGCTCTTTATCGCCGTCAATCTCACCATTGGGATCACCATCTCCTCATTAGCGCAAAATATGCTCCAAGCGATGCAACTCACCATTTTCTATTTTCTCCCCAGTATCCTCTTATCAGGGTTTATGTTCCCTTTTTTGGGGATGCCAAAATGGGCGCAACACGTCGGAGAGGTGTTACCTCTGACCTATTTTAATCGTCTTATTCGGGGCATTATCCTCAAAGACACCAGTTTTTTCCAACTCTGGCCCAATATCTGGCCACTGCTTCTTATCCTTGTGGTGATGATGACCCTTGCCGTACGGTTTTATAAAAAGACGTTGGATTAGCAAACTATCACAATTCAACCCATTGGGTTGGGTACAATACCACATACAAAAAGAGGAGTGTCTTTATGGCAAACGCACACAATTTTTACCTTACCCGCGTAAAGGGTTTAATGACCAAAAAAAATCTGCTCAATGTTGGGTATTATCTTGCCATTATCGTAGTTGCGGTGTATGTGGCGTATACCAAAGGGTGGATTTTTTGTAACTATACCTCCATCTCTCCTCAAGTCGCTTCCGTCGTGATCCAACAAAACCCCACCATGACGGTTTTGGATGTCCGAACGCCTGAGGAGTTTGCCCAAGGTCATCTTCAAGGTGCCGTTCTTCTCCCCGTTCAGGTGTTAGAGGAAAATCTCCCCCAACTATCCCCCCTCAAAGGGAAAAAAATCATCGTTTATTGTCACAGTGGTAATCGCAGTGGGGTCGCAGCACGTTTTTTAGCCGATCAAGGAATCATCCCCCTTAATATGGAGGGGGGAATTGCGGCATGGCAAGCAGCGGGGCTAAGCGTCGTACGCTAACGCGCGCGCCACAATTGTCTTTGCCATCGCGGTGAAGATGAGGGCGTGAAGGGGAACCAACGCATACCAATAGAGTCTTCCCAACACCCCATAAGGGTAAAAGTAGGCACTTTGGATTAAGTGTCCCTCATGAAGTTTGAACTCTAACCACGCTTTTCCCGGTAGTTTCATCTGAGCAAAAAGCAACAACCGTTCATTTTCCACCACATCGACCACTTTCCAAAAATCGACGCTGTCTCCGATGCGCACCTCTGCTCCATCGCGTCGCCCCCGATTGATCCCCACTCCGTGAAAGAGTTTATCAATCAACCCACGAAGTTTCCACAATCCATCGTACCCAAACCACCCATTGTCTCCCCCGATGGCGCAAAACGTTCGGTACACCTGTGCGGGAGAGGCTCCATGAAGGGGGATACTGCGACGATCGATAAACAGCGCATTGGACAAATCGTGGTCATGATCGACTTCTCCCTCAATCCCCCCGCTATCACTCCAACGGCTTAACACCTGATTGGTCTCAATCTCCGCTTCAGCGGTATGGACTGCTGCTTCAAGGGAGTGGAGGGGAAACGAAAAAAGGGTGTGACGAAGATTATTTTGGATGGTGGCATCACTTTTTAACCCCTCAATCAACGAGCGTGCGATGGAAAACGGGACAGGGGTAAACAGCACCAACCAATACGATGAAAATTTGGGGCTAAAAAAATTCACAGGGATAAAATAGCGTTTAAGTCCCATCGCCACCGCAACCCGCTCCATAAGTTCCCCATAGCTCATCACCTCTTCCCCTATATCAATGATGGTATTGTGGGAAAGGTCAAGGGTCAATCCCTCCACCAAATAGCGCAATACATCCTCCACCCCAATGGGGGTTATATGAGTTGTGACCCATTTGGGGGTGATCATGACCGGAAGCTTTTGGATGAGATGGCGCATAATCTCAAAACTCGCGCTCCCCGAGCCGATAATAACCCCCGCACGAAACCACAAACACCGCACTTTATCGGGACGTGAGCTAAGGATTTCCCCCGTTTCGATGCGACTGAGGAGATGCTCACTGCCGGTGGTTTTGTCCCCCAACCCGCCCAAATAGATAATCGTGGAAACTTTTTGGCGGATACACCCCTCCAAAAAGTTTTGGGCACTTTGACGATCGAGTTCTTTGAAATTGGAATGGGCTAAACCATGAATAAGATAATAGGCAATATCCACCCCCGCTAACGCCGCATCAAGGGTTTGAGGGTGCATCACATCGGCTTGGACAACTTCGCACTCCCCAATTACCCAAGGGGAGAGACTGTTGGGATTACGCACCATGAGACGAAGGGTATGCTCTTGGTTGCGTAAGAGGTGATGTTTTAACCGCCGACCAATATACCCATTCGCGCCTGTTAATACAATACGCATCATCACTCCTTGTGGCGTTTAGTACTCTATGAGATGAGTCTTAGCACCATGATAAACGACTATCGCACAAAAAGGGCTTTGAGTTCGTCGTTATTGAGCGAGGCTAAAGCAGTCTCTCCGACACTCACACTCATCTCCCCCATTGTCGTTTTGGCTTTAATCATCGCATCAATTTTCTCTTCAAAACTGTTTTTGGTGATAAAACGGTAGACAAAGACATTATTTTTTTGCCCAATCCGAAACGCTCTATCGGTCGCTTGATTCTCCACTGCGGGGTTAAACCACAAATCGTAGTGGATAACATTGGCAGCTTGGGTGAGATTAAGCCCCACCCCTCCGGCTTTAAGGGAGAGGATCAAAATCGATTTTTTAGGATCATTCTGGAACGCATCCACCACCGATTCGCGTGCTTTGGTCGCCATAGACCCCTCAAAGGTGAGGGGTTCGATCAAAAATTTGGTCTCAATAATCTGGGTCAAAATGGCTAACATTTCCACATACTGAGTAAAGATAAGCACCTTTTCTCCACGGGCTAAAATGGGTTCAAGGAGGGTTAAGAGCAATTCACTTTTTCCGCTCAACGCCGAATTGGTGGGGGAGGTTTTATCGTAATTTCGGGGGTGATTACAGATTTGTTTTAGTTCCGTAATCAGTTTAAAAATCAACCCTGCACGGTTTTTGGATTCGCTTGCGTGGTCTAATTGTTTCATCGCACCATCTACGACACTTTGGTACAACGCTGCTTGGTCGGGTAAGAGGGTCGCGTACTCATCGACCACAATTTTATCGGGAAGGTCATCGATAATGGTTTTATCGGTTTTGAGACGACGGAGCATAAAGGGGGCGGTGAGTGCTTTGAGGTTTTCCGCGACGGTATGATCGTGATCCATCTCGATGGGTCGGACGTAGGAGGTGACAAAACTGCCAAGGTCTTTGAGGTACTCAGGCAAAGCAAAATCAAAAATACTCCATAATTCGGTAAGCGAATTTTCCACCGGGGTACCGCTTAGGGCGATACGAAATTTGCTCTTAAACCCTTTGAGCGCCATGGCAGCTTGAGTGGTGGGGTTTTTAATCCGTTGTGCTTCATCAATGACCAGCACCTCCACCCGCTTGGAACCAAAGATTTTTTCATCCCGTCTAAAAATATCGTAGGTGGTCAAAATAACATTGGCATTACCAAGGATACGCCCAATGCCATAATAGAGTTCCACGCTCAATGAAGGGGCAAATTTGCCCAATTCATTCTCCCAGTTGGGGAGCAAGGAGGTAGGGACGACGATCAAGGTCTCCCCTTTGACCTCCCCTTGCTCGTAAAGATACAACAATGTCGCAATGGTCTGAATGGTTTTTCCCAATCCCATATCATCGGCTAAAATAATCCCAAATCCACTCAAAAGATTGGAGATGCACCATTGCACTCCCCGTATTTGGTAGGGGCGTAAGGTCGCTTTGAGGTTAGGGGAGATGGGGAGATTTTGGAGGCGAAAGAGCGTGTCAAAAAAATCTTCTAACTCCGTATCCAAAAGAACATTTCCCTCAAATTTTCCCCGTATGAGGTCAAAACGGCTCAGCTTTGGGGTTTTCTTGGCGCGGGCAAACAACGCTTTGAGTTCTTCGGGGGAGATGCTGATGTACGAATCCCGAAACAGTACCAATTCGCTTTGGTGTTCGACCAACGATTGGAACTCCTCAAGGGTAATATGGGTATCCCCAATGGCAATCGTCCAATCGTATTCGAGTACTTTATCCAGCGTCAAAAAGTTGGTGGGACTTTTTTTGGCACGCACCCGCATCGCCAAACGGGGTTTTAGCAGATGGCGCAATTCACGGGGCAAAATAACACTAATTCCCAAAGAACTTAACAGAGGGGAACTCTCTTTGATAAACGTCTCAAACCGTTCCCCCTCCAGTAAAACCCGTGGATGAAGGGTTAGCAACTCTATTTCAGCTAAAAAATTGCGCAACAGGGCAAGCAGTTTAAGGAGCCCTTGAAATTTCCCTTGTTTAAGGGCATCGCATAAATAATGCGTTGTTTGGGTTTGGAGATCTTTTACCCGCAAAGAGACCCCATAATGCTCTTCCGCTTCCCCTTTATCAAGGGTCAACGTCAGTTCATAACGCCGTAACGAAAGGGAAAAAACGGAAAAATAGTTGTACACCGCACGGTCAGTATGGCTTTTTCCCCCCTCTTTTTGGGCGAAAGGTCTCCCTTGAAAAAAACTCTCACTAATGGCAGGTGGGTTCATAAAAAGACGCTTGTGCATGAAATTCATCTCGTGAACATACTCCCCCATCACCTTAGATAAAAACAATAAGGTACCACTGTATCCATTGGCAAAGGCTTCATGATTCCCAAAACGGACAAAAGGGGTGGCATAACACGCCAAGCGTTGAATCTGTTCGCGTACCGAAGCGGGGGTCAAAAGGGGTATCCATCCGATAAAAAAGCGGGGGCGTTCGTGGTCTTTGACCACCGTAGGGATAAACGCATTGGCGTGCAACAAAAGATAGAGGGTTTGACTCAACGCGTGATAATAGCGATACGCCGCACCATCCCCCTCATCGCTGTGAAACGAGAGAAACAACGTCACAAAGCTAAGGACAGAGATAAGACACCCCTCTTGGGTCTGTTTGGTCATATAAGGGGCAAGGAGCTGGAGAATGTGGGGCTGTTGCTTCAATAGGGGATGGGAGATGAGTATCGAACCATTTTGCCACACCTCATCGAGCTTGCACTCACATCGGGCATCTTTAAAAAACCGTTCCAACTGCTCTTTCTCTTCGGTGACAATGGGGGCAATAATGTGGGGTAAACTTTTGGTATGGGCTTTGTAAAACTCCCGCATCACCTCTTTATAATCAATCGGCGCAAATGCAGGATGAGGCAATAAGAGCGAATCAATGAGGGGAAACGCATTTTCATGGTGGAGAATCTCCAATGGTTGGTCACACGCTGTACTTTCCCATGGAGCAAAAACGATGGGAGGAGGAATCTCATTGCCCCCCAACGAATCCAATGCAACCGCCAAATCAAGCCCATGAAGGGAAAAAAGGAGCAACGGATTATGGTCTATTTCGGTACTTAATGCCAACAACACCGCAAAAATATGTTTGCACGGGTTTTCGTAATCGGGACAACTGCACAACGAATCGGTCGCATTATCCTGCTGCGTCGTAGTCGTAAAAAGATCAATCTTTTCTGATTCACACCACTGAATTAACGTCTCAGGAAGGGTACCATTTAACAACGCCGATTGGAGTAAAGCATCCCCTTTGATCCGTTCAATCAACCGTGGTTGGGTTGCTGCATCAAAAGGTTCAAACGCAACAGAAACCCGATAAACCGATCCGCCACTCCCTTTGACTTTGGCATGGATCATCGATCCTTGAAGATTCAACGATTGGACAGACCCTTTATTAAAATAGGTTTTTCCCCGCGTCAATCGCCCCTCATCATCATAGACGGCAACCAAACGCTCATAAAATGCTTTCCCCCATGGGGTGAGTCCGTAGTGTTGTTTTACTTTTGCCATAGTTCTCTTTCTAATGCTTAATTTATAATCACTTTCACGACCATTTTTAGACTATAATTTTTTCATCCAAATATTCCCAAGGAGCCAAACCATGCAAGATTTAGTCCGAAGCTACAATGCCAACGCTCCGCTTATCCAAAAATTTATCCTCAACACGTTGGGCAATGTGAGCATAAAAGCGTTTAATGTCCATTTGGTACAACGTCTCTACAAAGCCTTCCCCTCATTGGAACTGTTTTACAAATCCGACGAAGGATTTGTCCAAAACTCCCCCAATGTCTATGCCACCCGAGAAGAACAACACGCCATCGGAGTCGATCGAAGTTATCTGGTCAATGAGTTGGAGATTCAAAAAGGGTATTATATCAGCGAACCCTATATCTCCACTGCTACGGGGTCTTTATGTATCACGGTGGTCTATGCGGTGAATGATGGGTATATCTTTTTGGATTTTCATTTGCGCAAACTGCTGGAGCGTTTTGGTCTCATCGAACGTAATGACCTTTTTAGAATATTAAACCGCAGTTCGTACGCCATTATCGGCGGAGGGTTACTCTTTTTTGGGCTTTTTGTGATTTTGTACGGATTTTATACCTTTTTTGGGTATCTCATCGGAGCAGACCCGCTCTCTATCGATGCGGTTTTCAAACCCATCATCGCCCTGACACTGGGATTGGCAGTCTATGATTTGGGAAAAACCATTTTTGAGCAAGAAGTACTACCCCACACCCAACACGTAAGCGATGTCTTTAATCCCAAAACATTGCTCAATTTTTCGGTCTCCATTATCATCGCACTGTTGATCGAAGCGTTGTTAGTCGTCTTTAAAATATCCTTGCACAACTACAAAGACCTCCCCTACGCCTCAACGCTTATTGCTGCCTTGGCATTTTTGCTGTTGGTTTTTGCTATCTTTATCTATTTGGTGCGCAAGGGGGAAGAGCAATCCCACTCCTAGGGTGGGGTGCTTTTAGCTTTTCTTTTTTTTCTTCGTTATCGCTTCTCCTATCTCTCTCCTATAGTAATCGGTTATAATAAAGCTATTTAAATTATTTGGGGGTGACTATGGAGCGGTTTTTCGAGCGTAAATTGTCCCATCTTTCCTTACGAGAGCTCAATTTTTATATGATTGTGGCTATTTTGTTGGTGACGGTGGTGTTTTCTTCCCTTTTGATTTATGATGAGTATAAAGATTTTTTACAATT
Source organism: Sulfuricurvum sp. (assembly GCA_036170115.1). GTDB lineage: Bacteria > Campylobacterota > Campylobacteria > Campylobacterales > Sulfurimonadaceae > Sulfuricurvum. The sequence goes on from JAVHOQ010000015.1 coordinate 10,277, forward strand.
GCACCCAACCTTTCCTTTGCATAATGCACTGGCATTGAAAAATCTTCCTAAAACCCGTTTAATTAAAGTGATTCTGGAGATTGCAACACTTGCCCTTATCCTTTTTGGGTTTGTGGTAGGGATCTCTAAAATTCTCAACAGTATGATTGCCCGTGATATGGAGCGATTTTTAGAATTTTTTGAATCAGCGCACACCCATGAAGCCTCTATCGTCTCCCATGAGTTGTATTTTGAGGAGTTTAAAAAAATGGCGGGATATGCCAATGCGATGGCGGTTACGATTTATGAGCAACAAGAGTCGTTGCGTTCCCTCAATAGCAGTTTAGAAGATCGGGTACAAGCCAAAACGTATGCTTTGCAACAAAAAAACCAAGCTCTCGAAGCAGAGCAAATGTTTTCACAAGGATTATTAGAATCGCACAAACAATTTATCCGTTACGCGATTCATGAAACCCACACACCCTTGTCGGTCATTATGGCAAACATCGAACTTTTTACGATGAATGAGGGGCGTAATCGCTATTTGGCAAAAATCGAAGCAGCGGTCAAAAATATTTTTAGTATTTACGATGATTTGAGTTATTTGGTTAAAAAAGATCAGATATATTATCCCAAAACCGCCATCAATTTGGGGGAGTATGTGAAAAAACGGCTCGAATTTTTTGATGAAGTGGCACACTTTTCTCATCTCTCTTTTGTGTATGAAGAGCCAAATTTTCCTGCTTGGGTCTCTTTTAATGAGACGAAGCTTCAAAGGGTCATCGATAACAATCTTACCAATGCCATTCGGTACACCAAAGCAGGGGAAAAAATTGAGGTGAGCGTTGCATCCGATGTGGAGGAGTGTATCTTTTGGGTTAAAAGTGCTTCTCAAAAGATTGAAGATGTCCATAAAATTTTTGAAGCCTATTATCGTGAACGTAAAAAAAGTGATGGATTTGGGTTAGGATTAAATTTGGTCAAATCCATTTGTGATGAAGAGGGAGTACGTATTAGCATCGATTCTAACCTCCATTACACCCAATTTACCTATCAATTTCCTAAAAAGGGGGACGAATGAAAATCCTTTTACTCGAAGACGAGGTGATGCTTAGTGATGCTATCGTGGAGTACCTTCGCCTCTTGGGGCATCGTGTATCTCTTTTTATGGATGGATTAGAGGCATTAGCAATCTTGCAAAAAGAGTCGTTTGATGTGTTGATTTTGGACATTAATGTCCCTGGTATTGATGGATTGGATCTTTTAGAACGGCTCCATCAGCTGAAAATTCGGTTTCCGACCATTTATATCAGTGCGCTAGCCGACATCGAGGGGATTAGTCGTGCATACGATTTGGGGTGTTATGATTATCTCAAAAAACCCTTTCACCTCAAAGAACTGACGTTGCGGATGGATAAGGTGATGAATGTCCGTGGAGTCCCCCAAAATCATCTCCGTTTATCCAAAAGTTATGCCTATGATACCTCTACTTCGACGCTCTTATGTGATAATTTCCCCCAAATGCTCTCCAAACGGCAACTTCAAATTATTGATCTTTTAGCGCGCAATCGGGGGAGGGTGGTCGATTTTGACCAATTTCGCACCTATATTTGGGACGATGAATATATCGACAATGCTACCATTCGTGCCGAAGTGAGTCGTCTTAAAAAAAGTCTCAAAGAGGATTTTATTCAAAACATTCGGGCGTTTGGGTACATGATTGATATTCCACAAGCGGTTTGATGTTACTTTTTTACCCAGTAAAAAGAGGGAATGTTACTTTTTAGCGGATAATTTTTTGTAATGCGTAGATTGCTACGTTCATGCTACGTTACCTTCTTATGATGATGCTCTAAGAAACCAATTAAGGAAGTTAGGTATGAACAAAAAAGTGCAACTCTCTTTGTTAGCATCGATGGTGGTGGTTAACACGCTTATGGCAGATGATCTCTCCACGCTTGTGGATGGGGGCAAAATCAGTGGACAATTCCGCGAATTTTCGATCAGTCGTGCCTATGATGATACCCGTGCTGCAGTAAATAATGACTATACCCGTAAAGCCAATACCATGGGCGGATACCTCAAATACGAAACGGGTGCGTGGAATGGGATAAGTTTAGGTGCAGCTCTCTACGCAACGGTCGGTTTTGGATTGGGAGATCGAAACAATCTTAAAGAGGTCGATCCTACCTTGCTGAGTACAAAAAATGCGAATGACCTTTATTTAGGTGAAGCGTATCTCAATTATAAAAATGGGAACACCAATTTTAAAGCAGGTCGTCAAAAACTTGATACCCCCATGGCAGGAAGCGATGATGCGCGGATGTTGCCTAACTTATTTGAAGCGTATGTCTTAAGCAACAGTGACATCAAAGATACGACCCTTATTGCAGCGCACGTTACCTCATTTTCGCAAGGGACGTTTGGACGGGTGTATGATGCCAGTGCCAGTGCTGGAAATGCTGTGTTAAGTGCGACTTCGGGGTATTCCTACTGGGATTCTCGTAATCAAACGGGAACGTTTACCAACATGGGAAAATACGCCATTAACCGAAATACCGAAGGGGTAAGTGTATTAGCCGCTACGTACAGTGGCATTCAAGGGTTAAAACTTCAATTGTGGGACTACTACGCGCACGATATTCTCAATCTTATCTATGCTGAGGGGAATTATGGTCTCTCCTTGAGCAATGGTCTTTCTCCCTACATAGCCGCGCAATACATCAAAGAAAATGGTGTAGGAGGCAAATACGCAGGAAATGTGAAAAGTGATTTCGTCGCAGGAAAAGTAGGCGTTAAAGTGGCTAATTTTGACTTTTATGGTGCACTCTCCCATAACAGCAAAGATGCTTCCGCTACGATCAATGGGGGAACACTCTCTCCATGGGGTGGATCACCCGCGTATACCCAAGGGATGGTTTCTCGTCACCAATTTATGGCAGGAACCGACGCGTGGAAACTCTCAGGAGGATACGATTGGAAAAACTTTGGTATCAACCTTAACACCAGTGCTTTTTATGCCAGTTACAAAATGGATCCATTAAATGGATATTCAACCAATTATGCGTGGACTGCCAAAGAATACGGTGCCGATGTAATCTTTACCCCTCAAACGGTAAAAAATCTCCAATTCCGTCTTAGAGCCAACCATGCCGGTGATTTTTATGCCAATGCTACGGGAACCGTTACGTGGGATGAGTACCGCTTTATTATCAACTACAACTTTTAAAGGAGATCTATTATGAAACAAGAATTGGTTGATCGTATCAAAAACGATCCAGATTTTCATCATCTTGTCAAAGTACGCCGTTCGTTCGCGTGGACGTTGACCATTGTTATGTTGGTGGTTTACTTTGGTTTTGTTTTGACCATTGCATTTGATCCAAAGTTATTGGGTACACCCCTATCTGCGGGTTCTGTGACCACAGTTGGAATTCCTGTAGGGGCAGCAGTTATCCTTATCGCGTTTGTTTTGACGGGAATTTATACCCGTCGTGCCAACGGTGAATTTGATGAATTGACCGCTAGAATCAAAGCTAAAGCAAAGGGGGAATGATGAAAGCACTACTTTTTTTACTTCTTGGATCAGCGGGCATTTTTGCCGCAGAGGCGCTTAGTGGTGCAGTAGAGAAACAACCGCTTAATATGTCAGCGATTATCATGTTCTTGATCTTCGTTGGGGCAACCTTGGGGATTACCTATTGGGCAGCCAAACGGACGAAAACCGCCAAAGATTTCTATACTGCTGGTGGAGGGATCACAGGGTTCCAAAACGGTATGGCGATTGCGGGTGACTATATGTCTGCGGCATCGTTTTTGGGTATTTCGGCTCTTGTGTACGGAAAAGGGTATGATGGTCTCATCTACTCGATTGGATTCTTGGTTGGATGGCCCATTATCTTGTTTATGGTGGCAGAACAGCTTCGTAACTTGGGTAAATATACCTTTGCCGATGTTGCTTCGTACCGTCTTCAACAAACTCCGATTCGTACGTTGGCGGCATTTGGCTCTATTTTGACCGTTATTTTGTATTTGATTGCACAAATGGTTGGAGCGGGTAAATTGATCCAACTTTTATTTGGATTGGATTATGAAGTAGCGGTTGTCCTTGTGGGTGTGTTGATGATCCTTTACGTAACGTTTGGAGGAATGTTGGCAACAACATGGGTTCAAATCATTAAAGCATTCTTGTTACTCTCAGGGGCAACCTTTATGGCGATTGCGGTTATGGCACACTACAACTTTAACTTTGAGACCCTATTCGCAACCGCAGTAGAGATGAAAGGGACAGCCGAAATTATGGCTCCGGGCAAACTGGTCAGTGATCCTATTTCAGCCTTATCCTTGGGTATTGCGTTGATGTTTGGTACTGCGGGACTTCCCCATATCTTAATGCGCTTTTTCACCGTGAGTGATGCGAAAGAGGCACGTAAATCGGTTTTCTATGCAACAGGATTCATCGGGTATTTCTATATCTTGACCTTCATCATCGGTTTTGGTGCGATTGTTATGGTGTTCAAAAACCCACAATATCTTGATTTAGCCAAACAAGCGACAGAGGGTGGTTTCCCTATCCTTGGCGGTGATAATATGGCAGCGATTCACCTTTCGCATGCAGTGGGTGGAGATTTCTTCCTTGGCTTTATCTCAGCAGTAGCATTTGCAACCATCCTTGCGGTCGTTTCGGGTCTTACCTTGGCAGGGGCTTCGGCAATCTCCCATGATTTGTACGCAAGTGTTATCAAAAAAGGGAAAACCGATGGTCTTATGGAGATGAAAGTTTCTAAAATTGCCACAGTCGTATTGGGAATTATCGCGATTTTCTTGGGAATCATTTTTGAAGATCAAAACATTGCGTTCATGGTTGGATTGGCGTTTGCGGTTGCTGCGAGTGCTAACTTCCCGATTTTGTTCCTTTCTATGTTCTGGTCAAAACTGACCACACGTGGCGCATTAATGGGAGGCATCATTGGATTAACAACCGCTGCTGTTTTGGTAATCCTTGGACCCACCGTATGGGTTGACGTTCTTCATAATGCAGATCCAATTTTTCCAAATAAATACCCCGCATTGTTCTCCGTAACGGCGGCATTTGTGAGTATTTGGTTCTTCTCTATCACTGATAGCAGTGAATCGGCTCAAAAAGAGAAAGAGGCGTTTGAAGCACAATATATCCGCAGTCAAACCGGTATCGGTGCTGAGGGTGCAGTAGAACATTAAATCAATCTTTGTCATCCTGAACGTGATTCAGGATCTATAATTCATTAGAGTGCGGATTATGTCCGCAATGACGAGGAAATAGTATAGGAGACACCTTTGAGTCTATTTGACCAAAAAGCACTATTGATGTCAATTCATCCTTTCGACCTTTTGGGTGAGCGGATGATTGAAAACCTTCTGACTAAAATGGATATTGCCTATTATCCTAAAGAGAGTATTTTAGTGGCACCTCGGGTGAGGGGAGAATCTCTTTATATCATTATTAAAGGGGTTGTCAACGAAACCGTTGAGGGGGAACTCCAAAATGTGTATGGAGAGCGCGATAGCTTTGATGCTAACGCGCTCATCTATGGCAATACCCAAAGTACGTTTACGGTGGCAGAAGATCTCATCTGCTATGAACTTCCCAAAGAATTTTTCCTTAACCTGCTCCAAGATGTCGAACCCTTCCAAAACTATTTTATGCAAGATTTCATTACCAAACACCAAAATCTTAAAGAGCGACAGCACCAAAATGAGCTAACCCCTTTTATGGTTTCTCGTGTCGATGAAATTTATCTCCATACGCCCTGTTTTGTGGAGGCTACGGTCTCTATTCAGAATGCGTTACGACAAATGGCAGATCAACAAGCCAAAGTGATTTTGGTCAAAGAGGGGGAGAAATTAGGTATTGTGACCGATACCAATTTACGCGAAAAAGTTCTTTTAAGTACGAAAAGTCGTAATGATCCCATTGGTGATATTGCCACGTATGGATTGATTGGGATTGAAAAAAGTGATTTTCTTTTTAATGCCTTATTACTTTTTACCAAGCATGGGATTAAACGGCTGGTCGTCACCGAAAATGAGGTGGTGGTTGGTATTTTAGAGCAACTGGATTTGTTGAGCCATTTTGCCAATCATACCCATCTCATCGCAGCTTCCATTGATCGGGCGGTAAGCATTGAAGAGCTTCACAATGCACAACGATCACTCACCCACTTGGTTAGATCATTGACCACCAAAGGGGTACGGGTTCGGTATGTTTCTAAGTTGGTGAGTGAACTCAATGCCAAGATGTATCGTAAAGTCTTTGAGATGGTCGTCCCCATAACGCTTCAGGATAAATGTGCCTTGATCGTGATGGGGTCAGAGGGACGAGGTGAACAAATATTGCGTACCGATCAAGACAACGCCCTTATTGTCCAAGAGGGGGAAGCGGTTGAACATTTTGAACCCTACATGATGCAACTTAACGACCATCTTCTGCAATTGGGCTTCCCCAAATGTACGGGGAATGTGATGGTCTCTAACCCCTATTGGCGTAATACCGTTTTGGGATACCAAAAAAAGATTCAAGGATGGAGCGATAGTCTCAGCGAAGAAGGGTTAATGGGATTATCCATTTTTCTCGATGCACAGTGTGTTGCGGGAGATGAGACCCTCTTGGAAGCGTGCAGAACCTTTTTGTTTGACCATTTTGAGGGACGCAGTGATATTTTAGCCCATTTGGCTAAAGCGGCTTTGGCATTTGAAACCCCGTTGAGCCTCTTTTCAGGTTTTGTTTTAGGCAAAGCGGAGCATGAGAGTGAATTTGATATTAAAAAAGGGGGAATCTTTGCCATCGTCCATGGGATCCGTATCCTCTCTTTGGAACATAAAATTACGACAACCAATACCACCGAACGGATTAAAGAGCTTAATAATCTTGGCGTATTTGATAAACGCTTTGCCAGTGAGTTGATCGAAGCGTATGACACCCTTTTAAGTATTCGATTACGCTTTATTTTGGGGCAAAAACAAGGATCCAGTGAACAAAATTATGTGAATCCAAAGTTATTGAGCAAAGCGCAACGCGATTTGCTTAAGGATGCATTTAAAATTGTCAACACGTTCAAAAAATTCTTGACGTACCATTTTCATTTAGGGATGGTGGTGTAATGTTTGATTCGCTCAAACAAAAATGGAATCGTCGTGGATTAAACGATGAAAATTACGCGTGGATGTTTGAGCCTTACGTTGGGGATGAAGTGGTTGTCTTTGATACCGAAACGACGGGACTGAATACCAAAAAAGATGCCGTATTGAGCATCGGTGCAGTTAAGGTCAAAGGGGATCGTATTCTTACCTCACAAAGCTTTGAAGTTTTCCTTAAACCTTCCAAAGAAATCAGCGTAGAAAGCATCAAAATTCACCACATTCGACCGTGTGATTTGGAACAGGGATTAGAACCCTTAGAAGGGGCAAAAAAGTTCTTGGATTTTATTGGAAATCGACCCCTTGTTGGGTATTATTTAGAGTTCGATCTAGCGATGATGAATCGTTTGATAAAGCCGTGGCTTGGGATTACGTTACCCAATAAAGCAATAGAGATTTCAGGTCTTTATTTCGATAAAAAAATTGCGTTGATTCCGCAAGGAAATGTTGATTTACGCTTTGATACAATCCTTCGAGATTTGAAGATTCCAAAGATGGGTCAACATAATGCATTAAATGATGCCATTATGACCGCTATGGTCTACATAAAATTACAACACACACCAAAATTACATTAAAAAAGGAGCATTACATCATGAGCGATACAGCAAAACCCATTTTTAACCCTAATCGAGAATTTTCAAAAGAGGCTCGTATTAAAAATATGTGTGAATATCACGATTTACAAACATGGGCGCACGAAGACTATGAAGGATTTTGGGGTCATTTTGCCAACGAAAAAATCGATTGGTTCTCTCCGTATACGCAGGTTTTGGATGAGAGCAACGCCCCTTTTTATCAATGGTTTGTGAATGGAAAACTCAATGTTTCGTATCAATGTATTGACCGTCACCTCACTACCCGTAAAAACAAAGCGGCGATTATTTTCGAGGGGGACAATGGGGATCAACATATTATTACCTATCGTGAACTTTCCTATGAAGTGAACAAAACCGCTAATTTGCTTAAAACGCAATTTGGGATTACCAAAGGGGATCGCGTTGTTTTGTATATGCCGATGATTCCCGAAGCCGCGTTTATAATGTTGGCGTGTGCGCGTATTGGGGCGATTCACTCCATCGTTTTTGGTGGTTTCTCAGCAGAAGCGTTACGTGATCGTATTATTGATGCGGAAGCTAAATTGGTGGTCACTTCCGATGGTGCCTACCGTAAAGGAAAACCTTATTTACTCAAACCCGTCGTCGATGATGCCCTCTCTCATGGGTGTGAATGTGTCAAGGCGGTGTGTGTTGTTGAGCGTAATGGCGAAGATATTAACTGGGTTGCAGGACGGGATTATTCGTATAATGAATTGGTGAAATACCAACCCAATAAATGTGAACCTGAGCCTATGGATTCGGAAGATCCCCTCTTCTTACTCTACACCTCAGGTTCGACGGGTAAACCAAAAGGGGTGCAACACAACACGGCGGGCTACATTCTTTGGGCGCAAATGACGATGGAATGGGTTTTTGATGTCAAAGAAAATGACACCTACTGGTGTACGGCTGATATTGGGTGGATCACAGGACACACCTACATCGTCTATGGACCATTGGCAATGGGAGCAACAACGGTGATGTTTGAGGGTGTTCCGACGTATCCCGATGCAGGACGTTGTTGGAAAATGGTCGAAGAGTACAAAATTAACCAATTTTACACCGCCCCTACCGCCATTCGTGTCTTGCACAAAACCGGAGCCGATGAGCCTGCTAAATATGACCTTAGTAGTCTCAAAGTCTTGGGAACCGTCGGTGAGCCTATCGATCCTCCCGCATGGAAATGGTACTATGAAGCCGTGGGTGGAGGCAAATGCGCCATCGTAGATACCTACTGGCAAACCGAAACGGGGGGGCATATCGTCTCTCCACTACCGGGGGCAACGCCGATTAAACCTGCGTGTGCAACCTTCCCCCTTCCTGGGATTATCGCCGAAATTCTTGACCCTCTAACGGGTGAAAAAGTAGCTGCGGGTGAGAGCGGTTATATGTGTGTGACCCGTCCTTGGCCTTCCATGATTCGTGGTATTTGGGGTGATCCTGAGCGTTTTGTTAAATCCTATTTTGGGGATGTCAAAAAAGAGGGAAAACCGGTCTATTTCACCGGTGATGGCGCAGTCTATGATGAGCAAGGGTATATCACCATTACAGGACGTACCGATGATGTTATCAACGTCTCCGGTCACCGTATGGGTACGGCTGAAGTCGAAGCAGCGTGTAAAAAACACCCTAATGTCGCGGAAGTCGCGGTTGTGGGTAAACCGCATGAGATTAAAGGTGAGGGAATTTTCGCTTATATCGTTCTCAAAGGGGAAGATACCATCGCCGAAGAGATGGAGATGGTCAAAGAGATCAATAAAGTGATCATGAAAGAGATCGGTAACATTGCCATTTGTGACGACATTGCCTTCGTCACTGGATTGCCCAAAACCCGTTCGGGTAAAATTATGCGCCGTATCTTGCGCTCAATTGCTAAAGGGGAAGCCATTACCCAAGATATTTCCACCCTCGAAGACCCCTCTATCGTAGCAACAATTGAAGCAAAAGTGAAAGGGTAACTTTTAGTATTTTCTCCCCTTGTAAAGAGGGGGGGATGCGAATAGAACACAATTTAAATCTTCTTAATGGTTAACTCCAACTCCTTTTGCTATACTTGTCCCATCAATTTTTATCGTCAATGGATACGCAACATGAAACAAGTAATTGGACGACTTCAAAACAGTATTGCAAAGCTAGAGCTTCAAGAACGGACGTTATACCAAAACACCCTTATCTTAGGAGAAGAGGGTTCTGGAAAAACGTATTTGGCCAATAAAATTCGTCATTATGTAATGGCTGTGGGTATCCCCACTATTTACTTTGATTTTTCGGATCCTTCTATTGAACAAATTGAAGAAAAATTCAAAGATTCAGAGGCATTTTTTTACCTCCGATTTGAAGAGAGTGAGGCATTTGATACAGCACTCAATCAAGCCATCGCCGATCGTCGTAATATCTATATGGCAGCCAATCCCAACTATTTTGCCCGTAAACGAAACATCAAAAGTAGACTCTCTCAAGTAATTCAAAAACAAGAGTTACTCGATAATTACTACTATTTTTTCCAAGAGATTGCCAGTTTGGATGGATTTTATACCAAATTTGAGGACTTTGTCTATTATATTTTTGATTTGGTGAATGTGAAAAAATTTGGGTTTACCTTTTTGACCCAACCGCATGAAATTTTTGAAAATCCTCGCATTAAATTGTTGTTTACGTTCCTCTATTTGGGACGGTGTTCCAATGCCCACTATTTTAATACCGCTGTGTTGCGCAGTCTAAAAACCAACACGTTTTACTACCAATACCGTATGGATTCACGTTCGTTACTCTTTAACGACATCCGTAGCGATATTGCACTGATTGATTAATTTTAAAAGGAGAATAACTTATGGGAAGAGCGTTTGAATACCGCAAAGCGGCAAAAATGAAACGATGGGGGAATATGTCACGCGTATTCCCTAAATTGGGTAAAATGATTACGATGGCAGCCAAAGATGGGGGGATTGATCCCGATATGAACCCTAAGCTTCGCAGCGCTATTTTAAGTGCCAAAGCGCAAAATATGCCCAAAGATAACATCGAAGCTGCCATCAAGCGCGCCAGTGGCAAAGATGCGACGACCATGTTTGAGATGAACATTGAGGGGAAAGGGCCGCATGGTGTGTTGTTATTTGTGGAGTGTACCACCGATAATAATGCCCGTACGGTCTCCAATATTCGTACCCATTTTGGACGATCCAAAGGGGAGACCCTTAATAATGGGGCATTGGAATTTATGTTTAGTCGTAAAGCGGTGTTTAGTTTTAAAACGCCTGCCATGGATTTGGAAGAGCTAGAGCTTGAACTCATTGATGCAGGGTTAGAATCCCTTGAAGAAGAAGAAGAAGGCGAAGTAACGGTGTATGGAGATTATACCGCTTTTGGAGCATTGTCCTTAGCGTTGGATACTATGGGATTTGAACTGACCAAAGCAGCTTTGGAGCGGATTGCCAACTCCCCAGTAGAATTTACCGATGAGCAAATGGTGGATATTGAAAAATTGATTGATAAGCTCGAAGACGACGAAGACGTTTTAGCTGTTTATAGCAATATTATCTAACGCATTTAAACTATCCTCATTACCATGAGGATGAGTTCCTTGTCTATACCCTTTCCGCGTCACGAAAATACCTCGCAATGGAGTATTATTCGTATTCTTAGACATAACCCTTTTTAGTTATAATTACATCCACACAATCTATCTCACAAAGGGAACTTTTGTTCAATATTCCTAATCTTTTGGCTTTTTCGCGTCTTTTGATCGCTCCGTTTATGTTTTGGATTATCCTTAATCCTCAGTGGTTTACCGACAATGGGTGGCATATTTCATGGAACTATTACGCCTCAGCATTTCTTTTTGTCATTGCAGGAGTGACCGACTTTTTTGATGGGTATGTCGCGCGTGAACTCGATCAAATCACCATTGTTGGGCAAATTCTTGATCCACTGGCGGATAAAATGCTCACCCTTGCTGCCTTTTTGGGACTCATGATGATGGGTACGGCTTCGGTATGGGCGATTTATATCATCATTGTTCGGGAACTTTTTATCACAGGGTTACGCACCCTTTCCCTCTCTGAGGGGATTGATGTCAGTGCCTCGTTTGCGGGAAAAGTGAAAACCGTAGCGCAAATGATTGCCATTGGGTTTTTGCTCATGCACTGGGGTGGAGGAACCGTTTTATTGTGGATTGCTGTTGCCCTTACCCTTTATTCAGGGGGTGAGTATTTGGTTGGATTTTCAAAAGCGTATCGCGCAAAGGATCACGTATGAGTTGGGTCGTCTCTTTTTTAGTTTTATCACTTTTGATTTTTTTACACGAACTGGGACATTACAGTGCTGCCCGTTTTTTTGGGGTCTATGTCGAAATTTTTAGTATCGGTTTAGGAAAAAAACTCTTTTCGTTTCAAGCGTATGGCACTCAATGGCAAGTTTCTGCTATCCAATTAGGGG
>JAVHOQ010000016.1:0-5339 GCA_036170115.1 Sulfuricurvum sp.
CAAATTTATACCACGCTTATCCCGAAAAAATTATTTACTGCGTAAGGTCAGTTAGTAAATAAAGGGGCTATTATGGCAAAAGTTATGTTGCGTTACGATGCAAAAAAAGAGATCTCATTTTATGTGGCGAAAAAAGATATGGAAGAGACCATCGTCAAAAGCGAATTTGATACCGATGAAAAATGGGGTGGCGAAGTAGAACTTTCCAATGGCGAAAAATGGTTTATCGAACCTGCACCCAAAAAATTTCCCTCCGAAGTGGTGGCAAAACGGTTGGGGGATTAAATTTACTTTCGCCCGATAATATCGAAGATATTGACCCCATCAGGCAATTTAGTCTCCCCATCCCGAAAACTGCGGGTATGGGAAATAATCCGTTTGAAATGTTTGCGCAAATGGTGGGCATCGGGGACATTGGGGCGGAACCAATCTCCCTTGGGACTAAAGAGCCAATCAATGGCACCTTTGATGTCCAAGAGGGTGTATCCCCCCGTATCGATCAAGAGTTTAATCTGCGATGCCCAGCTCATCACATCAAAGGGTTCTTCAAATTGAGGGTCAATGGAGGCGAGTTTACGGATAAAATATTGCGCCATTTCAAACTCTTGGGGGGAGGGTTTAGCCTCTTCTTTGAGTGCGACACTGCCACCGCTTAACGCGGGGGATTTGGTACTACGATCACGACGAATCCACCGCTCAAATTCGGCAAACCAATCAAATGATCGACGGTTTTGGGAGCGTTGATAGAGATTAAAATCATCAAATGTCTCTCGATGCACCCCCTCACGATCACAAACACTCAGCGCGTAGCCGTGCAACTCCTCGAAAAAATCGTTTGAAAGATTGAGATAATAGTTGTTATCGGTGTATTGCGAGGGGGTTGGTGAGATCGTATGATCGGGAATCGATTCCAAAGGGGTGAGTACATAAAAAATCATCACCCCATTGGCAGTTTTGGTGCGGGTGGTGGAGAGGATTTTTTTCTTCACCAACGCATCGAGGGCTTCGACCACTTCACGGGGAGAGTGATGAAGCAGTTCCGCTAAAAAGGGGGCAGAAAGAGGATGAGGCTTATCCCCCCAACGGATACTGTGACGGATAATAAGAGGAAGCAATGCCCGTTCCAAAAGGGATAAATCAGGTCGATCAATCAAAAAAGTGGGGATCGTAATCATGACCGTTTTAAGACTTTTTTGGTGGATGTGGCGATGATTGGTTGGCGTGCGCGTCGCTCTTGTTCAATCAAAAGCTCCTTATACGTTTGGGTCACCCGCACCTCAAAAATCCCCCGATCAAAGGCGATGGTATCGTAAATCCACCGCTTGGTAAGGAGCCGTACTACCTCAATGTCCACACTGTCCAAAAACGGTTGCGCCTCTAACGAGGGACGTAACGAAGCAAACGCCACATTCTCAAACCGTTCTAAGGCACTTTTTTCCTCATCCCGTTTTTCGACCATCACCCGACGCAAATCGTACATGAGGGTATAAAGTTTTGCTGCGCGTTCTTGGGCTTGCGCTTGGAGGGGAGAACACTGCTCTGCGTAAAGCTCATTGGCGATGAGGGCAATTTTTTCAATCCCCGTTTTGTAGGCAAACTCTCGACTGGAGAGACGATGGAGAAACTCGCTGTACCAACTCGTGGGGAGAGGGCGCACGAGTTCATCGATATGGGAACGTAAAAAAACGTCCTCGTCGATTTTAAAATAGTTCATCAACGACGTGACAAACTGGGCGCGAATCTGATCTTCTGTAGGGGTGAAAGGTTTCATACTGAAAGTATAACATCCCCTTTCACCTATTTTCGCTAAAATACGGCGGGCATTAGGTGACAAGGTGCTTAAGTATTACCAAAAGAGGTCTATTTTGCTTACCATTAACTCCACGGTCATCCCTGATGGCGACGCTGATTTGGGGGATAATCTCCTCTATTACGATTATAATATTGGTCACTTGCTCTCCCTACAAGCCCAAGGGCAAACGATGGAAGATGAGACATTTGTCAGTGCCTTTCGCTCGTTTGAGGGGGAAGTGTACGAAAATTACATTTACGAAAAATTATTGCGTTATGCGACCAATGAACCGCAAATCAAAAGTTTCATCATTAAAGGTCCCCACAAACACCGCACCCGCGCCCAACGGGATGCCCTCTCGGTAAGCTGGAAAGGGCAAATCGTCTACCAAGCCCGTTACAAAGAGATTGGGGAGTTTGATGGATTGTTATTCACCGACAAAGAACTCTACTTTATGGAGATGACACTGGTCAAATCGGCCAGTAATCTCAAAAAACGGCTCCGAAAAAAACGGGCTTTATTGGAAGTTTTGTTCCCCCGTTACGACGTTAGAACCGTCTTGGTGCTCAATACGGGAGCCACAGGGGTTTCGGATTTACCCTCATACGCCTCAGTGTGGTTTACCCAACCCTACAGCGCGGCTTCTTTGCTTGAAAAACTTACCACCCACGCCCCCAAACAACCGATGATTCGGATCGAAAGTACCAAAATCGCCCATGTCGATACTATCAAAGTTGCCTCGTTTAAATATTACGCGACATTGTCATGGATTGTTCGATCCCTTCGTGAGGGTGATCCGATTAATTGGAACTTTTTTACCAAAAGTACCACCCAACGGTATCACGATATTTACACCAAAATCTACATCGGCTATCTTTCGATGGAGGATTTTTTAACCCTTTTCCCCTCCGTGACTTTTGAAAATTCCCAAGCCAAACGCGCCATCGTCGCCATCGAAAAAGATCATATCGGAGGCTATTTTTTGACCTATTTTGTCCGTCATTCGGGGAAAAAGTTGGATAATATTACCCTTACGGCTACGGGGGTTAAAGTAGTCAAAAAAGATCCTTTGGGGATTACCCTCACAGAGATGAACCATTTGGACAAGATGATGGATGGACATTTTGCCCTGAGTTTAGCGCAACATAGTGCGATTGAAACGACCCTCTCTTCGATTAAACATGGGTAGATGTTTGTCCGACTAGAGCTTAAGATGAAAGAAGATAGAATCACTGTAACTTGTTATAAGGAAACACATGAAAAAGTTTATGTTGATTGGTCTTACGTCGTTTTTGCTATTGAGTGGTTGTTCATCGAGATAACCCAATGTTATGTCTACCTATATTCCAGGTGATTCAGAGCGTTCTTGTTCATCACTGATGTATGAAAAAGATAAACTCAATAGTGAAATGACCACAAAATGGAGTGAAAAAAATCACCAAAATGGAACCAATGTCGCACTTGGTATTGCTGGGGCATTTCTTATTGTTCCATGGTTTTTTATGGATATGTCAGGAGCTGAACGGACGGAGTGGGAATCGTATAAAAAAAGGTTTGACTACTTAGGGGTATTAATGGCGGATAAAAAATGTTCCATTGATAAAAACGCTACCGTGGATGCTAATGCGACGACTCAACCATCAAAATAAAGAAATCTAACGGCTTCCTATCCGTTACAGGTTCTTCTTGACCAAAGGGGGATGAATTTGTACGGAGCGGGGTACAGCGTTGGGCAAGTGGTTCCCCCTTTGAGTCTCAAAGATCAATTTGGGCATACCACCGCAAAGTGGGAGGAGCTGTTTGCCAACAACGGTCAGAAATTTATCCAAATCTACGCCCAACGCTTCCCTCAAGCATTTCCGCTACTCACCAACCCTGCGATGCTGGATGGGATTTTATCGGTAGGAACATTTGCCAAAGAGTACAGCTCTGATGGGGGAAATATCGTCGAATAAGGGGATTAATAACTCCCTAAAGCGTGGTATCCGTTAAACACATTCAACCATTTTAGTTAAGGCTATGTTAAAAGCGGGTAAAATAGAGGACTTTACCTTTAGGAGCAACCATTGCGTTCATTGCTACTTTCATCCCTACTTCTCGCCTCTTTATGGGGTAGTCCTATCGGTGGTATTGCCATCATGGTTAAAAATGTCCCCATCACAATGTACGATGTACACAAAGAGATGGAGCAAAGTAAGACCACGGCGCAACAAAGTGCCGATGCCTTGATCCGAAAAAAACTCGAAGACCTCGAAGCCACCGAGAAAAAGATTACGGTCAGCCCCGCAGAAGTGCAAGAGGAGATGGAGCGGATGGCAAAACAAAACAATCTCTCGATGGAGGCGTTTTTAAGTACCATGCAAACGGCTCGTGGCTTGAGTGAAGCGACCCTCAAAGAGAAAATTTCCGACAATATCAAAGGGCAAAAGCTCTACAGTTCCATCGCGTTTGCCAAAATGGGGCAACCCACACCCTCAGAAGAGGCGGAGTATTATAAGCTTCATTTGGACGAATTTTCCCTTCCTGACCATTACCAAGTGGTCACGTACGTAGCCAATGCGCCCGAAGCGTTGCAAGCCAAAATGAATGATCCTCTCAGCACCAATCCCGAGGTCATTTCCAAAGAGGAGACCATCCCCTCAAAAGGGATTAATCCCCAACTCATTGGGCTTCTTAATAAAATCAAAGTGGGTAAATTTGGCCCTATCATCCCCAATGGGGAGAATAAATTCATGACATTTTACATGAAAGACAAACCCAACATGGTGACTGAACCTTTGGATTCGGTGCGCGCGCAAGTGGATAATATGATCGTAGGGGAAAAACGGAACCAAGTTCTCAACGACCATTTCACCCGATTGCGTTTGAGTGCGGACATCAAAGTAATACGATTGCCCTAAAGAATTATAGAACCTTGAGTCTATCCCTCCAAAAGTCTCCCCCTTGGGGAGGCATGACACCCTATGTATCACGAATCCCATCGACACTATCATACGTTGCACCATCTTGCAGAATGTTTTACCCTCTTTGACCGTTATGGCTATTTGGCACACAACCCTTTGGCGGTGGAGTGTGCGTTGTGGTTTCATGATGCTATTTATGACCCTAAAAAAAGCGATAATGAACATCAAAGTGCTTTGTTGGCAAAAAAGTGTTTGGAGAGACTCGGTGTCTTTGGAGATTTTCAACAAGAGGTTTGGGATTTAATTCACGCAACCGCTCATCAGTATCCCCCTAAAAACAGCGATGAAGCCCTCATTATTGATATTGATTTGGGTATTTTGGGTGCATCTTCTGACCGTTTTGCCCAGTATGAACACCAAATTCGCGCCGAATATGGGTGGGTAGCGGAGTTGTTGTATCACGAAAAACGCCAAGAAGTGTTAGAACATCTGTACAATAAGGGGAATATCTATCATCATATTCCCATTAAAATGGATTTAGAGCCGTTGGCACACGCAAATATGCAACAGGCGTTAACACCGTAACGCTGTTACTTAGTCAGCCCTGAAAAACCCTAAAGACGTCCTGTATTAGGCACTTTAAA
>JAVHOQ010000017.1:0-22272 GCA_036170115.1 Sulfuricurvum sp.
TTCCAATAGCCTTAAATTAGAGGATGGATTTGGAGATTTGAAAGAGGCTCTTTAGCCAATGCAATTAATGGATCATTCAAATCGAGCATATCCATCAAGGAACTATAAAAAAGATTAGGTTGATTCGCAGAAACAGTTTTTGGGAGCATTTAAGGACTCTTTTCGACCAAAAAGTAAGGGGTAAATACCTCATATATGGTCGAAATTATAGGTGAAAATAGCTTTTAAAGTGCCTAATACAGGACGTCTTTAGGGTTTTTCAGGGCTGACTATTTACTGATGTTCAAAAACGGCATAGCTCCACCCGTGGTGGTCGGAAGGTGTCCATCCCATTTTTCAACGGCAAGTTTTTCGACCTCAATTTTACGCAGTTGCACCAATTGATCGGTCACGGCACTTTTTTGTAGAGATAACGCCTGGGCTTCCGCTTGCGCTCGGGCGACGGTTTGTTTGGCTTCTACTTCGATACGTTGATAGTCATATTCTGCCTTTTTGGAGTTTTGTTCGGCAATTTGTTTTTGTTCAATCGCTTCAGCATAGCCTCGACTAAAGGCGAAATTGGTAATGGAGACATTATCAAGGACGAGATTATAAGTAGCAAGTTTTTGCTTAGCCCGATCAAAAATTTGGGTACGCACCAATTCCCGTTTGGTGATGAGTTCTTCGGCATTGTATTGGGCGGTGACCGATTTAAAAATCTCTTGCAACACCGGTTCGACGATCGAAACTTCATAATCCGTTTTAAGGGTTTGGTAAATTTGGGCTACTTTATCGGATCGCACCATTACATTCACGGTCAGCGTCGTCACCACCGATTGCAAATCTTTGGACGCTGCTTCCCCATGCACATCCATTTTTTGGACACGGGTACTCATTTTGATGATGCTCTCCACCATAGGCACTTTAAAATGCAATCCCGAATCGACCACATCAGCTACTTTACCAAATTTTAATACAATCGCTTTTTCCCCTGCATCGACGGTATAAAATAGGCTTGAAAAGACCAATGCCACCATCGAAAAAGAAAAAATTGCCCCACCGATGGTGAACAGCTTGCTGTTTGGTTTGGTTTCCATAGATACACCTCTGTTAAAATGATATTTAGATAACACTATAGTACTACATAACAGATGAAAAGTGTTAAATTTATCTTAAACCAACCAATTTTATCGTATAATTCGCGACATTTTCTACAACAAGGCGTAAAGCTTATGGATATTATTGCACTTAAACATAACGATCAAATCATCGATTTACAAACAGCTCAGGCTCAAGGAATTGAGGGTGAAGCGATCGTTTATGATAACTCTCACGATGCACTGGAGGTGATTCGTCACTCGTGTGCCCACCTCATGGCTCAAGCAATTAAAGCCCTTTACACCGATGCGAAATTTTTTGTGGGACCCACGGTCAAAGAGGGATTTTACTACGATTTCAAAGTTACCGAAACGATTGGGGAAGAAGACCTAAAAACCATCGAAAAAAAGATGCTTGAGATTGCTAAGGGGAAAATAACCATTGAGCGTTATGAGATTACCAAAGAAGAAGCACGGGCTAAATTTAGTAACGATCACCTCAAACAAGCGGTCATGGATCGGATCCCAAGCGACACGGTCACGATCTATAAACAAGGAGAATTTGAAGATTTATGCCGTGGACCACACTTACCCAGTGTAGGTTTTTTACGCTATTTCAAACTGACCAAAATTTCAGGCGCTTACTTGGGCGGCGATAGTAAAAACGAGATGTTGACCCGTATTTATGGCATCGCATTTTCTGACAAAGAGTCTCTCAAAGCCTATCTTGACATGATGGCAGAAGCCGAAAAGCGCGATCACCGTAAAATTGGGGCGGAGATGAAACTCTTTACGTTCCGCGAAGAAGTCGGAGCAGGATTCCCCCTTTGGCTCCCTGCTGGGGCGCGTATGCGTTCACGTTTGGAGCAATTGTTGTTCAAAGCGCATCGAAAACGGGGCTATGAACCCGTTCGAGGTCCTGAGATGTTGCGAAGTGATTTGTGGAAAGTATCGGGTCACTACCAAAATTATGGCGAAAATATGTATTTCACCCACATTGATGAGCTGGAGTTTGGGGTAAAACCGATGAACTGCGTGGGGCATATCAAAGTATACGAACACGATTTGCATTCGTACCGTGATCTTCCTCTCAAATATTTTGAGTACGGCGTGGTGCATCGTCATGAGATGACGGGTGCATTGCATGGACTTTTCCGTGTGCGTGAATTTACCCAAGATGATGCCCATATCTTTTGTACCGCCGATCAAATCGAAGAGCAAATCATCGAAGTAGTCGATTTCGTCGATAAGATCATGTCGACATTTGAGTTTAACTACAAGATGATGATCTCCACCAAACCCGAAAAAGCGGTAGGGGATGATGCCGTTTGGGAAATTTCGACCAATGCGCTCAAAACCGCGATGGATAAACATAACCTTGCGTATGAGATTGATGAGGGGGGTGGTGCATTTTATGGGCCAAAAATCGATATTAAGATCACCGATGCCATTGGACGTGAATGGCAATGCGGTACGATTCAACTTGATTTTAACCTTCCTGAACGGTTTGAACTGGAATATAATGGCGAAGAAAACACAAAAATTCAGCCTGTGATGATTCATCGAGCCATTTTAGGTTCTTTTGAGCGATTTGTGGGTATATTGACAGAGCATTACGCTGGGGAATTTCCGATGTTTATCGCTCCAACGCAAGTGGCGATTGTCCCAATTGCCCCTACGCACGAAGCGTACGCACGTGAGTTGGCGAGTAAATTGATCGATTTGGGTGCCGATTTTGAGATTTTCAACAAAAATGAGAGCCTTAATAAGCGGATTCGTACAGCGGAAAAAGGGAGAGTGCCAATGATCATCGTATTAGGTGATGAAGAGGTCAACCATAAAAGTATTGCGATACGTGATCGCCGATCACGCGAACAGTACACGCTAAGTGAAGAGGATTTTCTCTCCTTGGTTAAACAAAAAATTAATGAGGTACATTTTTGAGTAATAAAAAAGACCGAGTCCTGATGAACGATGATATCAGGGTCCCTGAGGTACGCTGTATTGTTGATGGCGGTGAAGCACTAGGTATCATCTCTATCAATGAGGCGATGAATAAAGCAAACGAACTGGGATTGGATTTGGTTCTCATCTCCCCCGATGCAAAACCCCCTGTCGCCAAAATCATGGACTACGGTAAGTTTCATTACCAAGAAGAGAAAAAGAAAAAAGAGGCGCGTAAAAAACAAACCAAAGTGGAAGTCAAAGAGATTAAACTTTCGGTTAAAATTGCGGAAAATGACGTGAACTACAAAGTAAAACACGCACGCGAATTCCTCGAAGAGGGCAAGCACGTCCATTTTCGCGTCTTTTTACGCGGTCGTGAGATGGCACATCCTGAAGCTGCGGTTGCTGTTTTGCAACGCGTTTGGCCGATGGTCGAAGACATTGGCAGTATGTACAAAGCGCCTCAAATGGAAGGACGTTATTGTAATATGATGATCCATCCGAAAAAAGACGACAAAAAGTAACTATCTTTTTTGTCATACCGTACTTGATACGGTATCTCTTCTCTCCTTATGACGTAGATTCCGTGTCGTAGCACGGAATGACGAGCAATAAAAACCAAGACTTAGCTTTTTTATGGTATAATTCACCCCTCATTTAGAGAATTTTTGCGAAAGGATCAAGTCGATGCCAAAAATGAAATCGGTTAAAGGGGCGGTAAAACGTTTCAAAATCAAGAAAAACGGCACCGTTAAACGTGGTTCTGCGTTCCGTAGTCATATTTTGACTAAACAAGATGCAGGAACTCGTCGCGGACAAAATGCACCTAAAGTGGTTGCTGCTGTTGATGTTAAAAACATCAAAAAGATGATCGTAGGCTAAAACCCTATTAACCCTCCAACATACCGTTGGGCAAGTCCGCAAAGCGGCACCCTCTCATTAATATTGAAATGAACGGGGTCAAGAAAAGGAAAAGAATGCCAAGAGTAAAAACAGGTGTCGTAAGACGCAGACGTCATAAAAAAGTATTGAAACTCGCACGTGGTTTTTACAGTGCGCGCCACAAACATTTCCGTAAAGCGAAAGAGCAACTCGAACGCTCACTTGTATACGCATTTCGTGACCGTAAACAGAAAAAACGTGAGTTCCGTAAATTGTGGATTATCCGTATCAATGCGGCGTGTCGCCTAAACGGAATGAGCTATTCAGTATTCATGAACGGACTTAAACGTGCCAACATCGAACTTGATCGCAAAATTCTTGCTGATTTTGCTATGAACGACGCAGCAGCTTTCACTGCACTGACCGTTCAAGCCAAAGCAGCCCTCTAAAAACCGATTTGCTCATCCCCTTTTGCGGGGATGACAATCACTTCCCGATTTTATACCCTTTTTTCTCCAAACACGCTTTGCACTCGATCGTTACTGGTGTAGCATTGGCTTTTGCCGCATCTTCAAGATTGTAATATTGGCACGCACTAAAATCGGCTTTTACTTGCTCTTCGCTATGCCCCTCTGGACAAATCATCCCATTGATTCCCAATGACGCTCTCTTTTGGGCACATCCATTGATACTTAATGCCAAAAGTGACACTAAAGTCACAGTAAACGCTATTTTTTTCATACACACTCCTTTTTTAATGAATTTTCAAATAGATACGTATGTTCTGTGGGTAGTGTAGCATAAATTGCATTGGCCAAATTACGGATTTCCCACAAAGCCGCTTTATCACTGCGTAGAGCGATAAAATTTTGGAGACTTCGGGCATTAATCGTCCATGTGAGTTCCGTTTTATAACTCTCAGGGAGACAATATTTGGCACGGTCGTTGCTGATCCCAGCAACCAAGACCATGCGGAGATTCTCAAGGGCGAGGATGCTCATCTCATCGACCATATCGACCTCACTCATCACGAGATACGCTTTGGCACGTTCTTTGTCTTCGATACCAAAGGGGGCTTCATTTTTGAGTTCTTTGAGGGTGTAGCGGGTACTTTTGACCGAAAGACTGGCGATACGGTGACGGGCAAGCTCTTGGAGCAACGCTCGACTCACCCCTTTAATATAAAAAGTGTAGACAAGATGCTCAAGCGTTGAAGCGTGTTTAAACTTATTCCCCACACGGTCAATGAGTTCACGGTCTTTTTCACCGCCATTATCGCTTTTATCAAAACTTTGCCAACAGGTACGGATCGCATCGGAACAAATTACTAGGGGGGTATAATGGTGTAACGTTACAGTCATAAGGGTATCTTTTTAGGGGGATTTTTAGAAAAGAGTATAGCAAAAAGAGCTATATAGTTTTCTTTTTTGGGGATGTCGGCGGTACTTCGTGCAGCCGCTAAGGTTTTGTTTCGCATCTTGGATCCATCTTGTTATTCAAGACTTCAATCTCGTCATTGTGGACTTGATTCGGAATCTAAGACCCTGAATTGAGTTCAGGGTGATGGGGGGTGACGCACTTCGTCACTGTGCCAACGCCGCTTGAAATGCTGGCAACCAAAGTTCTTTTTGCTCCGCAGTTAAACGATTTTCACGGTTTAAGCGTTCTAAAATATCTTTTCCATTTTGGAGAAATGCTTTGGATTCTACCCCTTCTGTCACGTCTGATAATTTCCCGTAAGAGAGTGCCAAAGCCGTCTGAGCCTGTGCATTGCCTTTATCCTTTTGGGCGAGAGTTTGCGAGATAGCATGAGCAGCTTGATACGATGCCAATGCCCCTGCCAAGTCCCCTTTGAATTCTTGAATATCGCCGATGTTATTATATGAGACACTAATATGGTGTTGCCATAAAACATTACTAGGGTCTTTTTGTGCTAATAACTTAATGATGTTAAGACTTTGATGATACGATGTCAATGCCCCCGTAAAAGCCCATTTGGCTTTTTGGATGTCACCAATTTTTTCATACGAGACACTCAGAACCCGTTGGGCATCGAGATCATCGGGATTGGATTGGGCAGCGGTGCGTGCCAGTATGTGCATCTGGGTATAAGCCCCCTCTGCCTCTGCGATATTGCCCCCTTGGAGATACACATCTCCCAATAGCCACCAGTTGCGTGTATTATCAGGTTCATAGGTACATGCATTACGCAATGCTTCAATCGCCTCCTTGGTTGTGCTGATGGTAGCAAGCTGTCGCATTGCTTGGGGTGTTTTGGCATTTTGTTGCATCCCTTCTGCCAATGCCACAGAGGCAACGGCGAAGAGGAACATAAGGGTGATAAGGGGAGAAGTTTTTGGCATACGTATCGTCCAATTACGAGGTAGGATCCCGTAGTGTACGCTAAAAGCTCTTAAAAGGGTTTTATGTTATTGTGCGGACGTGATCTAGTCAATTGCGGACTTGATCCGCAATCTTAGACCCTGAAACCAGCTCAGGGTGACAGTGTGAGAGGCGAGGGTGTTACATCACAAACACGTGAGGGACGATAAGGGGGTATTTTTTCATTTTACGGTAAATATGCTTGCGCACCACTTGCCGTAAATCGTTCTCCAACGCCTTGGGATTTTCGATCAATCCGGGTTTGAGATTGACAAGGAAATGTTCCAATACATCTTCCATCTCATTGGCAAACGCTTTATCATTACGGTCAGAGACCAATCCAAAACTGGTCACCAACGGTTTAGAAAGGAGCCGTGAATCGGAAATACCCACTTGCGCCACCAAGATGATCATCCCCTCACTTGCCATTTTTTGACGGTCAATGACAATGTCATCTTCGATTTGGTGATTGTTTTGGTTGTCGATGTAGGTTTTACCCGTTTTGACCGTTTTGGCTTTACGCATCATCTTCGTACCCACTTCGATGCAATCGCCATCCCCCATGAGTAAGATATTGCGTTCAGGGACACCACAGCTAATGGCGGTCTCTTTGTGTTTCATGATATGGTTGTACTCACCATGAACGGGGAGGAAAAATTTAGGATTGGTCAAACGGAGCATCAATTTTTGCTCTTCCATACTCGCATGACCCGAAACGTGAATATCACGGTCATTAGCCACTTTTGCCCCTGCCCGTTGGAGGTAATTGAGCATTCCTGAAATAGACCCTTCATTCCCTGGAATCGCACGGGCAGAGAGGACGATCAAGTCAGTGGGTTTGATCTTGATGTGACGGTGTTCTCCGATTGCCATACGAAACAGTGCCGAGCTTGGCTCCCCTTGGCTTCCTGTGGTGACAATGAGGACATCTTTATCACTCATGCGGTTAGCTTCTTCGGCATCGATGAAGATGCTTTTGGGGAGTTTGATGTAATCGTATTGCATCGCTACTTCCAAATTACGCTCCATCGAACGCCCGATCACACAAATTTTACGGTTGTATTTGAGTCCATGCTGAATCGCTTGATAGACACGGTGGATATTGGAGCTAAAGGTGGACATGATAATACGTCCCTCTGCTTTGGCAAAAATACGGTCAAATCCCGGAGCCACAGTCAATTCGCTAGGAGTCCACTCTTTGTTATGAGAGTTGGTAGAATCGCTCAAAAGACACAAAACCCCTTTTTCCCCATAATGTGCCAAACGGTGTAAATCCGCGGTGTACCCATCCACAGGGGTGTGGTCAATTTTAAAATCTCCCGTATGGATAATCGTTCCTGCTTTGGTAGTGATCGCCAAAGAGCTTGAATCGATAATCGAGTGGGTCATGTGCATCCATTCAACCTCAAAATCGTTCCCAATTTTATACACTTGACGTTTGACAATCGGGTTAAAATAACGGCGAAATTCTCGCATATGGTGTTCGTCAAATTTATTCCCAATCATCGCCAAGGGCAAAGGGGTCCCGTAAATCGGGAATTGCATCTCTTTGAAAAAATGAGGAACCGCCCCAATGTGGTCTTCGTGGGCATGGGTGATAATAACGGCAACGATTTTTTTACGAATTTCCCGTAAATAGGTAAAATCGGGGACAAGAATATCAACCCCGTGCATCTCTTCATCGGGAAAACTCATCCCAATATCGATGATGATCGCTTCGTTTTCGGTCTCGATCACCGTCATATTTCCCCCGATTTCCCCTAAACCACCCAAGGGGATAATGCGTACTTTGTCGTTGTTCTCAAGATCCAGTTTGAAATGGGGATTGAGACGATTTTTGTGCGCCTCTTGATTTTTGAGGACAAAATCGCGCAAATTGGTATCGATAGGGGTTGCGGGAGAACCGCGACGACGGTTGCGTGAGGGGCGGCTATTTTCACTCTCTGAGGCAACACTGGTTGCATTTTCCCCCTCAGGACGTGGCGCGCGCGGTGGACGGTTATCCGGACGGGGGGGACGATTATCGGCACGTGGTGGGCGATTATCTGGACGCGGCGGACGATTCTCCGTACGGGGTGGACGATTGTCTTGACGTGGAGGACGGTTTTCATCGCTAGGACGTTCATTCATCGCACCACTGTTTTCCCCTTCCCCTCGGTTTTCATTACGAGGACGAAACGGTCGACGATTGTTATTGGGACGACGCTCTTTATTTTCGGTGGTGGGGTGTGGTTGGTTGGTTTCATCAGCCATAGAAATATCCTTCAATACAATATAATAAATTTTTAAATCAGTACAGTAAAAGTGCTTTTCGCGGTTTTTAGTTCAAGTGAACTAAGATAAAAGGGCGTAAAGCCGGTGAAAGTCAGCAGTGCAGAGTTGATGAGGTCGGATAGTGCGGAGTAATTCAAGGGTATCAAACGCCTGAACGACCAATTCGCTATCATAACATGCCGTGAGATTTTTATGGAGGGTTTTACGAGGTTGCGTAAAGGCAACGCGTAAAAAAATTTCAAACCCTTCATCGTTTCGATTCGACCGTTTTGAAATGAGCAGTACGGCCGAATCGACTTTGGGAGCTGGCTCAAACGCGGTTGGCAGAACGTGCAAGATGATTTCAACATCCCCCACACTTTGCGCTATGACGCTAAGGGTTCCAAAAGCTTTCTCATTGGGTGTGGCAGAAAACTTCTCCGCCACTTCACGCTGTATCATGACAAGCAGATTTTTACACGCCGGATCAGCGAGGGCTTTTAAGATGATGTTCGTCGCAATGTAATAGGGCAAATTTGCCACTAAATCATACGGTTCATCTAAAAGCTGGCTCTTCCAATGCTCCAACACATCTCCACAACGGAGAGTCAAAGCTTCGGTAGCGATAGCATCGGCAAAATGGTGTTCTAAATGCTTGCACAAGTCGGTATCAACCTCAAAAGCGGTAACACTTTTGACATTAACTAAATAGTTAGTTAAATCACCTAATCCAGGCCCGATTTCCGCGATACGATGAGGCGTATTGGGCATCGATTGGATGATTTGAGTTAAAACACTCTGATCCCGTAAAAAATTCTGACCAAACTTCTTTTTGGCGATAGTGGTACGATTTTTCTGCATTTGGAAGTGAGTATACCCCATTTCTTGTTAATTCATTGTTAAACGATGCACTATCTTGAAGCCACGTTGCTACCGTAATCAAGCTCGTCATACTGAACGTGATTCAGCATCTCTTTTTTTAGACCCTTGAGGCGTTGCGGACATAAACATTTACCGCCCCGCGTTTACCAAATCCAACCCCTTTTGATAGACCTGTGTTTGTACCCCATTCATCCCCAAAAGGGTGTGAAAAATCGCATCTTGGGATTGAGGTTGGGTGGCACGTTCGTGGAGTGTGTGCGCATCAACGGTGAAGTTTTTCCCAAACCACATCACCGCAGGGACGTGTTTTTGGGCTTCAGGGGCAATAGCGTAGGGAAATCCGTGCAAATACAGCCCTTTTTCCCCCAACGACTCCCCATGGTCACTTACGTACATCATCGCTGTGGCGAAATGGTCATCATTTTCTTTGAGCAACGCGATCGTATGGTTCAAAAAGGCATCGGTATAGGTGATGGCATTGTCATACGCATTGATGATTGATTGTTGGGAACATTGCTCTAATTGATTGCTTTGGCACACGGGTTTGAAGGTCTCGTAGTTTTTGGGATACCGTTTAAAATAGGCAGGGCCGTGATTCCCCATTTGGTGCAAGACGATGAGGATATTCCCTTTTGGGTGGGTATCAATATAGTGTTGCAATCCCACAAGCATCCCCTCATCACGGCACTCTCCCTCACAAATACTGTTTTTGGCAAGGGTTTGATAATCCTCATACGCCACGCGCAATGCCACCCCTTTGGAATCGGAATTGTTATCCCGCCACAGTACATTGACCCCCGCACGTTGTAAGACATCCAAAACGTTTTGGGTGTGTTGGGCTTTTTCGCTGTTGTAATTTTCCCGCCCGAAAGAGGAGAACATACACGGTACCGATACCGCGGTCTCGGTACCGCACGAGGTGAATTGGGTAAAATTGATCACCCCCGCTTGGGACAACAACGGCGTAGTGGGGCGTGCGTAACCATTGAGACCAAAATGATCCCACCGTACCGCTTCGCCTACGACCATAATGATGAGTTTGCGCGGTTGAGTCGAGGGGGGAATGTGTGCATCCGCACCGATTACGGCAATCCCCTCGTACGGATGAGAGAGCGCATGATAGGTATATTCGATACTGGAATAGATAAATACCGCTGGATTCGCATAGAGTCGTAGGGTCGGATGCTCGCGAAAAAAGGAGGTGTAGTATTTGCTAAAGAGTCCAAACATCACCGCAATGACCACGATTGCCCCCACGATCGTTTTGACCATCTCGATGAGGGTCGTTTTTAGTGACATCGCCCTAATAGGGGTACGATAGAGAATCCATGCGGGGAGAACGCCCAACACAAGGACATACCCCACCAACGTAGGGCTAAAGAGATCCAGCGATTCATGAATATTGGTCTCAAGGACGTTTTGGATCATATGGGCATCGATCACCGCATTATAGGTATCCATAAAATACGCCACAAACGAACCAATCATTAAGACCACAATGGTGATGGGTTTGAAGCTCTCTTTAAACGACACCACCGCCAAAAGGATCACCAAAACACTCCCCAACATCACCCCCAATGAAAGAAGAAAAGGGAGATTTCCCCATGTTAGCACATAGACTTCACTCACATGATGAAAAAACGCGTGATTGGAAAAAAGAACCCAAAACATCGCCACCATAAGGGTGATAAAACGGCTACTTTTGGGGGTTTGGAACCATGAATTCATACTGTATCGACCTTTGTAGTAAAAGCGGCATTATACGATAGGTTGAGATAATAACTTCCGTTTGTATCGGTAACTCAAATAAGCTATAATTGGGCAAAAAAAGGGATAATGTGTCAAAAATGGTTCAAATTTCCCATTATTATCGTTCTTTCTTAGAAAATTCGCGGTGAAATACTCCTTCCGCACATTCGTTTCCCTCATTATCATCCTTTTAAGCCTCATGGTCATAGGGGGATTTTTAGGGGAATTTCACCCTTTTTTCGATTCGTTAAGCCATTTTAGACTCCATCTTTTGGGGATACTCTCCCTGTGGCTTTCGGTGCTGTTTTTTTTACCACCCCTAAAAAACACTATTTCATTTTTGCTCTGTTGATCTTCATCGCGGGATATGGGTATCTTTTTATAACCCCATTTTTAAGAACCACCACTTCACAGGGTCGCATGATTAAAACGATGCAATTTAATCTCTTGTGCATGAACCAAAAGATGAGTTTTGTGAGCAGCTATTTGATCTATCATCCGGTTGATGTCGTTGCATTTCAAGAGGTGACCTTCGCCCATAAACGCTTTATCGATGCCCTCAAGCCCTACTATCCGTATCAAGTTTTTTGTGATAACGGGGGATTCATGGGGTTGGAGGGGAGATGATCATCTCGAAATTTCCTTTTACGGGGAGAGGGGAGTGTCTGCAAGATCATGGACTCGTGTGGCGTGAAATTGCAGTGGGAGAGCATAATGTCTCGGTGGTGTCGTTGCACCTTCATTGGCCCTATCCCTATCCTCAATATCAACAGGTCTCGTTATTCTCCCCAACACTACGTAAGCTTCAGGGTAGCATCATCGTGATGGGGGATTTTAATGCCGTTGGGTGGAGTCATGCGGTTCATCGCATTCAAGAGAGTTCCCATACCCACATCATCGATGGGGTACGCTGGAGCATTAAAATTACAAAAATTCCCTATCTTCCCCTATGGCTCCCGATCGATCACGTCTTGCTCTCTCCTGATATTGGCGTCCAAAGCATTCAGGTCGGGGAAGACTTGGGGAGTGACCATCGTCCTATTTTGACGACGCTTACCTTATCCAAAAGATGGGAGATATTCAGGGACGATTTTTTGAAGCGCGGGGACTATCTCTGAAGTAGAAAGAAGGTGGTCAATATCGCGACGGAGTTGATCAATCGGATAAGGGGTAGAGCGAGCGATAAGGATGGATTCAAACATCGTTTTGTGTTCACTCTCATCGATAAGTAGCTCCTCATACAATTTTTCCCCCGCGCGCAATCCAGTATAGACAATCTCAATGGGGGTGGTCGCATAGAGGCGTATCATCGTCTGTGCCAAAGTAGCAATTTTGACCGGTTCCCCCATATCAAGGATAAAAAGCTCCCCGCCACGGGCGATAGCGGCCGCTTGGAGGACGAGCTGACACGCTTCATCGATGAGCATAAAATAGCGGGTAATCTCAGGATGGGTGAGGGTTAATGGCCCTCCTTTTTCGATTTGGGCTTTAAATTTTGGGATGACGCTCCCACTTGACCCTAAAACATTCCCAAAGCGTACCGCCACAATCTCACTCTCGCAGGGATCGACATTATGGGCGTAGAGTTCCACGATCCGTTTGGTTGTCCCCATGATATTGGTGGGGCGTACCGCTTTATCGGTGGAGATAATGACAATTTTGGGGATCTTAGCCGCGATAGCGCTGTCGATGAGGGTGATACTTCCGTGGATATTGTTTTCAATGGCGATGCGACCGTTGGCTTCGCACAAGGGGACGTGTTTGTAAGCTGCGGCATGAATGAGAATATCAGGATGGGTAGTGCGCCACAGGGTATCAAGCATCTGGGAATGGAGGATACTGCCCAACTGGAGCGTTGCGTGGGGGAGTTTTTCCCCGATTTGGTAGAGATTGTATTCGCTGTGATCGATGAGGATGAGATGTTTCGCCCCAAACTGGTGACACTGCAACGCAATTTCACTTCCGATACTCCCCCCAGCACCCGTGATGGCGACCACTTTACCCCGAATAAAGTGTTCGATGGTGGTACGATCGAGATCTTGGGGATGACGGGCTAAGAGATCTTCGATCCGTAAAGGCTCCACCCGACTGATGGTATCGTTGAGGATGGAGGCACGTTGAATGTCCCGAATCGAGGTCTCTTGAAGCATGGCGTAGAGCGATTGGATGGTGCTTTGGGGGAGCGAACCATCGATAATGGCGGTGGTAAGGTTATGGGTTTGGATTAAAGCTAAGAGGTTAGTGGTGTCATAGACTTTGATATTACAGATGGTCGAACCGATCATGGAGAGGTTCTTTTCCCGTATAGCGATGAGGGCAAGAGGGTAGTAGCCCGTTTTAATCAATCCATTGATTAACAAATCAGTATGCGAAGAGATACCAATAATGAGGGTGGGTTTGAGGGTATGGAGGCTTCCAAACGATTCGATGAAGAGTTGTTTGGCAAAACGTAATCCCCCTAATAAGGTAAAAGAGCAAAAGGCATCAATAATGACCACACTACGGGGAAACGGGGAAAAAAACTGGGGAGAGAGGAGAAAAAAAATCACAAAAAAAGTGTAGGTAAGGGCGTGCGCATAAAAGAGTTTTTGGAGATCTTTGAGGGCAAAAAAACGCCAAATAAAGGAATATCCCCCTAGTATTAGGGTCAAAGAAAGTTTGAGCAAAACGATGACCAAAACCACCTTGCCAAAGGGGACGAGAAATTCTTGAGGAATCGAAAAATTAAACCGCAGTAAATAGGCTCCATAAAGGGTGAATACTGAAAGGATCGCATCACTGAGGAGAAAAAAGAGGAGCCGTTTGGTGCTACTGGGTTGGAACATACCTAGAGTGCTTTGTGAATGAGTTGGGCGATGCGTATGACCGTATCGTGATCCATTTGGGTTCCACTGGGGAGGCAAAGCCCCTGAGTAAAGAGGGTGTCAGAGACCCCATTTTGGAGAGAAAGGGCTGTTTTAAACAGCGGTTGGGCGTGCATCGGTTTCCACAACGGGCGACTCTCAATCCCCTCTTTTTCCAAGGCTAGACGGACACGGTTGGGGTCAGTATGCGCAAACGTGAGGGTTGTAAGCCAACGGTTCCCCACCGTATCGGGCAATTCGGGCATAAAGGTGATCTCCTCAATCTCCCCTAATGCTTCCCGATACCACCCAAAAATGCTCCGACGTTGGGCAATACGCTGTGATAAAACCTCCATTTGTGCCACCCCAATGGCAGCTAATACATTGCTCATCCGATAGTTGTACCCATACTCCAAATGTTCGTAATGAGGGACATTTTCCCGCGCTTGGGTGGCGTAAAATCGGGCTTTATCAATGAGATGGGGATGAGAAGAGACCAACATTCCCCCCCCTGAGGTACTGAGGATTTTGTTCCCATTAAAGCTATACACCCCCAAGGTTCCCAATGTCCCCGTTTGCCCCCCACGATAGCTAGCCCCCAAACTCTCCGCTGCATCTTCGATCAGGGGAATATCATACGCATTGCACACCGCAAGAATGGGATCAATAGCGGCACATTGACCGTACAAATGGGTGAGAATCAACGCTTTGGGTTTTTGGGGAGCGGTAAGAATCGCCTGCTCCAGTAACGTAGGATCAAGATTCCAACTGGCGTAGTCACTGTCGATAAAAATCGGGGTGGCATTTTGGTAGAGGATGGGGGCGACTGAACCAATAAAGGTAAAGGATGAGGTAAGGACATAATCTCCTACCCCAACCCCTAAAACCCGTAATGCCAAATGCAATGCCGCCGTGGCCGAAGAGAGGGCAAGGGCATGGGGCGTTTGGGTAAAACGTTGAATGCTGTGTTCAAAACGATCCACCATAGGGCCAAGTGGAGCGATGTAATTGCTTTCAAACACCTCTGCGATATAGGCTTGCTCCCGACCGCTCATATGGGGTGGGGAGAGAAAAATAGGGCTTGGTTTCACGATCAAACTTTGAGTTTATAAATTTTGGTGAGTGGGTCAAGGAGAACCGGCTCAAAAAGTTTAGGATCATAATGTTCAAACACGAAAAGTTGGATATAACTGGAGTTGAGATAAAAATCATCCAAAATCAAAAATTTGCCATAACTGGAGAGATAAATAACATTGAAACCCTCCGAAGCAAAATGTTGCTCTTGGATTTGTAATTTCATGGCATTGTCATACCCCACTTGATAAAACCCTTTGATGGGAACCTCTTGACCCCCAATTTTGAGCATATTTTTGGCTTTGATAATAGAAACTGTCCCCCCATCAAGTTCGAGCGTTTTACCGGTATCATTAACTATTTGACTGGCATAAAACATCGGTTGTTGCGGTTGATCTTGGGGATGCTGGAGATCCAATTGGCTAAACAACGCGACGGTAGGGAGAATCTCCATCATCCGTAAGGGGAGATAAAGATAGACATTGCGGGTAGGTTTTGGCAACGAAGAAGGATTAAGTTGCACGGCGGTGATTAAATCATCGGTATTGGTCACTTTGTAATCGTTAAACATTTGGGCGATGATTTGGATTTGATTGTTTTTAAACCCTTTTTCGGTGTATTCCACACTCAAACGGGACATGAGTGCGGCATTTTCTTGGGATTGGGTGAGGATATAACTGGCAGGATAGTTAACATCACCGCTGTGTTTTCCCCCATCAACCAGCGTTTTGACATCACTGTAATAGCGAATGG
Source organism: Sulfuricurvum sp. (assembly GCA_036170115.1). Lineage (GTDB taxonomy): Bacteria > Campylobacterota > Campylobacteria > Campylobacterales > Sulfurimonadaceae > Sulfuricurvum. The sequence continues at coordinate 15,842 of JAVHOQ010000017.1, forward strand.
GGTACCCATAATCCCACCAACTCACGACGTAATCTTCGCGTGAAGCGGTTTTTTTCAACTGATCCAAGGCACGCACCTCTTTAGTGGTGAGGACGGTGGGGTTTTGGTACTCTTTAATGTGGCGATAGTTAGGATACAACGCAACACCTGTGAAAACCACTATCGTTAGGATTTGAAGCCATTTTTTTTTAACCGATTGGGTGATGAAAAGGAGGAGATACCCAAACCCTAATGCCATCGGAGCCACGGCATAAATGGTAAAACGTAACCCTGCTGACATCGCAATAAATCCTAATCCCACCAAGGGGAGAGTAAGGATAAGGGGACGATACGCTAAAAGAGCAAGCACATACCCAACACACGCCAATACAAAGACCATCGTGCTACCACTGATCCGCTCAGCGAAAACGGTAAAGGGGATATGTCCCGCTTCCCGCACCGTTTGGGCAACGTTGTAAAAATGAAGCCCTGCTGTCTCAGAGACATTCTCCCGAAAGAGGTAACTTTTAAGCTCATTCCAGATGGGATCAACCCCACCCGCTGCAAAATAGAGGGCAAATCCTCCCCCAAAAACCATCCAAAACCATGTATTATCTTCTTCTTTTTGAAGATGAAAAAAAGCAAAAATGGCTAAAGCAATAACCATTTTTATCCCTAAAGGGAGTGATAACAGCCCCAAAAGGATAAACAAAACGATTTTATAAAGATGGTGATTGTTGCGTTCAAACACCACCGTATACAACAACATTGTCACCAAAATAGCGGTATTAAGGGAGTAACTTTGGGGATACCACCACCCATTGAGAGCGACCATCAGCGTAATGGGGAGTAAAAAATAGTTACGAGGAGGGGTCATCGCGACCATCAAAAAATACAACGAAAACATCGGTAAGACAATGGTGAGCATATCGGTATCGTAATAGCCACTCATGGTACGGTTGTAATAACTGTTGGCAATACCAGCAAGGAGTGCTGCAATAAATCCCATGGAGGTTTGATTAAAAAGTCGTCCCATCAACACAAGGGGGATAACAATCAGCGATCCCAAAACCGAAGGCATATAAATCAGCAAGGTTTCAAAACTCACGGGGAGAATTTTCGCTAAAAACGCCGTTAAAATCGCCAAAGGATCGGTGATGGGAGAGAGGTCATTGGGTTGATGACTCCCTGCTAAAATATCACGCGCCCCTTCGGCAAAATAATACCCATCGTTGGTATTGATCATAAGGGCATTATTCCAAAAAAACGTGGAGATACCCTGCGCCTCACCAATCCAAATCATCCGCATCCCCACAGAAAAGAGGTATGCGACCAGAATAAAAAGAATGACCATTTTGGTGGTGTTGAGTGAAACACTCTGTGGAAGTTGAAATTTCATGAAAATCGTTCCTTAGTTTCTAAGATGGTGTATATCATCGGGAGATAACCCCGTTTTAAGGGCAATGGTCTCATCATCCAAAATATCCAAAAGGTTTTGGGCAATGGCAAGTTTGGCGTGCTTTTCCCCCTCACGTTTCCCTTTTTCAATCCCTTCTGCTAGTCCTTTTTCTAAACCTTTTTCAATCCCTTCTGCCAGTCCTTCAACTAGTCCTTTGGCAAGAGCCGTATCTTTGGCTTTACGTAATGCATTCTCTTCATCACGTTCTTTCATCGCCACCCAATCGTAGATGCGCATATCTTCTTTATTCCATTTGTAGCGTGTTGCGATTAAAAACGCTTCGGTGAATTCAGGTAGAGACTCATACTGGGATGGGATAAAATCCAAAGTGGTCGCATTTTTGAGAAAGAACATCCATTTATCCAAAACGGTGTCGAGTTCCTCTAACCCTTTGGTAAATTTATTCAATTCAATAAAGGTAAATTCAAAATCTTGCAGATCGTGGGAGAGGGTATCTTTATTGAGAATAAGATGTCGCGAAATATACGCTTCGTTATCCAGCATATTGAAATTTAATATCCCAATAAAATAGACTTTTTTCAACCGATTATAATCTTGACTCACATCCAATTGTTCCACATACGCTTTGGAGGTGTAATACAAACTTCGTTTGGTAAAGTCGTACAAATCCCTCTTTTGCATCTCAATGATAAACTCTTCACCCGCTTCATTTTTGGCTTTAATGTCCAAGATGGTAAGTTTCATCTCCTCAATTTTAGGGACTTGGGTTGGGCTCACCAAATCAACGTGGGCGATTTTTTTATCCCCCTTGAAATCCAAAATAGCATTTAAAAAAGAGATCAAAATCGCTTTATGTTGTTCATCACCAAAGATTTTTTTAAACGCAACATCATTTCGGGGATCGGCAAATTGCATCAAAGGCTCCTTTAGGGTAAAGTTTTTTTAATGACGGCGGGGACACCTGCAACCATTACGTAAGAGGGAATATCCTCAATGACCACACTGCCTGCAGCTACGATGGCGTGGTGACCAAGGGTGCGTTGTTGAATCACGCAAGCACCCATCCCAATAAACGTGTGATCTCCAACATTTACGCCCCCTGCTAGGGTTGTATGGGGGGCAATATGGACAAAATCCCCTAAATGGCTATCGTGTTCGACGATGGCACCACTGTTAATGATGCAGCCCACACCAATGGTGACATCGGCATTGATAAGGGCAAGAGGCATAATCACACTCCCCTCACACACGCTAACCGAGGCTGAAAGGATAGCACTGGGATGGATAATGGTCGCAAGGGCATACCCTTTATCTACGATTTTTTGAGCAATTTTGGCACGGGTGCGATTCTCTCCAATCCCTAAAGCGATATGACCATGGGGATGAAGGGTACAAAACCGATCCCATGGCATCGCATCCGCCAAAGGGTTATCATCAATCCATCCCGCAACGGTACTGCCACACGCACGGATACTATCGGCAATCACCTTACCATGACCGCTGGCACCGTAGATAAAAATATCAGTTGGAACCATTGAACTTCTCCATCGTGACCTTGCCTTCTTGGGCAATTCCCTCTTTTTTAACCACTTTCAAAATCGTTAAAAAAAGAATTTTTATATCCCCAACAAAAGAGATCGTAGTCACATACTCGACATCATACCGAAATTTTTCTTCCCAACTAAGGGCGTTTCGACCATTCACCTGTGCCAATCCTGTAATTCCTGGTTTGAGGGCGTGTCGACGTGTTTGTTGGGGAGAATATAAAGGGAGATATTCCACCAACAACGGGCGGGGGCCAATAAAACTCATCTCCCCTTTGAGAACATTGAGCAGTTGTGGCAGTTCATCCAGACTTAAGGAACGGATTTTTTTTCCCACCCCATGAAGACGCTTTTCATCAGGGAGGAGCGTGCCTTGAGAATCTTTGTCGTTGGTCATCGTCCGAAATTTATAAATCGTGAAAATTTTCCCTTTTAATCCGGGGCGTTGTTGGGAAAAAACGATCGGACGACCAATTTTCAGAGCAACCAGCACTGCGGTCACAAGGATCACGGGGGAGAATAAAATGATCAAAACGAATGCACCCAAACGATCGATGAGGGGTTTGATAATCTTAGGGTACATTCGTTAGCGCACTTTCGTGTTATAGGTAACAATATTTTCTAAAATGCGTTCGATGTCATCAAATACCTGAATGGCTAGTTGTATTCCCTCTAGGATATCTTGTTCGTTATTGGGATATTCATGGGTTAGTTTGTTGCGTAGTTTTCGATACTCCATCCATTTTAGGGCATCCTCTATGATCTCAAATTTTTCCAATTTATCCAGTATATCGACCAAAGACATTGAGTCTTTATATTCGCCTATCTCATCCAAAAATACTTTAAATAGTTTTTCACCCATCATATCTTGTAGCTTAATAAAGCGGTAAATAAACGTGTCAATGGTTTTGATTTTTTCAAAATCTTCAAAAACATCACACCCTAAATAGGACCATGTAGTTATTTCGGTTAACGCGGATTTTGCCCTTTTGCGATGCAAATTTACTTTTTCTAGAATATCATTTATCATAAAATAATCCCCTCTTTGAGTGCGGTTTTAACAATATTTTGCTCTTGCGTCAACGGAGTATGAAACAGTAAATCTACTTTTCGCTCGATCCCTTGTAACTCCATTTCAGCCAAAATTTTGATCTGTTGTTTCATGTCGACAGTGTGATTGGTTTGAATGAGCAAATCTATATCTCCCCCTCTTTTATCATCGTAGAGACGACTTCCAAACAAGATGATGGTACTATCGGTCAAAACGTCTAAAATGGTCGACTTGATGATAGTTATCTCTTGTTGGGTGAGTCTCATGATGGTATCCCATACACGTGAAGATGGTGTTCCACAATCGTACCAATATCAAACTCACGAACGGCTTTTTTCCTCCCCGCTTGCCCCATCTTTTGACGTAACGAGGGATCAATAATCAGGGTTTCAATTGCATCGGCGAGAGATTGAACATTTTGCGGCGGAATGAGAAAGCCGCTTACTCCATCTTCCACTGTTTCCCGACATCCGACTACATCGGTAGTCACGATAGGCAATCCCATACTAGCAGCCTCCATAGAGGTGCGTGGTAACCCTTCTCGATAAAAACTAGGAAGGACAAAAATATCACTTTGTGAGAGGATATGACGAATATTTTCTTGATGTCCCATGTAATGGATAGACGATTGCGTTTTCATAAACTCTTCGGATACGCTAAAACGATTTCCTTCATCGGGTGAGCCGACGTATTGAAACGAAACTTCGGGATATTTTTGTCCTAATAGCGCAGCCGCATTGACAAATTCGTGCACCCCTTTGTGTTTGAGGGCACGCGCGACCATCGTTACTCGAATCCATTCATCGGTTTTGGGGAGGGGTTGCCATGCGTTGGTATCGATCCCTACACCGTTGATGATGACCACTTTGTGTGGAGGGACGATTTTTTTGCGTATAAGATACTCTGGATCATCGTGATTGACAAACATCACCGTATTCGAGAGTCGAAATACTTGAGCATACAACGATTCGATAATCGTCCGTACAAGGCGACTTTTAAGGTCATTTTCAAGGTAAAAACTCCCCAACCCTTCGACAAGGTTGATAATTTTGGGGATTTTTGCCGCACGTCCTGCGATGGTGCCATAAATATTGGGCTTGGCGGTAAACGTGTGGAGAATATCCAGTTTCAGGGGTTTGATGGCATGGTAGATGTGTTGGATAGCGCGCAACTCTTTGAGCGGATTGAGACTGGAACGCTCAATGGAATAGGGGATATGGATCACCCCATGGGTAGCAAAATCGCTACTTTTATCTCCATGCGGGCAAATGGCATAGACTCTATGCCCACGCGCGATGAGTGCTTGCATAATGGGCAAACGAAAAAGCCACAGGTTGAGATCAAGGTGAGAGAGGAAGCCAAAGGTCATTGTGTGTCAATCATTTCCACAATAATTGTTTTTAAAAGAGGCAAGTCTTCGTGTATGGTATTCCATACAATGTCAAAATCAACGCCAAAATACTCATGAATTAATAAGTTTCTAAAATCTTTTAAATTTCGCCATTCAATTTGAGGATATTGTTCTAATAAATTTTCCGACAAATGTTTGGTTGCTTCCCCAATAATTTCAAATTCTCTGATAACGGCGCTGTAAGTTTTTCTATCTGCTATAAACTCCTCTATTTCCATATTTTTGACATAATCATTAATGGCATCAATAGATTCGTTAATATCCTCTATAAAAAGCTTATTGTCTCTTTTAGACATAAATAATCTCTCTCAAAATAGCTTTTTTTACGATAGGCTTTAATGTACTTTCTATCCCTAAATCAATCTTTTTACCAAAAAGTGTTTCCATCTCTCGTTTTAAACCAAAAAAAGTGCGGATATTTTTTTTTCCTTTTTCCATTTCAATCGCAATGTCAATATCACTATCTTCTCGTTGTTCATCTCTGGCATAACTACCAAATAAACCGATTTTGGTAACACCATATTTGTCATGAAATTCTTGCTTGTGATTGATTAAAAAATCAAGTATAACTGCTTTGGTCATAAGGGACTCTTGGATGTTATGGTTAGGCAATTGTAGCGAATTATTGTCAAAAAACAGGATATATGAAAACGCCCATTCAAGTCATAAGTGCAACACCTATGCTTTTTATCTTAAGTGGATTAAAAATATTGGACGAAGCAGTATGGAGCAAAACAGCTCCTATTGGGCTACCATGGAGTTTACGCAAGGGTTTGTTTCATGGTCAGGAAACGCTTTTGAGATGGTTGCACACAATCACATACCCCAAATCAAAAGCGCTTTAGGGATAAGCGGTGTCAAAACCGATACGTATTATTGGCGAACCAAAGCCGACAATGGTAATCTAGGCGCTCAAATTGATTTACTGATCAAGCGTGCCGACAAAACGGTCACGATTGTGGAATGTAAATATTATAATCTGACCTTACGCACCCTTCAACTTCTGAAGCTCCAAATAAGCCATCC
>JAVHOQ010000018.1:0-21413 GCA_036170115.1 Sulfuricurvum sp.
TGGAATTAAAAATCTTGTTTTACTGGTCTTGAAAAAAGGGAGCATTATAATATTTGAACCCTATGTTAAAAAAACCGCAAAATTTTTACAAAGGTAGATAGGAAAAAATGAAATCGTTTCAAAAGGAACTTTATGAATAAAAGTTTGATTATCAATTTTTTACAGCAAAACAAAAAGATGATAGAAACCAAATATCAGGTCAAACAAATCGGGCTTTTTGGCAGTTATGTCAAGGGGTTGGAAACCGATGAGAGCGATATTGATATTTTGGTCGATATGCCCTCAAGTTTTGACAACTACTATGATCTCAAAGAGTTTTTAGAGACAAATTTACAAAAAAAGGTAGATTTTGGGTTGATCGGGACGGTCAGAGAACATCTGAAAGAAAAGATTTTTAGTGAGGTGGAATATGTCCGATAGAGATTATTCGTTCTCTATATTAGAAGCGATTAATGCCTCAAAAAAAGAAAATATCGGTAATCAAAAGGTACTCACTTTTTTAAATCAGTTAGCTTTGGAAATACAATAATTTTACACCCTATTTCTCCCCTTTAAACCGTTGACGAAAGAGTTTTGCCCCCTCTTTGGAACTTTCAATGCTCTCTTTGATGGACGTAAACGTAAAACTCAGACGGCTTTGGTCGATGGTCTCCATGGCTTTAATGGCATTGAGATTGATGAGATAGGAACGGTGAATACGCAAAAATCCATGAGGGTCTAAGAGGGTCTCTACGTCCGATATTTTTTTGGGATAGTACGAAAATCCATCGTGGGTGCGAAAGATCACTTCGGAGAGGTCGGCTTTGACGTAAAAAATATCGTTGGGGGTGAGGAGGTAGTGATTCTCTCCTGCTTTGGCGATGAGGCGAAGCGCTTTGGGGGGCGTTTTGACCCGACCAATGGCGCGTTGGAGGGCATCGGCGGTATAGGGCTTAAGGAGATAATCGATAGCACCGACATCGAACGCTTTGAGGGCGTAATGGTCGTAGGCGGTTTGGTAGATGATGGAAAGGTCTTGGTGGGTGTAGCGCAAGGCGTAGCCCAGTGCGATTCCATCCATCTCTGCCATCGAAATATCCAAAAAGGCGATATCAAAAGGGTGAGTGTGCGCAAGTTCTATCGCTTCGGCTCCGCTGGAGGCGTGGGTAATGGCGGTGTAGCCCAATGTTGCAAGTAACCGTGTGAGTCGTGCGCGGGCAAGTGGTTCATCATCAACAATGAGGATGTTCATGGCATTCCTTTAAGGTGAGGGTGTAGGTGGGGGGATTGAGATGGGTGAGGGTCACTTCGCCCTTGCACAGATGGCGTAATCGCTCTTGAAGATTGGAAAGCCCAATCCCAAATTGGGTATGGGTGATGGGGGTGCCATTGTTGCTCACGGTAATCGTAAGGGGGTGAGTTTGGACAATGACAATGGTGATGATAAAAGGGTTGGTTTGATGTTTCATCCCATGTTTGATCCCATTTTCACACAAAAGCTGAATCGAAAATTTCGGGATAGGGTGGGTTAATACCGCCGTGTTGGTTTGGATATTCAACGCGATGGCACCATTAAAACGGATGTTTTCCAAATCGATGTAGTCCCCAACGTTGCGCAACTCCTCTTCCACACTGATGAGGGCTTTTTCCCCCATGGTATTGCGCAAAAAGGTGGAAATTTTTAGCACCGCCTCTTCGGCTTTGTTGGGGTCTTGGTGGATGAGTTCGGCGAGTGAATTGAGGGCATTAAACAAAAAATGGGGGTTAAGCTGGGTCTCTAGGGAGCTTAGACGACTGTGGATAAAGAGGGTATCGCTATGCTCTTTTTGGTTACGGGTTTTGACCACCCGATACATCAAAGCACCGATAAGATAGGTCAAAAGACCAATAAGAGAGGCGGTTTGGTAGGGGTGGGTCTCAAAGAGACCAATGGTCTGGATGGGGGTGTTTTTGAGGAGGTAATGGGTGGTCAGTGTCCCCAAAAATCCCGCTAAAAACGAAAAAAGTGCCGCAATTCCATCCCACCAAAATTTGGTCACTTTGGGGAGTAAATAGCGGTTCATGCTTGAGATAAACACCAACGAATAGGTGGTGATCAACAGCCCCAAACAGACCCCAAAGAGGCTCACGTTCCACGGATTTAATCCCAATAAATAGCCACCAAACCATGCCAATAAGGTCGAAAAAAGGGCACCAATGACCAAGACACTGAGCCAATCCCTTGCTCGAATTTCCAGTTCAATCGCGCTCATGAATCACCTTTAGGCAATTAAACGCCCCCATCACCACCCCCGGCCACCCTTGTGCTGCGTACGCCGTGTCCCCGACGTGATACAACCCTTCAATGGGGGTATCATTGGCAGGAAGAAACGGGAGAAGATTGGATTGGGTCATGGCATTCCCTCCTAACTGGGTTCGATTAAGGTAGCGTCCAAAGGTTTTGGGCGTTGCGGCAAAACTCTCCACAATGGCATCGCTTGGGAGTGAGAGTGTAGCACAAATCCACGCTTGAAGCACGTGATGCAGCTCTCTTTTTTGTTTTTGGTAGGAGGTGGGGGACAATCCCAACCACATCCGCGCATCGGTATGGATGGAGGCGGTGAGGGTCATGTACCCTTGCGGAGAGAGGATGGTATCACTTGGGTCACTGAGGGAGACAAACAACGATTGGGAGAGGGTAAAGGGGAGTATCGCATCGGCGATGAGTTGGTAATGGTGATGAAACGTACCCTCACTGCGAAAAGTCATATAGACCACAAACGCGCTTTGGTGATTGTTACGTTGCGCATAGCGTTGATAGTAACGTTGGATGGCTTCCTCTTCAAACCATTGCGCACTCTCATAATGGGAGGTTCCCATAATCACATTGTAAGCGCGAATCGTCCCCTTGGAGGTGCTAAGATGATAGATCCCTTTTTCCCGTTTAATGGTGGTCACTTCGCATCGGGTACGGACATCGTTCATGGTGGAGGTAAGGGTCTCACACACAGCACCCATCCCCCCGATGGGATAATGGGTGGGTTTAAAGGTGTAGCCCAATGCCAAAGCAGCGGTGAAAAAATTGACCTTTTGGGTGGTAGCTTGGGCGACGATGAGCAATTGCGCATCCAAAAAATCCCAATACTCCGCGGTGATCTCCCCATAAAATCTCTCGATAAAGCGTCGTGCATTGGTCACAAGGTAGGGGAAAAAGGGGCGTATAAGGGGGAAAAAGGTCAAAAGTGACGCAAGTTTTTGGGGTAAGGAGCGGTTGGAATAGGTGTAGGTGGGGTCGATGGCATAAAATGTTTCCCCGATGGTGTGAATCAGTCGCCAAAATTCCTCATGTTTGGGGTGGGGATAAAAGGCATTGAGGGAGGCAATAAAGCGATCAAGGTTTTGGTAGCGAAGGCACGTTTTGCCCCCTTGGAGGATTGCAATGGCGACATCGCTTTGGATTAGCTGTGGGGTCACCCCCACCGTATCAAAGAGTCTTTTGACGATACCCCCCTCATGATACCCCGAAAGGGTGGTAGCTCCTGCATTGTACGCGTACCCTTTGTGATGAAATGTCGAAGCGCATCCCCCCAAGGTGGAACCTTTTTCGAGCAAAACGACCTCTTTGCCCTCCGCATGCAACAACGCAGCGATACTGCATCCCCCGATTCCCCCTCCAACAATGGCGAAGTCTTTGATCATGGGAGCATCGAACGGTACAATTTTTCAAGCGTTTGGATAAAAAGGGGGTGGTCATTGGGGGCTTTAGCGACACGATAGGTCTCAAATCCCATCGCTTGAGCTTTTTCGCGATACTCAATCTCCAATTCAAATTCGGTTTCCGAATTATCAATCGTAAAAGCAATGGGGTAAATGATCACTTTTTTTGTTTTAATAGAAGCCAGTTTATCCTCCAAATAGGGGCGAATCCATTCCAAGGGTCCCAACCGTGACTGATACGCCAAATGGGTGTTATGAAAGATAATTCCCGCCTCATCAAGGGCGCGTCGCGCATGATAGACATTTGCACGGATATGGCGTTGATAGAGATCCCCTTTATCCACAATGTTTTGGGGGAGTCCATGGGCGGAAAAAATGAGGTCAAACCCTTTGGGATCTTCTTCCCCTAACGATTCTTTAATCCGTTCAACGATCGAAGCAATGTAGTCAGGATGGTTGTAATAGCGATCAAGGGTGTGAATTTTGTCGCTTATGCCCAATTTTTTGGCTTCCGCATAGAGAACATCAAATGACGAAAGGGTCGTGGTTGCAGAGAAATGGGGATACAACGGGATGGCATAAATGGCATCGTAGTGGGTTAGTGTGGCTAAAACCACATCCGTAAAGGGGGGGGTATACCGCATGACATAATGGACATCGGCATCAATGCGCGCCGAGAGGGCATCAACCACACGCGCCGTATGGGCGATGATGGGTGATTTCCCCCCAATGAGGGCGTAGTTATGTTCCGCTTCTTTGTGCCTTTTTGCGGTAATAAACCATGCTATCATCTTCCGAATCGGTTTGGGTGCTGCAATGATGCGAGGATCGTTAAACATATTCGTCAAAAAGAGTTTAACTTCTGATAGATTATTAGGTCCCCCCATATTGAGTAAAAGAACCGCTTTTTTCACAGGAGTGACCCCTTCCAAATGTAGTTAAGGGCAATAAAAAGCAATGCCATCGCGGCAATGAGTGACACCAAAGGATAGGTGGGGGTGAGTTCATTCATGGTCATTCTCCCAAACAAAGTGATGGGAAGATGATAGAAAAAAAGGGGAAATTTTCGTAGCGGTTTTTTGTCAATTGATGAGATGGTCAATTTTTCGGATCGGTTCGGCGGTGGGTTTTCCAAAATAGTACCCTTGTGCCAAATCCGCACCATTGGCAGCACAAAAAAGAAGTTCCTCTTCCCGTTCAATCCCCTCTGCTAAGACCACGATACTATTCTCGTGGGCGATTTGTACAATGGCGCGAAAAATGGACTGTTTGACAGGATTCTCATCGATACGATCGATAATATCACGGTCAATCTTCACAATATCGGGAAGCAATTTAGCAATCATATTGAGTGAGGAATAGCCACTCCCCACATCATCAAGCGCGACCATAAATCCTTGCGATTTATAATAATCCAAAATGGTTTTTAGATGATCCAAATCGGCAACATGGTCACTCTCAATCACCTCAAAAATAATATTTTTGGGATCAAAATCAAGCTGTTTTGCCCATTTGACCGTCGATTGCAGGCAGTGTTGCGGGTCATAAATCGCCGTGGGGATAAAATTGATGAACACTTTGGTGGAAATATTTTTGACCGCCGCTGTTTTGAGAGACGTTTCTCGGCACGCACGATCGAGGTAAAAGAGCATATCCCCCTCACGCCCCCACCGAAAAAGGGTATCCGGATAAATAAGCTCACCCGAATCACTCACCCCCCGCGCTAAGGATTCGTAGCCATAAATGGTTTTGGACGAAAGATCCACGATGGGTTGAAAATGGGTCGTTAACGCCCCTTTGGTAATGAGAGTGGAGAGTTCCATCGCTCCCATTAACTCTTTGTACGATTGAAGGGTACGGATGGATCTGAGTTTGGAGGAGGTGAGTCTTTCCCCATTTTCTAAAAGCAATAAGGTGATCCCCTCCCGTTCCAAAGGGAAAAAAAGGTTAGAGGCACACAGTCTCTCTAAAAAGAGGGCAAAATTATCGACACGCACCCATAAGGTTTGGGGGTCTTCGAGGGTAAAAGGAAGGTTCTCCCCACGCAAATAGAGGGAAAACTTGTGGGCAAGTTCGCTCACAGAACAACTGATGATAAGCTCACCGTTTGATGGGGAAATAATGGGAAGTGTTTGACATTGCATACAGCTCATGGTCACCCTTTTTGGGTACCATTATAAAAGCTTCAAGAAGGTTTTAGTAGCCCAAAAATGTTAATTCGATGGGGATGAGGTCCAATAGAGTTTAGAAGCGTCATATCCCAGTGAGGGCAAGGTATCCAAAATCGTTTTTTTATCCGCATCGCTAAGCGTATGGGTGCGGCTTAGGATCCAAAGATAGCGACGCGTGGGTTCACCCACCACACTGTACTGATAGTTTTTTCCCACCATCAATACCCAATAATCCCCATAAAAGGGACGGAAAAAACTGACCCGTAGCTTAGTGTTGTGACTCCCCTCAACGGCGTAGGCGCGACCGTTTGCCTCACCGCTTTGGATCCCCGTACGATCAAAACATCGATTCGTAACGAGAATATGGTCACCGTGAGGAACATACGTGGCACTTGCCCCAAAACAGCCCTTTTCAAAACGGTTTTCATAGCGGGCAATTTCGATCCATGTTCCGCGATAACGCTCTAAATCAACATCAGGGACGGTAGCAAGGGGGGCGGGTGCAGGGGTTTTGGCACATCCGGTGAGTAAAAGGAGTGCGGTGAGGATGGCAGCGACTGAAACTTTCATAACGTACCCTTTTTAAGGAGTGTTTCGATGTCTGAGGCAATCGCTTCAGGGGCGGTGGAGGGGGCGTAGCGTCGGATCACTTTGCCTTCTTTGGTGACCAAAAATTTGGTGAAATTCCATTTAATCGCTTCACTTCCTAAAATCCCTTTGGCGTTGCGTTTGAGATAGGTGTAGAGGGGGTGCGTATGGTTGCCATTGACCTCAATTTTGGCAAACAATGGAAAGGTTACCCCATAGTTGACACGGCAAAAATTCTCAATCCCTTTTTCATCCAGCGGTTCTTGTCCGGCAAATTGATTGGAAGGGAAACCCAAGACCACAAAACCGCGTGATTTATAGGCAGTGTAGAGCTTCTCAAGCCCTTCAAACTGAGGGGTAAATCCACATCCACTTGCGGTGTTGACGATCAATAAAACCTTCCCTTTGTAGGGGGCTAAGGTGGTTTTTTCCTGATGAATCGTGACAACGTCACAATCGTAGAGGGAGGGGGTGGGTGTTGCCATAAGGGTACTCCATGCGGTGATAAGTAAGATAAGGGTTTTGAATTTCATTGGGATTGACCTTTGGAAAATTGCATGAGCTGATAATACCCAAAAGAGAGGGATGCTGTTGCTTTAAGGAGATAATACAACCACGATTTCGTGGGTAGAGTGTAGAGAATGAGACGAAATTCGCTCAAAGTGCGCGCTTTGGCTTGGTAAACGCAATAGCGAAAAAGGGAATAGCGATTATGCGCGGTGAGTAAAAATCCCGATTTTGGGTAGGGTGCGATACGCACCATCTCCTCAATGCGGTTGCTCACTAAAATAGCGTCGTGAAGTTGGGCTATCCGTAGGGCATTTTGGGGATTAAGGGATAAGGGTGTGAGCCGTTTTTTTCCATCATACAGGTAGTACATTGGCTTCTCCTAAACAATATTTTTGGGTCATGAGATGACGATAGGCAAACATTGCATCCATATCCCGCTTGACCCATCCAAAAGCCAATGCACCCAGCCACCCCATGGGTAAACGCAGCGTTAGGGTCTCTTCCATCTGTGTGGTCGTGAGGGTGAGGGGGATAAAACGACGTTCATGACGAAAAAAGGGGAAGGGGCCTTTGAGCATCAGATCGGTTAGGGTGTTGGGGCATTGGAGGGTTTCGATTTGCATTTTCCATCGGGTAGCGATTCCAAACCTGCGAATATCCAGTACAACGGTACTCTTTTCGATCATCGGATCGTCCATGGAAACAATCGTAACGTTTATCCATGGAGGAGTGATAAGGGGAAGATTATGGGTATCTGTGTGAAAGTGACACACCTTTTCGTGCGACGCAGCGATCAGACACTTATACGATAATACCATGTTTTTCATCTTCAGACATCCAACCGTTTTTTATGGAGTTGGTAGGTGTGTATAAGGGCATCGTCACAGTCGATAATGCCACGTTTACGCAAATTGTCAATGACCATTGGGTCACAATCGACATCTTTGGGCCATTCACGCGTGTAGCCATCAAGGCGGTTTTTGGTCGTTGCATCAATACCGATAAAAGGAGAGAGCCAAACATCGCGTTGGGCATCAATGTTGTTAAAAACACGCCAAATCAACATATACGGATTAGCTACATCATTATGGCATTCATCCACGAAAACGACGATACGAAGATGCTTGTGAAGGGGTACAAGGGATTCAAAAAGGGTTTTTGCTGTGGTGGTTTTGGTGTATTGGATGACCGTAATGGGATTGGCGGTATGGGTCATATACTGTTTGAGGGCAATGAATGTCGGAACGCGTGATGATACACGTTCCTCCAACACGTCATCGCTGATCACCTCACACGTTTTGGGCTGAATTGCTCCGGTCGCATCAACCCCCAGTTTCCCCCCAACAAGCGTTTCATGACTGGCGTGATCCAGTGCGTCGATAATACCACTGGTGATGAGAATACCGCGTGGGGTGAGGCGATTGAGAATGTGTTCAGTAAGTGTCCCATAATCGGTGAGTGAGGGGGCATCGTCTGCGACAAAAAGGGCGTGTTTGACAAAACTCATCTGACCAACCCCCCAAAAGGCGTGCATAATTTGTTGGGCGTGTCCTTTAAAGCGTGTTTTGAGCTTGGCAAGGATGAGATTATGGAAGACACCGTTTTCGGGCATATGGTAATCGACTAAATCAGGAGCGGTTGTTTGAAGTAAAGGGAGGAATATCCGCTCCGTTGCCCACCCCATGTATTTGTCTTCAAGAGGGGGTTTGCCCACAACGGTGGCTTGGTAGATAGGAGATTTTGCCGTAGTAATCGCACTGATTTCCAACACGGGGTACAGCTCTTGGGGGGTGTAATACCCTGTATGATCACCAAAAGGTCCCTCTATACGAAGCGTATGGGGATCAACAAACCCTTCGATGACAATGTCGACATCGTGAGGAATGTACAGATCGTTGGTGATCGATTTGACCAATTTGGCGTTTTCTTTACGGACAAACCCGTACAGTATTAGTTCAAACATTCCATAGGGCATGGGAGCTTGTCCACACCAAATATAGAGGGGATGACCCCCAATGGCGATGGAGACAGGCATCTTTTTGCCTGCTTCACGGTACTGGTCAAAAAAGCACGAGGAATCCTTATGGATTTGCCAATGGAGACCCAAATGATGTGCGTCGTATTTTTGGAGACGGTACATCCCTAGATTTTGCATTTTCCCATCCAAGCTTTGGGTATAGACCTGACCCATCGTGATAAAAGCCCCCCCATCTTCGCTCCATGTGGTGAGAATAGGGAGACGGTCGAGGGATGCTTCTTTGCCTTGATAGACGATACTTTGACATTCTCCCCGTTTTTTGAGCTTTTTGGGGGGGACGTTTTTGAGATTAAAAAGTTGCGAGAGCATCGACATCTTTCCCATAAATCCCTCTGGGGGTTTGAGATGGAGTAGCTCACGAATCTCAGAAGCGATTGCGTCGGGGTGGGCACCAAAAATCCATTCGGTGACCTCAAAATTGGCAAACATATTCATGACTACGGGCATCTCAAAAACCGTGCCATTTTTGGAGTCAATGGGGTGAGAAAACAAAAGCACTTTTGGGTTTGGAAGTTTGGCTTCGACGTACGCAACATGAGGAATTTCGAGGAAAACATCCAAGGGTTCATCGATAATTTTGAGCCAGTTGCGTTGTTCTAACGCTTTGAGGAGTGATTGAAGGGTAGTCATGATCATCAACCTTTCACAACTTCAGTAACTGCATGGCTTGGGGCATATCTTTATCACCCCGCCCTGAGAGGCTGACAATCACCGTTTTGTTTTCCAAATCTTTCCCCATTTTTTTGAGATAGGCGATGGCATGGGAACTTTCAAAGGCGGGGACAATCCCCTCTGCACGACTAAGCCACACAAACGCCTCCAATGCTTCATCATCGGTGATGCTATCGTACATCACTTTGCCCTGTTCCATAAGATACGAATGTTCAGGGCCAATACCGGGATAATCCAATCCCGCAGAGAGGGAATGGGCTTGGCAAATCTGCCCCTCATCGCTTTGGAGGAGATAGCTCAATTGCCCGTGTAAAATACCGGGGCGACCCAATGCCAAACTTGCCCCATGTTTACCCGATCCCAATCCATGCCCCCCCGCTTCGATACCGATACATTGGACACCTTCTTCATTGATAAAATGGGCAAACATCCCCAACGCATTGGAACCTCCTCCGATGCACGCGACCACGTAATCGGGGAGTTTTCCGTGTTGGTGGAGCAGTTGCGCTTTGGCTTCGTAGCTGATAATCGCTTGAAAATCACGCACCATCAGGGGATAAGGATGCGGTCCTGCTGCCGTACCGATAATGTAAAACGTATCCCGCGCATGGGTGACCCAATGGCGGATCGCTTCGTTCATGGCATCTTTGAGGGTGCGACTCCCTGAGGTGACGGGATGGACGTTTGCCCCCAATAATTTCATCCGAAAGACATTAAGTTCTTGACGCGCCACATCTTTTTCCCCCATAAAGATGTCGCACTCCAATCCCATCAACGCTGCAATGGTTGCTGTAGCAACTCCATGTTGACCTGCCCCCGTTTCGGCGATGATTTTGGTTTTTCCCATCCGTTTGGCTAAAAGCCCCTGCGCAATGGTGTTGTTGATTTTATGCGCTCCGGTGTGATTGAGGTCTTCGCGTTTTAGAAAGATATTTCCCCCCAATTGCTGTGAAAGGGTAGTGGCGCGATACAACGGAGAGGGGCGACCCACATACTCGTGTAAAAGGGCATTGACCTCTGACCAAAATTGGGGATCAAAACGGTACGATCGATACACTTCATCCAGTTCGATAAGGGAAGGCATCAGCGTCTCAGGGACAAAACGTCCCCCAAATTTTCCAAAATGACCTGACGCATCGGGATCAAAGTCAAAGGCGGTGGGGATATAAGGTTGCATGGCAGTTCCTTTGTGGTGTACAATTTTTTAACGCTTAATGGACGTTCATCCCTTGATTGAGCTGAAGAATAGTGCGATGAATATCCCCTTCCCACACCGCACTGACCAGACTGATCATATCGGGTTTATGCGCAGCAACATCGTGGATATTAGTGACATTAATCCCCCCAATAGCACAGATGGGAATTGAGAGGGCATTTTTGGCTTTCTCCAAAACGCTTAGAGAGACAACCCCTGAATGGGGTTTGGTCGGAGAGGGGAAAAACGATCCAAAGGCGACATAGTCCGCCCCTTGTTCTTGGGCTTCTATCGCTTTTTTGATACTTCCATAACACGATACGCCGATAATCCCTTGGGGAAAAATTGCCCGTGCACGGGAGAGTTCCGTATCGTCTTTCCCAATATGGAGACCATCGGCACCGATTTTTTGCGCCAAATAGGGACGGTCATCGAGGATAAATACGGCGTTATGGGCGGTGCAGAGGTGTTGGAGTTGGCGACACACCGTCTCAATTGCCCCATCGGTGGCGGTTTTATTGCGGTATTGGAGTATTTTTACCCCTGATTGGAGGGCGATGGTCACTTGCGCGATAATCGTCGCATCGGGGGTGAGGTGTTCATCGGTGATGGCATAGAGTCCTTTAAGCGACATGGTCTCCCCCTGCTTTATGATGGATGGGGCTTGCACCTTGACCGATGAGGGGAGCATGGGCAATGGCGTGGGTGATAAAGCTCTTGGCGTTTTGGATGGAATTTTCAAGGCTTAGTCCCAATGCCAACCCCGCCGTAATGGCAGAGGCATACGAACATCCCGTACCATGGGCAGCGGTAGAGTCGATGAGGGGGGCGGTAAAAATCCGTTTTTGGTGACCAAAATAGAGCAAATCAGCCGTAACGGTATGCATAACGTGATGTTTAATCAGCACCGGCTTTGGGTGCGCTATGAGGGATGCGAGGGAATCACTCTCCCCCATGGTATAGCCAAAGAGACGATACGCCTCGTGCAAATTGGGAGTGGAGAGGGTGACGTGACCACTGAGCTGTCGTAACGCCTCAATCGCATCGTCTTTGAGCAACACCGAACCTGCCTTGGAGATGCACACGGGGTCAAGGACAATGGGAATATCAAGCGGGGCAATCATCGCTTGCACCATGGTGATAATCTCTGCATCATACAGCATCCCGATTTTAATGGCAGCTACATCGAAATCATCTAAAACACTTTGGATTTGTTGCTGAATAAAAGGGACAGGAAGGGGAAAAAGTGCCTGCACCCCCGTGGTGTTTTGGGCGGTAAGGACGGTGATGGCGGAGGTGCCAAAAACCCCAAACGCCTCAAAGGTTTTGAGATCGGCTTGAATTCCCGCGCCGCCGCTACTGTCTGAGCCTGCAATGGTGAGTACAACTTTCATAGGGGTTTCTCCTGTAGGAATATAAGGGGTATTGTAAAGGGAAAGGGGATCCATTCGTACCCCCTTTATGGTCATTGGTTAGGATCCTTTTTTCGTAGCGCGTACACACGCACCCAGTGGCGCGTAGCGACCTTGCCCAAAAAAGAGTGCGGGTTGGGGAGGGAGATCGTTAATATAGGTTTGGGTGATGTCGAGGATAAAAAGGGTGTGGTCACCGTTTTCGTAGGTATCGATCAGTTCACACACAAAGACCATATCCGATTCATCCACGATAACATTATTATGACGATCCCGATGGGTGGCGTGGAGTGGAGTTTTGGAAAGTTTATCCCCTCCATGCTCTTTGCCAAAGAGGTCGATGGATTCGTAGTGGGAGAAGGGGAGAAAATTGAGCGTGCAACTGCGATGTTTCACCAACAGCGCATGGGTGAGGTTCTCAGCGCGAATCCCAATGGCGTAGCGAAAGGGAGATTTGCTTATGGGGGTGTGCCATGAGAGTGCCATGAGGTTATCGCCGCACCCTACGATGGCGGCGACACGGGGTTGATGGTGAGTGGAGGCGGTAAAATAATCGGCTTGGTGTAACATGGGGACTCCTTTTAGGCTAAAAATGCGGTTTTAAAGTGGTCTTTATCCAGTGAGATCACCCCAATTTCGGTAAAAAACTCCAAAATGGGGAGTGCTTGAGCGTAACTGGAGCGGAAAAGGGGATCAAAACAGCGCATGGTCGCTTGTAAAATATCATCCATTAAAGGGGAAGATTGGGTATGCGTATGGTCATAATAGTGTTCCATGGCACGTTGCGGGTGCGTTGTGATAACCAAAATCGCCTCACGAATCGCGAGAAGAAGATCATTGCACACCGCCGTATGGGTGTGATAAAAGGCTTTGGTCGTAAAAATATCCAACGCGCTAAAATTGGCAAATCCAACCGTATCGGCATCGAGATACAGCACCTCCATCCCACAGTGTTGCGCTTCAATCCCCTCAAAATTGTAAAAATAAAGCCACCCCGCATCGGCACCCTCAGCCATATAACGGAGATGTTCAAATCCATTGGCGACAAAATTCACCTGATCGCGGGTCACGTCTATCCCCTTTTGGGCGTAAAAACGGCGGATAATCTCAAATCCGATGGTATTGGTCGTGGCATTAACCACAGGGGTTGTGACCGTAAGGGAGTCACCGTGGAGGAGTTTTTCGTACGAAGCGGTTTTGAGCAATACACCTCCTTTGGTCTCAAAAAATCGCCCCAACGAGAGAAAACGTTCATCAAATTGTTCGATGAGGTGCAAAGGCTCGTTGGTGGCAAACGCGATATTTCCCGCCAATACTTCCGCGAATCCATCGTAATGGTCATCCGGTTCGATGAGTTCAAAATCGATACCGTAACGCGCAAAGATACCTTCACGTAAGGCGACAATAAAGGGGAGATGATCGGGGTTTAAAAACCATTCGATGGCAAGTTGAATTTTCATGGTCACTTCTTTAAAAAAAAATAATAGAGAATTGTAAAAGGAGACCCGAAATTTTCGTACCGTTTTTATGGCATTTGATGCAATTACCAAGAGAATACAAGATAGATGGTATACTTCCACTCTTATACGCTTGTATCCCCATCCTCTCCTCCAACCATTTTTAAAGGACGTTTATTATGCAACAACAACTTACCCCAGCGGGTCAAAACCTCGTCAATGATCTCTCGTATCGCTATAGCCTCAGTTCCGATGCCATCCTCCACATGATCGGTGCGGTTAGCAATGGGGGGGGAACCATGGCACAGTTTAATTCTCCCGAATTAGGTGGCGGTGGTCAATGGATGCAAGGGGGGATGACCATGGTAGGCGATATGTTTAACTATGGTCTTAAAAATACGGTGAACAATCTTTGTGCCGAAATCTCCAATGCCCTCTCCACCACCCAAATTTTTCCCATCATCCCCGCCGGAACCCCCGGTAGTAACCAGTGGTGGCCTATGGATTTGGGGATCCCTTTTAGCAGTGGCGGTCAAAATAATATCCGTTATGCACTTTTCCCTCATAGATTGGCAGTAGAGATGTATGGGACAGTCACGATTTATGATACCCTTGATCATCAAATCGGTGGCGTGAGTCAACAACAAGGGGGTGATACTTCCTTAACTTTCTCCAGTCAATACGGCACGATTTTGGTGAGCAGCTTGCCCGTTGTGTTTGGCGCAGAGACTCCTCTTACACCCCAAACCAATTTTGCCCAACCGACAATGCACCAAACCCCCGTTTTTACCCCACCCATTCCGCACGTTATGGAGACCACAGTACCTCTTGCGACCTACAGCTCGTCCAATGAAGTGATCGAATTGCTCGAAAAACTTGCCAAACTACGGGACAATGGTATCCTCAGTGCAGCGGAATTTGAGACAAAAAAAGGGGAACTGCTCAGTCGGTTATAAGGGTGTGGAGTATACGTGCAACACCTATCTTTTTTGGTTGTGTATCGCATAATAAAGCTGTCCCAGCGCAATTGATCCATCATTAAGGGGCGTTTGCTGTTGGGCGTAAAATCGCCCCTCACCGAATCGGCGATAGAGGCGACGCATAAGCGCGTGATTTTGAAAAACCCCTCCCCCAATCACAATGGGGAGATGGGGATAGCGGTGAATAAAATACGCTATCATCGCCACGACCGTAGCGATAAAACGGCTGCCAATCTCCTTTTTATCGCCCTTTAGCGCGATAATTTCCCGAATCATCGACGAAACGTCAATGCTCCCCTCTTGCACCTCAAAAGCAAACGCTTCGGTGATAGCATCCTCCACAAACGCTTCCATCATCATCCCCCCCTGACCCTCATACGCCAAGGTCTGGATAAATCCCCCCAAGGAAGCAACCGCATCAAACAATCGTCCCATGGAACTGGTGGTGGGGGTGTTGAGTTTTTTATGCCACATTTGATGCAATGTACTTATCTCTTGGGGGGTGAACGCCCTCACGGTGGGGGAATCAAGGTGCAGCACTTCATCAAGTAAATAGCTCTCAAACAATAATGCTAAGGCAATTTTTCGGGGTTCTTTGATCGCGTTTTCTCCCCCCAGCAGGGCAAAAGGTTTAAGGTGACCGATCCGCTCATAGCCATGGAGCGTGGCAATGAGTACTTCTCCCCCCCACAAGGTGCCATCCGCTCCGTATCCTGTCCCATCGAACGCAAAGCCAAGCACCGTTTCTTCTAAACTATACTCCGCCATGCACGCCAAAATATGGGCGTAATGGTGTTGTACCCCATAATGGTCACAGGGTTGATGGTGGGCATAACGGGTCGAAGAGTAAAGCGGATGAAGATCGTGGACAAGGAGGCAGGGGGTATACTGATACCACCGCAACACTGTCTCAATCGTCCGTTCAAAATAACCATCGGCTTCAATGCTCCCCAAATCACCGATATGACCGCTTAATACCATGGTCGTGTGGTCTCCCAATGCAATGGCACTTTTTTGGTGTACCCCTAAGGCAAGGGTGGGTTGGGTGATTGATTTTTCCAACGCAAAGGTATGGGGAGCAAAACCTCTCCCCATGCGCATCATGACAACCTGACCGTGCGCGATGTGGATCACGGCATCATCAAGAGCGTTGACGATCGGGCGGTTATGGTCAAGAATCCCCTCCACAAGGTGACCAAGCGTGTTGCATAGCACCTCAGAGGAGATAATAATGGGTTCGTTACTGATATTGGCACTGGTGGCGACAAGGGGGAAATCAATCTGCTCAAATAACAATCGATGAAGCGGGGTGTAGGGCAAAAAGACCCCCAAGCGATTCAGATCGGGGGCGATAGCATCTGAGAGATTCGTCCCTTTTTGGGCGGTGACGATGACGATGGGTTTAATCGCTCCCGTGATATGGGCTTTTTCGACCTCCGTAATCCTCACATAATCTTGAAGCTGTTCCAAAGAGCCAAACATCACAGCTAAGGGTTTTCCTTTACGGTGTTTACGTTCGCGTAACGTACGCACGGCTTCATCATTGGTCGCATCGCACAGCAGATGAAATCCCCCTAATCCTTTGAGAGCGATAATCTTTCCCTCTTGAAGCATCCTGATGGCATGATCGAGGGGGTCACCTGCTAACCCATTGCCTCGATTATCCAAAAAACGCACTTGTGGACCGCAATCAGGACAACTAATGGGTTGGGCATGATAACGTCGTGAGGTGGGATCGTTGTATTCAGTTGTACACGCCAGACACATCGCAAACGTATTCATCGAGGTGCGAACACGGTCGTAGGGAGGAGTGTGGAGAATCGTATAGCGCGGGCCACAGTCGGTGCAGTTGATAAACGGATAAGCGTAACGGCGATTGTGGGAATCGTCCATCTCCGCCTCACACGCAGGGCATAAGGCACGATCCAGTGGAATCGCAATACCCCCTTCGCCCACTACACTTTCACGAATGGTAAAATCGGTATAAACCTCCCTCTCCAAGAGGCTAATCTCCATCGAATCGATACGGGCATTGGGGGGAAGATGGGTGCGCAGGGCATTAACAAAGGCTACTAAGTGTTCCCCTTGTGCCGCAATGATGACCCCTTGCGGGGTATTTTTAACCCATCCACGAATTCCATTGGCAAGGGCTTCACGATAGACAAACGGGCGAAACCCTACCCCTTGGACTAATCCTTGAATGGTAAGTGTCATGCCGTTGCGATTTTATACCGTGCTAGCTCTTTGCCTGTAGCATCGATCACATGAACCGCACACGCCAAACACGGATCAAACGAATGGATGGTGCGTAACACTTCCAGCGGTTGGGTGGGGTCAGCCAAACGGATACCGATGAGGGAAGCTTCATACGCTCCTCGTTGATTGCGGGCATCTTTGGGGGAGGCGTTCCATGTGGTGGGGACGACTGCTTGGTAATTAGCAATCTTTCCCCCTTCGATTTTGACAAAATGTCCCAATACCCCGCGTGGTACTTCAAAAATTCCTGCCCCTTGGGAGGATTGGGGGAGTGATTCAAAGACATATTTGCTCCATGTGGTCTCATCGAAATATTTGACGTTTTCGATCAAATCGCTCATCATATCAGAGAGGTAATCGCAACACAATTGTGCCTCGACCGCGCGGGCAGCATTGCGCCCAATGGTGGTGGAAAAATCGATTAGCTCCATGCCAGAACGTTTCATAAACTGCTCCATGTAGGGGCGGATGGTGGGGGAATTTTTGCTGTATCCGATCATCATCCGTGCAAGAGGCCCAACTTCCATCACCTCCCCCTCATAACGGGGGGCTTTGACCCATGTGTATTTTCCGTGGGTTTTTAGGGAACCATCGTCATTGAGATCGGTATAAAAAGGGGTGGTTTCCCCCTCGTAGGGGGAGAGTGGTGCATCGTTTTCGTACCACGAACGGGACGCTTCTTCGGTGATTTTGGTCGCATCAAAGGGGTCGATACGGTCAAAATTATGCCCTTTGATCACCCCTGATTCAAACAGTGTCCCCCCATGGGAAAAACGGTAGCCGCCACACCCCATGAAGTTTCCACTCGCGCGCCCCTCACCTGATTGGATACTCTCACGATACGCCTCCACCATCATCACCATATCGGGGATGTAGGCACGGGAAATAAATTCTCGCACCTCTTTGATGATAAATAAAAAGTCATTAAGCCGTTGGGGATTGAGAATCTCCGCCACACTGGTCACCCCCCCTACGACGAGATTTTGGGGATGGGGTGTTTTGCCCGCAAAAATCGCAATCGCTTTGGAAATATCCCGCTGAATGGTGAGCGCTTCGAGGTAGTGGTTCATCTGGATTAGGTTTTGCTCAGGGGTAAGACGATACGCCTCATGACCCCAATACCCATTGGCAAAGAGTCCTAACCGTCCTGCTTTGACATAGTTGGTCAGTTTTTCTTGGACATTTTCCAAATGCTCGACCGAATTACGATACGGAGAAGCGCAATAGCGATGCGCCTCTTCTTGGGCTTTGGCACACGAGGCACCCAGCGCACTGGTAATATCGACATAATCCAGCGAATGGAGGTGATAATAGTGGACGATATGGTCTTGGACAAACAGCGAAAGGGTGACCAGATTACGGATAATCTCGGCATTGGGAGGGATGACAATCCCATACGCCTCTTCCACGGCACTGATGGAAGCACGATAATGGGCGTTGGTACACACCCCACAAATACGTTGGGCGATGAGTCCCGCATCTCTGGGGTCGCGCCCTTGTAAAATGGTCTCAATTCCCCGAAACAGTTGTCCCGAAGCCCATGCTTCACGGATAATATTCTCCTCATCGATTTCCACTTCGATCCGCAAATGCCCCTCGATACGGGTAATGGGGTCAATGATAATTTTTTTAGTGTTCATCCGATTTTTCCTCCAAAGGTCGATTGTTGGCGTAGTGATCAAAGGCGATTTTACCCTCACCACACCCAAAACATCCATGTCCCACTTGGACAGGCCAGCTTGTCCCCTCATTGAATTTCACCAAAGAACAATTGAGATTGGCGTATGGACCTTTGCACCCCATTTGGAACAGACACCACCCTTTTTTCGCCCCCTCATCACCCCATTCACGGACGAATTCTTCCATATCATAATGCCCTCTGCGCTCACAGTTATCGTGAATTCTAAAGCTGTATGCCCATTGGGGACGGTTTTTTTCATCCAGTTTGGGAAACTCCTCAAACATGATATAGTGCAGCAGTGTCCCTACGACATTGATCGGATTGGTCGGACATCCGGGGAGATTGATAATATCGGTTCGATGCAGTGCTTGGGCAACGCCAACCGCACCGGTGGGATTGGGATGAGCTGCCACCACCCCACCATCATACGCACACGACCCCAACGCTATGACCGCCGCCGCCGCCGAAGCGACCCGTTCAAGCAAGGCTAATCCCGTCTCCCCCTTCGCACCAATGCGCAAAAATTTCCCCTCCAGTCCCAACGGCACCGCCCCCTCAACGATGAGAATATACGCTCCGTGATCGTTATGCAGTATCTCCTCTAAGGCAGTTTCGGATTGGTCTCCCGATCCTGCCATAAGCAACTCATGGTAATCCAACGAAATATATTTGAGGATCAGATCATCCACGGTGGGGTGCGACGTTTTGATAAACGCTTCGGAGTTACCGCTGCAATCGGCAAGCTCTAACCAAATGATGGGGATTTTATTGAGATTGGTAACCCCTTCTTTGACCACTGCTTCGTAGTCAGGATGCAAGTGCATCGATGCGGTCACCATCGAAATCCACCGATTAAATTCGTGACGCATCTCAAAGGAATCCAACGCCTCTTGGAGATTTTCCCCACTGAGTTGGTTTTGGGGGTGGATACGGTTGTATTTGGCAATGCGTTCCCGCACCATGGCAAGCTTGCCTTCTTTGGCTGAGGCTTCTTGATTGCGTTTGCGTTCCAATGCCTCTTTGGGGTCAATGGGGGTGGATGCGATAAGGGCGCACACGTCATGTTTGCACCGTCCGCACGTCCGTCCTGCGGTGGAAAAGGGTTCAAGCTCAGCAAATGAGGTGACCCCATGCTCGCGAATAATCTTCACCAACTCTTGTTCATGCACCCCCTCACAACTGCACACCAACCGCCCATTTTCCGACATCACACGATTGGAATAAAAATAGCCCACATCGATGGGGTCGTCTTGTTCCATAAGTGATTTGAGTTTCAACAAATTTGTATTGGTATTGATCCCAATAAACCGTTTGAGACGATCATTATTGACAATGTACTGATCGATTCGGTCAGCATGAGAGAGCAAGATCGTTTCGTTATGTGGGTCTTTGGGGTTAAAATCAGGAGCGGTCAAATCGGCAAACAAAAACGATCCCACTTTAAGTCCATCCATCGTAACCGCAGGTTTAAACTGGGGTTCTTTCCCCAAAAGATGGGCGATGGCGACGTGGGCTTGCATCGTACACTCTTTGACCCGTCCGGCGATAAATCCCCCCTCCCGTAGTTGCGCAGCTTCTCCGACACAGTAGATATGCTCATCCGAAGTTTGCATAAAAGCGTTGACCAAAACCCCTTTATCACACGCCAAGGTCTCACGGGCAAAGGCAATGTTGGGATCAATTCCTACCCCGAAAATAAGAAAAGGATCCTCGATGACCTTCCCTTTTTTAGTCAAGATACGGGTGATTGTCCCTTCCACCACTTCACGATCGACAATGGCATCGTTAAAATCGATGGTAATACGGGGATCAGATTCAAAAATAGTACGTATCAACGCAATCGAGAGGGGATTTAACTCCCGCGAATAGAGATAGTCACTGCGGACAATGAGGGTGATGGTTTTGGCAGCATCGTTTTTCATCAGCGTATCAAGCAGTTCCAACGCGATAGGCCCTGCCCCCACAATGACCACATTTTTATCCACCATCCCCTTGGCAATCCGCTCACAATCATGGACACTGCGAAATGTCGCGGCATTATCAATGTGGGAAATATCAAACAGCGATTTAGGATTAGACCCTGTGGCGATAATGAGTTTATCGTAATGAAATGCGGCATGGTCACTTAAAACCCGCTTTGCAGTTGAGTCAATGGCGGTGATTTTTTGATTCAATTCCACGCGGACACGGGGATTAAGATGCAAGGTGATCGCATCAAGGGTTTTAGAATGATCCACCAAACCACACAGATGGATACGGTCGTATGGGTAAAACTCCTCTTCGGAGACGATGACCACCTCCCATTGGGGTTGGATGCTTAGGGCATTGGCAAGATACACCGCCGCAATTCCCCCTCCTACGATAACAATACGCATGGTTCTTCCTTTTTTATGGGTGATGTTTGCTTGTTAAAAATCATACACTTCCCTCACTCCCTAGAGAGCGGGAGTCTAGCTGGATTCCCGCCTTCGCGGGAATGACAAAACTCAAATCGCCACTTTCTTAATTTCGCCCGTGTTGGTATTTTAGGCTAGTTTTACTTTGTGAAGGATTATTTAGTAGTAGCCACTTGGCTATAGGATTTCTTGACACATAGAGATGGCAAAGGAGATGTAACAATGGAAATAGCATTAACCCCATTTGATATAACACAGTCTTTAGACAGCGAAGAAGCGATTGCGTAATACCTTCGCCAAAGTGGTAAAATCATTGGGATTACATTTTCACTGACCTTACGCAGTAAATAATTTTTTCGGGATAAGCGTGGTATAAATTTGA
>JAVHOQ010000019.1:0-4942 GCA_036170115.1 Sulfuricurvum sp.
AACTTCCAATAGCCTTAAATTAGAGGATGGATTTGGAGATTTGAAAGAGGCTCATAAGATTAAATAATCAATCGCAACTTGCAGGTTTTGCAAATGCAAAGCATTTACCCTATTTATTAAAAATTCATAATATTGCTTACGAGTATAAAACAGAATTTGCTCCGACAAAAGAACTATTAAATGGGTATCAAAATAAAGCAATCGACTGGCAAGAGTATGAAAAGCAATACAACCAAATTTTATTAAATAGAGATATTTTGAAAAAGCTATCTATCTCTGAATTTGAAAATGCGGTTTTATTATGCAGTGAACCAACGGCTAAGCAATGTCATCGACGATTAGCAGCGGAATATATTGCTAAGCATTTTGATAATGTGAATATTAAACACCTATAAAGGTATTGAAATGGGTATAACTTTAGTCATTTTAGCAAATTCAGTTAAACATCGTTTGCATTGTGTAGCTGGTAAAGACATTAATACTAAAAAATGGATAAGACCTGTCAGCAGTGTTATAGGAGAAGCTTTAACAACTGAACAATCGTCATATATGAATAAAGGCTCAATCTGGAAAGTAAAACCACTGGATAAAATTACAATGGAACTTTCAAAATATGTTCCATTGGTACAACAACCAGAAAATTACCTAATATCGCAAGAAAAATGGGCTTCAAACTTTAAAATCAATAGAGATGATCTTTCGCAATATGTTGATGCGCCACAAAATATTTGGTTAGATACAAGTACGAATACTGATCGTGTTACATCAAGTCTTGTTGCTTCAAATGAAATAGTAATTCTACAATCACTTTATTTGATAAAAATAGATTTGCTTAATTTACAAATTAGCCTTGAACATGAAACATTCGGAGAAGAAAAGCGTAAATTAAAGGGATCATTTGAATATAATGGAGTTAAATATTATAATTTGGCAATTACTGATCCAAAAACATGGAGTGAATATAAAGAAAAACCTCTTGGAACGTACGAACTCAAGGATATTTATCTATGCTTGAGTTTAGGTGAAGAATTTCACGGGTTCTATTACAAAATTATTGCAGCTATTATCTAATTGAACGAAAAAATTAATAAGCTTTCAGTATGAGCCCTATCACCAACAACATAGACGTATTCGCCGAGAAATTCGAGAACGTTGATCTCCACGGCAAAAAGATCACCAAAGCTGAATTCGATGACTGCACATTCGTCTCGTGTGATTTTAGCGAGACCTTTTTTTCGTCTTGTAAATTTACCGAATGCCATTTCGAAAACTGCAATCTGAGCCTGATGAAACTCACCAGTAGCAAAATGAGCGATGTCGAGTTTGTCTCGTGCAAGATGATCGGGATCGATTGGACGATGGCGGATTGGAAGAGTTTGCTTAATGCCGACCCCTTGCGTTTTCGTGAGTGTATCCTCAATGACAGCAATTTTTTCGGTCTGAATTTGGAAGGGTTGGTGATGCAGGAGTGCCGAGCCAAAGAGGTTGATTTTCG
The DNA here is from genome assembly GCA_036170115.1 of Sulfuricurvum sp. Lineage (GTDB taxonomy): Bacteria > Campylobacterota > Campylobacteria > Campylobacterales > Sulfurimonadaceae > Sulfuricurvum. Next base: position 1,496 of record JAVHOQ010000019.1, read on the forward strand.
CAATGGAAGTTTTAAAAAAGCGGACTTTAGCTTGAGCGATTTCAAAGGGGCTTTGTTCGGAAACACCCACCTCGAAGGGGCGAACTTTACCGACTCTTCCAACACCTCTATCGATGTACGCTCCAACCATCTCAAGGGGGCGATTTTCAACCGTTATGAGGCACTGTTTCTTCTCGAATCGATGGGGATTGTGTTGGTGGATTAAGCACGTCTTTTAGACCCTGAGTCAAGCTCAGGGTGACGAGGTGCGGTACAGGATGACATAAGGTTCGTCATGCTGAACTTGATTCAGCATCTCTTCTTTTAGACCCTGAGTCAAGCTCAGGGTGACGGATTTAAACAAACTGCGCGGAAAGCTCTTTGAGAATTTCGTGGGCGTTGGAGTGGGTTCCGTTGTATTTTTTGAGTTTAATCCCTACTTGGCTCATACTTTTGGCGGTGTTTTTACACGCCATTTTGACCACCAAATAGTTACAATCGTGAATCGCTTGCGCCATGGTATCGTGCGCTTTGATGTGTTCGATGTCCCCCTCATCATGGTCACAGGTGTGGTGATCATCGTGGTCATGATCGTCATTCGCCACTTTGGGATTGGGGCGTACACTTTCTAAAATAAAACTTTTAAACATCCCACCGGTGAGGGTAAAGACCGCAAAATAAGGGGTATGTCCGGCATTTCCTGCCATTTTAAGGGTGTCATCGACGACGGGTACAGCAATTTTCATAATAGTTTCTCCTAATAATTTGGATTATTATGCCTTATTATGGTTAAAGAAGAAGCAGGATACAAAGTTAACGAGGATACAAAAGGGAAAATCCCCTCAAAAAGGGGAAAAAGAGAGGGTTAGATATTGTCGCGGATACCAAGTTCAGCGATCAATGTGTTGTAGCTTGTGCGATTAGTACGTTTCAAATAACGCATCAAACGACGACGTTGACCTACCAATTTCAACAAACCAAGACGTGAAGAGTGGTCTTTTTTGAACACTTTAAGGTGTTCTGTTAAGTCACTGATACGTTTTGACAACAATGCGATTTGTACTTCACTTGATCCTGTATCACCTTCTGTTCGTTGGAACTCTTTGATAATTTCCATTTTTTTAGCCGTATCTAAAGCCATAATAGCCTCCTGATGGGTAGTGTAATTTACTTGAGGGTCTCAAGCAGGGGCGCAATTATAACCAACAAAATTACTTTTTGCGGTAAAACTTCTAGCTAATGATATTTGGCTATAATACCCCCCCTAACGCAATAGAAAGGAGACCATCGATGCTCATGACCCGTGCTAGCGAATACGCTATTTTATCCCTCATTATTTTAGCCAAAGCCCAAAAGCCACTGGATGTCGATACCCTTTCCCGTGAATTGGACATCTCCAAAAGTTTTTTAGCCAAAATCCTCCAAGCCCTCGCCCGTCAAGGGATTCTTAACTCCTACAAAGGGGTTAATGGAGGGTTTGAATTGGCACGCGAAAGCGGCAAAATCACCATGTTAGAGGTGATGGAAGCAGCCGATGGGAAGAGTCCCGCGGTCTTTAGCTGTTCCCCCTCCCAAGAGGAATGCCCTTCCAACAAAGCCCCCAGTTGCTCATTATGGCCGTTTCTCAACCGTCTTCAAACCAAAGTCGATCTTTTTTTGGCAACCCTGACCCTTGAGACCATTCTCACCGAAGAATAATTTACCCCCTAAATAGGAATAGTATTATGTCATCCGTTTTTTACCACCTCTCCCACACCGATTTGGATGGCTATAGTTGTCAATTGGTCATGGCACAAACCGCTCACACCATGTATAGCTACAATGCCAATTATGGCGCAGAGGTGACCGATCGCCTCGAAGAGATTATCGATACGATCAAAAAAGCCAAACAAATCGCCACCATCCTCATCAGTGACCTTAACCTCACCACCGACGAAGCGCGTTGGCTCAATACCGAGGTCAACCGTCTCAATACCACGGGGTGGAATCTCACCATAACCCTTTTGGATCATCACGGCAGCGGCAAAGAGACCGCCAACCTCTACCCATGGTACTATCTCGACACCACCCGATGCGCGACCCAAATCGTTTATGACTATGCGCGTGAACATTATGGACTCATGGGCGAAGCGTGGCTTGAACCCTTTGTCCGTGTGGTCAATGCGGTGGATTTGTGGAAACAAGAGGAAGAAGAAGATTTTGAATACGGCAAAGTGTGTATGCGCCTCATTAGCGATGCACGGGAACTAAGCCGCGTGATGTTTGCCAACGAAGACCGTGCGTATAAACTCACCTTACTCAAAGAAGCCGCCATGATGCGCGACCTCCCCAATAGCACTATCCTTTTGGATGAATCGCTCCATCGAATGAAAAAAGCATTTTTCCAAGAGACTACCGATAACACCCTTGATAATCTTTCCACCAAACACATCGTCACTTTACTGGGAACCAAACGCTCTACAATGACGATCTATTACAAAGGGTGGAGAGGCTTTTTGAGCTACAGTTTGGGTAATACTTCTATCATCGGTAATGGCTTTTTGGTCGCCAATCCCGATTTTGATTTTATTGTCGATGTCAGCGGTCGTGGAACGATGAGCATCCGTGGTCATAACAAAGTCGATGTTGCGGTTATGGCAAACGAATGGGCAGGCGGTGGCGGTCATCCTAACGCTGCTGGTGGGCGTATTAATGGGTTCAAAGAGCAATTTCGCTACGACAAAGTGAAACGTCAAATCGATGATTTGCTTGCCAACAAAGAAGCAATCCATGGTAAATTACCGTATAAGCTGGAAGAGTGATAATTTCTTTGAATAGGTTAAGTGTATAGCATTGATCAAACAGAAGCATTCCAACGGACAGCATGATATTTACTAATTTTTTTCACGAAAGATACTAACGCTATGATCCAAATTAACGCCCTTACCAAAAGTTACGGAACCCGCATTCTCTTTGAAAACTTATCCCTTAAACTCAACGCAGGCAACAAAGTGGGATTTGTCGGACGCAACGGAACCGGAAAATCGACCCTCTTTAAACTCATCTTGGAGGAAGAAGGTTACGATGCAGGTGAAATCATACTCCCCCGCAATTACCGGATCGGAACCCTACGGCAACATCTCCATTTTAGCCATAAAACCGTTCGTGAAGAGTGTGCTTCTGTCCTCACAGGTGAGCGGGAGCATGAGGTGTATCGCGTCGAAAAGATCCTTTTCGGGCTGGGATTTACCCAAGACGATTTAGAGAAAGACCCGTTGAGTTTTTCAGGGGGGTACCAAATTCGGCTGAATCTGGTCAAACTACTGGTCACCGAACCCAACTTACTCCTACTGGATGAACCCACCAACTACCTCGATATTGTCTCATTGCGTTGGTTGACTTCGTTTATCCGCGCCTTTGAGGGGGAAGTGATCCTCATCACCCATGATCGTGATTTTATGGATTCGGTCACCACCCATACGATGGGAT
>JAVHOQ010000020.1:0-4835 GCA_036170115.1 Sulfuricurvum sp.
GCCCAAAACTTCCCCGTACATACGCTATCCCTTTTCCCATTGCCAAGGAGGGGGAGATGATCATGTTGTCCAACGCCTCATAATGACCATGGTATTCATGGCTCCAGCGTTGATCTTCAGAGAGATCATACCAAAGATTATAATTACAATCGCTGCAGTTTTGAACTCCTTCAAAGGTAATGGGATTTTGGTTCTCATCGATGGTTTTAAGAATATGATTGATCCCTGTGATCCCATCGGTATCGTTAAGGGTGCGACTGGTGAGAAAGGTTTTGTACTCCTCATAATGGGAGTTAAAATCGCCGATTAAAAGATACGGGTCATGGGGATTAAGCCCATCCAAAAGGGATTTAAGGGCTTTGGCACTCAGCACCCTCATGTGTTCTCCACCGCTTTTGGATTTCCAATGGTTGACGTAAATACGAAGCACGTGACCGTTAATCTCCACTTTGGCTTCCAAAATATCACGATAGGCGCGGTTGGAAGAGACCGAGTGACTTAAGGCACTTTTGAGGGGGTATTTGCTCAAAATCCCCACGGCAATGGTGCTGTTTTTGGTACGGGAAAAGGCGTAGTAGGGGTAATAGATCCCTTGCCGATTGAGTTGAGCTTTGAGATCTTTGAGGGCGGTTTCGGACTCTAATTCTTGCAATCCGATAATGTCTGCGCCCAATTCTTGGATCACTTGGGCGGTGTGTTGGAGTTTGGTTTGGTACATTGCTTGGTTCCATCCCCGTGAGGTGTTGGGGATAAACTCCACGTATTCGGTTCCATCGTCGTTCATATCAAACAGATTTTCGACATTGTAGGTGGCTATTTTCACGTCGGTTGCTCCTAATAGGGATAGTATAAAGGTCAGTAGGACAAAGAGACGCATTTTAGGCGATCCCATTGAGACGGAGGAGATTTTTGGTCTCACATTCTCGCCCCATCATCTCAACAAACAGCTCGTGCATACTCTGACTTCCCCCTTTTGCAAGGATCACCTCTTGGTATTTTCGTGCCAAAGGCGACCCAAAAATCCCCTCATCAACGATGGCATAATACGCATCAGCACTGAGAACTTCCGCCCATTTGTAACTGTAATACCCCGCACTGTAGCCTCCGCTAAAGATATGGCTAAACCCATTTTGGAATTTATTGTAGCTGGGGGGTTGGATGAGGGAGGTGCGTTTGCGAAGGGTATCGAGCAATCCTTGAATCGCCTCTCCTTGATAGAGTTTGGAGTGAAGTTCAAAATCAAACAACGAAAATTCCAACTGTCGCAGCATAAACAGACCGCTTTGGAAATTTTTGGCACGGATGAGTTTTTCGATCATGGCATCACTGAGGACTTCCCCACTTTGGTGATGGTGGGCGAAGAGTTTAAGGACGTTGGGTTCGTAGGCGAAATTTTCCAAAAATTGGGAGGGGAACTCCACCGCATCCCACTCTACCCCATTGACCCCACTTACCCCATGCTCGTTGACGCGGCTTAAGAGGTGATGCAGCGTATGCCCCATCTCATGGAAGAGGGTGACCACATCATCATGGCGCAGCAGTGAGGGGGAGGTGTCGCTGGAGGGGGGAAAATTGCACACCACAAAGGCACTGGCAAGGTGCGTTTTGCCCTGAGGATCTTGGCAATGGGTTTGGTAATGGTGCATCCATGCACCGCCTCGTTTGTCTTTGCGCGCTTCAAGATCGAAATAGACCCGTGCTGTGAGGGTTTCCCCCGTATAAATATCGTAAACGCTGGCTTTTTCATCCCACAAATCGATGCTTTGTTGGACGAAACGGATTCCCCAAAGATCGCTTAAAAACCTAAACATCCCCTCCATGACACGGTGTTGTTCAAAATAGGGGCGATACTCCTCTTCATCAATATCGTATTGCCCTTTTTTGAGAATTTCCCCATAAAAGGCGGTGTCGTAGCTTTGTACGTCAATGTCTGGCGCGATGGCACGCAACTCCTCAAGCTCACGGAGGGCTTGGTCTTGGGACGCGTCGATAAGTTCATTGAGAAAGGTGACCACCGCATGGGTAGTGGGAGCCATTTTGGAGGCAAGGGAGTAGTGCGCGTAACTTTCAAACCCCAAAAGATGGGCACTCTCTTGACGCAGTACCATAAGTTCATCGATAATAGCCCCATTTTGCGGCGCGCGGGTGGTGTAGGCACGATACAGTTCTTCTCGAATGGCACGATTGCACCCGTAGGTCATATAGGCGATGTAGGAGGGCATTTGGAGGGTAAAGCGGTATTGGGTGATCCCATCTGCTTCAAAACGGGCATTCTCCAAATCACCCTGTGGAATTCCCACCACATCAGCTTCGTGGGTAATGATTTTTTCATACGCATTGGTCGCATCCAAAAGATTTTGGGAAAAGTCGTTGGTGAGGGTACTTTTGCGTAAATTGATCTGTGCTAATCGCTCTTTGGAGGCGGTGTCCAAATGCGCTCCGGCAAGTTCAAAATGGAGAATATTAAGATCCACAATACGGCGTTGTTCGTCATTGAGTAGGGCGTATTCGTTGGCTTTGATCGTTTTAAACGCCTCATACAACGCTAAGTTTTGCCCCACAAAGGTACTGTAGTGCGTCAAAATGGGGAGGGAGTCGGCGTACACTTTTTGGGACATTTCGGTATTGTTGACCGAATTGAGATGGGACAACGGGGTAAAAAAACGGTCAAGTTCCTCTTCCATCCAATCAAAAGGGCGAACAAACGTGGCATACGTCTTGGCAGGAAGGGCAAGCAATGCCTCAATCTGGCGGTAGTGACCCTCAAGCAGGGCAGTCAAATCGGCGATAAAGGTCTCAAAGTGGCATTCAAAAGGGGCAAAAGGGGGCATGGTCTCTCCTGTAAAAGTGTGGCATTGTAGTAAAGTATTGCAAAAAACTCTATAATAGCGAAAATTTAAGACCTAAGGGGTGAGGATGGGCAATCGAGCCAATTTGCTATTTCGGTATATTTTTGTGGGGGCGTTGTCGCTTTTCCCGTTAATTTTAGTGTTAGCCGTCGTTAATTATTTGAAAAATTTGGGGGTGAGTGCCTATCTCTCCTTGCACGATTACACCAATTCGTTTGGGGTGACCATGACGCTTATGCTAGGGGTGATCATCGTTTTTGCCGTTATTGGGTTTTCGATTGAAAAATACGGTCGCTCTTTGTTTGTTTCGGTCATCGACAGCACGTTTGAAAAAATTCCTGCCATCCGTTCGGTCTATTCGGTCTCCAAAAAACTCGCCGCCATGCTCTCAGGGGGGGATGAAGGCTCCAAAAAAGAGGTCGTTTTGGTCGAATATCCCAAAGAGGGGTTGTGGGTGATGGCGTATTTGCTCAATCGCTACGCGCACACGTGTGTCCTTTTTATCCCCACCTCTCCCAATCCCACCAGTGGGTACACCGTATTGGTGGATGAATCCAAGATCAAAAAGACGACCTTAAGCCTCCAAGAAGCCTCGTCGTTTATCATCAGTATGGGGGCAGATTTCCCCCAAAAAGCTTCCATAGCAACATTGGTACAGGAGGACAAACATGATTGATGATGACAAAGCGATTATGATGTTGGAAAAAGCCTTAGAGGAAGCGCAAAAGTTACTAGAACACACCGATGATTTTTACCCTTTTGCGTTGATCCTTCACCATGATAGTACGATCAAACGACTGGAGCAAAAATGCGATGATGACATTGAAGAATCGTATCTGATGTTGCACGATGTTCTCATTGATTATGTCCACTATCACACCACGACTGACATTGTCGTCTTAGTGACCCAAACGACCATGCCCAAAGTCATCGTCAAAGAAGAGGGGATTCGCAGCAGTATCCGCATCCATCTCGAAGAGCAATCGCAACAAACCAAAGCCATTGCCAGTCGCTATATCTACGTCCCGTATCAGCGGGTCACTTCGGATGCGGGAACCCCCACCTTGCAACTACGCAATCCTCAAGCGATCAGCTTCCCCTCGGAGTTTTTTCCCAAAAAGCGGTGAAAATGGGAGACTTAACCGTCGGGTTTTGTCTCCATCGTCGAAGTAGAATTTATTTAAACTGGTTCCCCATCTTCGAAGGGGAAACGAAGGCAAAGTGCAATGTTGCTTAAGCGTTCCACCTCAGGAGAGGATGGAACGAAAGAGTTTCGTCATTCCCGCGAAGGCGGGAACCCAGCTAGACTCCCGCCTTCGCGGGAGTGACGGAAATTTGATCTGATTGATTATGCTCAACCATTTTATTGACCTATTTCTCTATCGAGGTTTGATTGGATAAATTTTGTGTATTCAGTTTTTTCATCCTCGTTTCCAATTGCATCTGACTAGGAATAACAATTTCTTGTTTACCTGTTTTTGGGTTTTTAACTAAATAGAATGTTCTATAAAGAAAAATTCTATCTCCATCTTTTAAGTCGATATACCCACTTGATTTAGGTATATTTTTTTTTGTTCCTTGCATAGTTACTCAACTTTCGCACCTAATTTACCCAAAAAAACAATCAAAAAGTGCTACATTATGACGGTTTACAACCGTGCATATCGTCTATCTTTACATACAATAAAAGTTCATTTAAGTCCCTATTTTAGGCACTTTTTGCTATAATATCAATAAAGAATATAGCCCATGAATCTTCAAGAACAAATCCTGTCCGCTATCAATACAACTCTCAAAAATCCAATCTACCAGACACTGCAGCTCTTAAACATCAAGAGTATTTTAAAAAGTGCAAACTTTGTGAAAAAAAGAGAAGGAGTGGCACCCTATCTTGTCGTATTACACTTTGTTTATATGCTGGTTATGAATAAAAAGTATAATGCTCCCTTTTTTCAAGACCAGTAAAACAAGATTTTTAATTCCACC
>JAVHOQ010000021.1:0-1008 GCA_036170115.1 Sulfuricurvum sp.
CGTAACACGAAACCGTTTTTGTTGGCAATATTTTTTGCAATAATAAAGATCTTTGATGAGAATGGACATCTCCGAATAGGGGTAATTGGGGGCTTTGGCACCGTAAATCATCTCCCCTCCCATCCAACGGCAATTGGGGAATCCCACAATCAACGACCCCTCTTGGGTCAGGTGATTTTGGACTAAGGACATAAAAAGCGGTTTGAATTCCAAGCTGCTGCTTTGCAACGTCCCAATAGTGATAATCAGATCAAAGTGTCCCAAATTCAATGACGCTAAATCGTTAATATCATGGACAAAAAAAGTCGCATTCCCCTCAGGGAACCGTTCGCGTGCGACAGCAATAGCCGAGGGTGAATGGTCGATGCCGATAAGGGAGAGATTTTCATAGATTTCTTTAGGGAGCATTTGACGGATAAGATCAAACTCATCCCCCGTATTGATCCCCAAATTAAGGATCCGTTTTCTCTCCCCCACCTTGACACTGCGTAACGCCCGTAGATAGGGACTTACAAAACTGGGTTCTTCATTTTTGTGAATACGGGCGAAGGGGGAGGTCGTCCCATATTTTTCCTCGTGCGTCGCACTGCGGTGAAACGAGTCGCTCAGATTGAGTTTTTCGTAGGTGAGGAGGATGGTGGATTGGGTGAGTATCTGGGGGGTGAGCATCCGACAAAAGAGAAGCTCCCCCAAATCGCTCCACGCTTTGTAACTGCGATAGCAATACTCAGTTCCCTCGATCGTGACCATCTCCCCCGCATAATGCCCCCGACCACAATCGGGATTGAGGACTTCAAAGCTGATTGTGTCGCTTTCTTGGAGGTGTTCATTTGCCCATGCAAGAATGTCGATGAGAGGTTGGGTGGTAAAGGTTTTCACGTGAAAAGGTTACGAAGTTTGGTTTTGAGGTCGTCGAAGTGGGGGTGAGTGAAGTCGAAGGGGTATCTTTTTTGTTTATAACTGACCTTACGCAGTAAATAATTTTTTCGGGATAAGCGTGGTATAAAT
>JAVHOQ010000022.1:0-13046 GCA_036170115.1 Sulfuricurvum sp.
CGGATGGCTTATTTGGAGCTTCAGAAGTTGAAGGGTGCGTAAGGTCAGTTATAACGTCATAATCTTTTCTTAACCTTACAAGTTGAACTTAAAAGTCCTTATTTAATGAGTTTTTGCTAGTATCACGGCTACAGTATTTACATTCTAAGGAGTTCGTACATGAACACCGTTTTAACCGCTATTGAACACGCTGATACCCTCGCGCTTATTGAATTTCTCGAAGACAAAACCCTCCCAATAGAGCAAGTACGTGCCATTTATGATGCGTTTAGCGATGATAAACAATTAGTAGGGCAAGTAGCCATGAATCTCTCCTTGCGCACCTCAGTCTACAACCGCGACCAAGAGTACAGTCAGATGATGGTGGAGTTGCTTATCGACATTGCGAAAAATCCCGTCGATATGGGGGCGCGCTGGGCAGTAGCAAAAAATCCCCACACCCCTGTGGAAGTTCTCCGTTTTTTAGCCAATGACCCCATTAATCTTGTCCGTGCGTTGGTTGCCACCAACCCCTCCACCCCCAGTGATGTGCTAGAGAAATTTTTTAGCGATGAAAAAATCGTCCGTGATGGACTCTCAGGCAATCCCAATACTCCCCCAAAACTCCTTAAAATTTTGGTCGATGACAGTGATAAAATGGTGCGTATGCGTTTGGCAGAAAATACTGCCGCCCCCAAAGAGATTATCACCGTGCTTCTAAGTGATAGCGATTATGATGTTACCAAGGCAGCGCACGCCAATTTGGAAGGACGTGCATGAAAAATACCCATCACGAAATGCGCAGTAAATTTCTCACCCTCGAAAACCATTTTCTCAATACGTTTTATTCAGGGTTGTACCTGAGTGCCGCTGATTTTATCCGTATTGGAAAGGACAATGGTGTTGCCCTTGCGATGCACTCGCGGGAGATGCTCATCAAAGAGTTGCTCAACGAAAGTGACCAAAAAGGGACGCTTATGGGGGTGGTTGCGGGATTAAATCGTCTGATCGATGAACGTATTGCCACCTATGCACGTTGGGGGGCAGCGTATCCCCTTGCCCGAAAACCTTTAGCCAAATTGAGTCAAAAGGCCACCAGTACCAAATCCCTTTTGGCGCGCGATGTGCGAGGAAATCCGTATGAATAGTCACCAATTAGAAACATCCCTCAAAGCATTGACCTATCCCAATCTTAATCGAACACTGGGGGAGCTTAAACTCATCTCAACGGTCAAAGTTGCCCAAGGTATCGCCCACATTGAGTTACTCACGGTGAGTGATGACTCCTATCTCACGGTCAAAAAAGCGATTGAAGAGACCTTTGCCTCCAGCTTCGAGGGTCTTTCGATCACCAAAAAAGGAGCCGTGCAAAAAGACACCCATTACGGTCACACCGCAACCCCCAACAATCGCGCCCCGTATGCCAAAAACGTCATTGCGGTGACCAGTGGCAAAGGGGGCGTGGGGAAAAGTACCGTGAGTGTTAATTTAGCTATCGCCTTAGCACAATTAGGGTACACCGTAGGACTTTTGGATGCTGATGTGTACGGTCCCAATGTCCCCCGTCTCACCAATACCGATTTGGAAAAAATTCGCTGGAATGAGGATAACAAGATCGTCCCCAGTGAAAATTATGGGATAAAAATTATGAGCGTCGCCCTCACGACCCCGACAAGTGATACCCCTTTGGTGTGGCGTTCGTCGGTGGCAGTCTCGGCATTGATTCAGTTTCTTGAGGATGTTGCGTGGGGAGAATTGGATTTTATGGTCATCGATATGCCTCCCGGAACGGGGGATATTCAGCTCACCATGGCACAAGAGCTTCCCCTTACTGCAAGTATCATCGTTACTACTCCCCAATTGGTGTCTGCTGATGATGTGAGTCGCGCCATTCGGATGTTTCAAGACATTCATGTCCCCATCGCTGGATTGGTAGAAAATATGAGCTATTTTGTCGCCCCCGATACGGGAATGCGTTATGATATTTTTGGCAGTGGCGCGGGAGAGCGATTAAGCAAGCACTATTCCATCCCGCTCTTGGGACAAATTCCTCTGGAAATGAGTATCCGTGAGGGATCAGACAATGGAGAACCTCCCATCGCACTGGGGAGTGATGCGCAAAAAAAATATTATCAAGACATTGTTAGCAAGATGTTAAAAACGATTGCCTTTAACCCTTAGGTCATTTTTTGAGAGGAGACCAAAAATGATTATCCGTAAACTCTTTAAATTTGAAAATGCCCATATTGTACGGGGGTGTTCGACGCAACGGTGCCGCGCATCGGTGCATGGTCATTCGTACAAAGTGGAGGTGTTGTTTGAATCCCACTATCTCGATCATGGTCAGATGGTGTACGATTTTGGGTTGATGAAACAGGGGATGAAAGCCCTCATCGATAGTTTCGACCACGCCATCGCGTTGTGGGATGGGGATGATGAAGCCTATGTTACCACGATGAAAGCACACTCCAACCGTTGGGTACAGCTCCCCGTCTCCCCCTCAGCGGAACAGTTTAGTCGGGTGATTTTTGTGATGATCGATGCGTTATTGGGATTAACCGACAGTGTCAATGGGGAACGTGGGGTGCAATTGCACAGCATCATCGTCCATGAAACCGAGACGGGGTATGCCCAGTGTTTCAAAGAGGATGCGTATTCTCCATTGATGGGGAGACTGGATGTCGATAAAATGATCTTTAGTGATGAAGTACGTCAGGGGTGGGGTGATCCGCTTTTGTGGGAAAAAATCAAACGGGGGGAACGCTTCATGAACCCTGAGAGTGTTTAATAGACTTTCGTCACCCTGAGCTTGACTCAGGGTCTGAAAGAAGAGATGCTGAATCAAGTTCAGCATGACGAGTCTTATGTCACCCTGAGCATCACCCCCCCCGTCACCCTGAGCTTGACTCAGGGTCTAAGATTATGGTGAGTGTGTTAATGATTCTTCTGGCTTTGATTAGTTCCATCCGAGCCAATAAAAAAGAGCTTGATGGGGAGTATTACGCGTAAAGGGGGTGTAGAGAATTATGATTCTTCCTCTTACTAAAGAAGAAGAACTTTTAATCTAAATAATTTTTGCACGAAGCAATAATATTGTCTCGATAATTCAAGTCATAAGTGCAACAGTGAGCGTCATAGGAGATAAAGGTTAACTGCACTCAAGGATTTATCTTGGGCAATGCCCAGTTTTGTTTGAATCTCATGACAAAACCCGTGATAATCGTGTCGGTGGTGACGCAGATCAATCACAATCACCGTGGCAGTAGCATCGCACATTTCGACCACATCGGAGAGTAAGCGACTTTTTCCCGACCCTTCGTCACCGAAAACATTGATCGAATTGGATGCTTGAATCTTCCTGCAGATGGTTTGTGTAAACGCGTTTCGTAAACTCTTTCCCATGTCCTCACCTCTGGTACATTCATTGGATACAATCGTACCATAGGGGGGGTGAAAGTTTACCGTTGGGGAGATGGATTGTCGATGGGGTTGGGAGTGATTTATGCTAGAATACCCTTATGAAACTCAGTGAAGAACTCAAAAATGCCATTGTCCACCAATTGACTCCGCTCAATCTCGAAAAAGTGGTTTTGTTCGGAAGTTATGCGTATGGTCATCCTAATGAGCATAGTGATATTGATTTGTATGTGGTCACTTCCGATGAGTATATGCCCAAAAATTGGCGCGATGGGATTGCTTTAGTATGAGATATAGTTACACGATGGTACGAGAAACCCTTTAAATGCGTACCCTTATCACCGGTGCCAGCAGTGGATTGGGTGAAGCACTGGCACTGCACTATGCCCGCCAAAACCATGACCTTATCCTTTTGGCGCGTCGTGAAGAGAAGCTTCGTGCGGTAGCGCAAGCGTGTGAAGCCTTGGGATCATCAGTGGAGGTGATTGTGGCGGATATGACTGATTTTGCCCACATTCACGCCATTGCGAAGAGCCTCTCTACCCAAAAACTCGATCGTATTATCCTCAATGCGGGGGTTTCCATCGGTCATTCCCATGACGTTGCCCCCTTTGAGGATTTTCATCGCCTTTTTCACACCAATTTTTTAAGCCTTCATGCCCTCTTAGAACCCCTTATCCCCGCATTGATGGGGCAAAAATCGGGGGAGATTATCTTTATTTCGTCGCTTGCCTCCCTCTTTTCGATGCCAAGTTCCATCGCGTATAGCAGTTCCAAACGGGCGGTGAATGCCTACGCGCAAGGGTTGCACCATCAGCTTCGAGAGTATAACATTGATGTGATGACCATTTTACCCGGATTTATTGATTCGGAGATGACCCGAAAAAATCGGTTTAAAATGCCTTTTTTTCTCACGACGGAGCAGGGGGTAATGCGAATCGCCCATGCCATCGAGAGCAAAAAACGGTTTTACCCTTTTCCGCGACGGTTTTACGCGCTCATCTCGTTGCTAAATGCCCTTCCTTTTGGGGTGCAAGATCGTATCGTCTCACGATTTAGCCAGTAAAATCGCTTTTTGGGTCTCAAACTCCGCTTGGGTAATGACCCCTTTTGCGAGCAAATCGTGCAACCGTTCCAAGGTGTCCAAATGGGTATCAAGCCCGCTATCCCCTCTCTCTTTGGGATCGTTACCGTAATTGTTTGCCCCCACTGTGCCATCCATCATCGCAAGGATAAATAACACCAAATTGCCAAAAGGGATAAAGGTGATTAAAACCCACCAACCGCTCATATTAATGTCATGCAATCGACGCACGGTCACCGCAAGGCTTGGAATAAGCATCACGATAATATAGACGATTGGGAGCAAAAGCCACCCCAGATTCTCAATTCCTGCATCATCGGTGGTCGTTGAGAGGAAAAAAGGGAGAAAAGAGAGGATCATCGCCAATGTATTAAACAAAAAAAACATCCAATACTCTTGACGTTGTGCGCGCCCCTCAAAGGTCGCATAGTTGCGTAATACCTCAAAATACCAATTCATCGTCGTAACTCCTTTTTTTAGTAGGTAATGAGACTGTTGTGTACCGTTGCGCTCATACACCATCGGGTGGGGATGATCTTTACCGTATCGCCTTGGGTAAATCCCTCCACCGATTCATCTACCATGATAAACGCATTGGCACGGGATAGGGGAAGTACCATCCCCGGAGCAAATTTTTCACTGGGGGTGAAGCTTTCCCCATCAAACCACCCGGGGATCAGGGAACGGCGGCCTTTTTTCATTTTAAAAGGGGTGGCTATTTGGGTTGTAATCGTCTGCAAATACTTATCCTTTCGACCACTCAATCCTAAAATGGCACTCTGACCAAACAGCTCAAAACACAATGCCGCTGCTAGGGGATTGCCCGGGAGATTAAGGATGAGTGTGTTCCCAATTTTTCCAAACGTGGTGGGTTTACCCGGTTTAATCGCCACTGAGGAAAACAGCGTCTCCATCCCCAATTGGGTAAACGCCTCCTTGGTATAATCGGCATCCCCCACACTCACTCCCCCTGAGGTGATGATAAAATCGGCATTGAGACCATTGGTAATATGGTCTTGAATGCTTTCCATGGTGTCTTCCGCCGTTCCCGTAAAAATCACTTCACACCCCAATTCTTGGGCGCGGGAGGCGAAAGTGGGGGTATTGGTGTTGTACAATTGGTGGGATTGAAGCGGTTCAAAGTGCATTTTAAGCTCATTGCCTGAGGCAAACAGTGCCACACGCGGTGAACGAAAAACCCGAATATGGGTCACCCCTTGGGACGCAAAGAGGGTCAAATGGTGGGCGTGCATCATCGTACCACGGCTAAGTAACTCTGTCCCGATGGTGATGTCTTCCCCTTGTCGACGGATATGCTGTGCAACTTTGATGGTAGAGGGAAAAGTGACGTAATCGTCCATGATACTCACCTCTTCGATGGGGACAATCGCTTCACATCCTGTAGGGATTTTTGCCCCCGTCATGATCCGAATGGTCTCCCCTAACTCAAGTGCATTCTCCCCTTTGTCTCCTGCGAAGATGATCGAACGTTGGCGTAACGTTGCTCCAGCATCGCCCAACCGCACCGCATACCCATCCATCGCAGAATTATCGTAAGGGGGGAGGGGATGGGATGCCACCAATGACTCATCTAACACCCGACCAAGCGCATTTTCCAAGGGGATAATCTCACTCCCCAAAGGTGTAACTGCTTCATAGATAGTCGCCAATGCCTCTTCTACTGTGATTGCCATGGTCTCATTCTCCTTGAGGGGATTTTACACTTATTATAAGCGAAGTCCCCTTTTTCTGTGATTACAAGGGATTGGTCAACGCTGCAATGGCATCTTGAATCATCTTAATGGTGCTGGTGGTGTAGATGGGAGAGGGGATTAACGTTGCAAAATTGGTTTGCGTTTTGAGTGCTGTCACCCCATCAGAGAAATTTTTGGCAATTTGTCCCGTCGTCGTAGAACTCAGTTTTTGAACTGACACCCCATTTTTCCCCGCACTTGCTTGCGCTGCTTGTGAGCCTGTTGACACCTCACTGCGGATGAGATTGTCCATTACGCGTGATTCGGTGAGGGTAATGTCACTGGCATGGCTGGTCAACCCTGGAATATCGGCAGCATCATCTTTGAGTCGCTGGGATAAACGGATTTGGACTTTACCATCCGTGGGGAGGGCAGGACCAAAGAGTTTCATACTTTCGGTGTTAAACCCATTTCCTCCCGTCGTTGTAATCGAAAATCGGGTGACCCCTGCTTTTAAATACATACTAGGAACTGCGGATGCGCTGGCGGTATTGGTAAAATGGGTTTTGAGTTGATTGGTCGCAAACATACGCTCTTGACGATCCATGATCGCATTTCCATGCGATGCTTCAGTATCCCCAAATCCAACGGTGATCCATACTTTAAGGATGGGTGCACCCTCTTTTTCACTCAAATCACCCAGATATGCTTCTTGCGGTCCCGATCGAAATGCCCCCAGTGTGTTATGAATTTCTCTTCCCATAAAGTTGTGTACGTTGTAATGCGTTCCCCCTAATCCGGGGACAACCGGTTGATACCCGTTGGGACAATACAGGAGACTTTTTCCGTCCACATTTTCAATCTCTCCCCCTGCTTTGACCTCTTGATCACTGGTACCTAGATATTTTTGATACGCCCCTTTCCCTGCACCTAACGCGGAGGGTTCGATCACGGTGTACCCTTTGGCTTTGAGTTTTCGGACAACATCGGCATGGGCAAATTCGGTAATGGCTTGGAGTATCTCAGTGCGCGGAAGCTCAACCGTATTAATGGCATCGGAGCGACTGATGCCCCCTAACCCCATGATGCCACTAAAAATGGAGGTTGAATGGTATTCTTTTTGAAATTCAACCACAAAATTTGCTAAAACCAGTTTTTTGCTCCCTTGGAGTGCATCAAGATTTTTACTCTCTACCTTAACCTCTGCTGCTAATGCCGATATACTCAGCAATCCCAGTGCCATAGCGACCATAACCTTTTTCATCTCATCCCTCCAATAATTAAAATGAAACTATTGTATCCAATTATTGACGGATTTAGAGGGGCTAAAAACACCCAAAAAAGATTCCTCTGTATAGATACTAGACACGGGTAAAAACACCCGAAAATAGGGTAAAATCCCACCCATGGAAGCAATGTACACACTGGGATTAGAGATCCACACGGTCGGGGTTATGGTGTTGATGGGGGTAGTGATGTTTAACATCATGATGCTTCTGCTCAATAAAAATAGTATTCGGTATGCCAAACGGATGCGGATGGTGATGCCCATTTCGGCTTCATTTATCGCCTTGATCCTTTTGACGGGGGCGATTATGATGGCAGCCAAACATTTGCACTTTACCCTTGCCAATGATGCGATGATTGTGGCGGGAATTGTGTTTATCGTTTTGGAAGCCAAACGGTATGCCACCCTCAAACGGCGTACCGACATCACCAAAGAGGGGGCATTTGAGGCGTATAAACGCAAAGCGTTGACCTATTTGGGGATTGAGATGGGGTTAGTGTTGGGATTGACCTTGTTTATGATGCTCCCCTTGGGATAAGTGATCCATGAAATTTATGCTCCACCCCCAAGCGGGAAATTCGCAACTCATCGTATCAGGTGAAGAGTACAAATACCTTATCAAAGTGCGTCGCCACAGTATAGGGGATCGTATCGTCTTTCGTCGCCGTGATCTCCTCAGCCTTGCCCACTATTATGTGTTAGAGAGCATCGATGGTCGCAAGGGGATTTTTGTCCATCAAAACAGCGTAAAGGAGACGTGCGAATCGTCCCAACATCTCCACATCGGATGGTGCGTCGTCGATCCCAAAACCGTCGAAAAAACTCTCCCCATGTTGGTGGAGTTGGGGGTGAGTACGATCACCTTTATCCGATGCCAACGCTCACAACACCACTTCAAACTCGATTTTGACCGTTGTAACCGTATTATGGAGAGTGCCATCATGCAATGCGGTCGTACCTCGGTGATTACCTTGGAAGAATCCCCCTCGCTGCACTGTTTTTTAACCGCTCATCCTGAGGCGATGATCATGGATTTTGGCGGGGAACGCTTACGTTTGGAGGAGACTTTTGAAACGGTCGTCATCGGATGTGAAGGGGGATTTAGTGCAGAAGAACGCACCCTTTGTGCCACACACCCTATCCGTCATCTGGGAATTGGGATGATTTTACGCTCCGAAACCGCCGTAACGACCGTCGCCACATTGAGAGCGATTGTGTGATCATGGTAGCGGAGGTTGAACCTCAAACTCAAATACGGTTTCATAGCGATGATTGATAATCACCCGTATCGTATGGTGACCACTGGGGTCTCCTTTGGCAACTGACCATCCATTGAAAACAACCCCTTGATAGGGTGCGACATCGTGTTCCACGGTTGAGATGCGGCTATCCTCTGAGATCGTTTGATCAGAGGAGCATTCTCCCCATGTCACAGGAGGTGTGGGGAGGGTGAACGCTTCACGCACGTGGACAAGTGGTGCTTTGGTCTTGAGAAAAATTCTCCATCCGTAGTTTTGTCCTTCGATCAACGGGACGGTTTTGGTGGGGATAAAGCGTTCCCCTTTTGGGGTCATTGTGTAGATTCCAAACTCAGCACGAACCATGGTAAGTTGATCATCATACCAAGGAGCGGTCATCGTTGCCAACGCGGTAGCGGGGATACCTAATCCCAAAAACACGCCCAACAAGAGTGTGGTGAAAGGTTTCATGGGTCTCCTTCTTTTTATCGGGATAAGAATGGTATTGTATCCCAATTTTTGGCAAGCATCGATGGATTAGAATGGTATAATCTCCCCTAAAAATGGGGGTGAGCGTGAAATATATAGTCGTTTTTTTACTCAGTATCGTTTGGGGATACGGCTCCACGTTGCATCTGAGTATTGCTGCTAATCCTGCCCGCCTTAACCCCCTGATCGCTACTGATTCTGCCAGTGGAGAGATTAGTGGGTTTATTTTTAATGCGTTGGTCAAATATGACCCCAGTGGACAAAAGATCATCGGCGATTTAGCGCACTCCTACACCCGCATTTCCCCCACGGTGATCGAATTTCATCTCCGTCATGGGGTCAAATGGCACGATGGAAAACCCTTTAGCGCGGAAGATGTGGTGTTTACCTACAATCTCATCCGCTCCCCCAAAGTGACCTCCCCCTACGCGAGTGATTTTCGGGTGGTCAAAAGCGTTGTCGCGGTGGATCCCTATACGGTGAGGGTGACCTATACCAAACCCTATTTCAAAGCGTTGGAAATTTGGATGATGGGGATTGTCCCACGTCATATTTTGGCGCACGAAAAGGAGATGATGGGAAGTAGGTTTAATACCCATCCTATCGGAACGGGAGCGTATAAACTCACCAAACTGGAATTTTCCAAAGCGATTGAACTCACGGCTAATCCTACCTATTTTGAACATTCCCCTAAGATAGATAAAATTATTTTTCATGTGATTGCTGATCCGATGACCCGTTTTTTGATGCTCAAAAAAGGGGAGATCGACATTGATGGTCTCGAAGCGATGCAATACGAACGGCAACTGGACGGGTCGTTTCATCGTACCTTTAAGCACCTTGAATTACCCTCCCACAGCTATACCTATTTGGGGTTTAATTTACGACTTAAAAAGTTTCAAGACCCACGGGTGCGGGAGGCGTTGTCGCTTGCCATTGATCGTCAAGAATTGGTGAATATTTTATTTCTTAATCATGGCAGGGTCTGTACGGGGCCTTTTTTACCGGGAAGCAAAGGGTTTAATGCTGCCATCAAAGCTCCCACACCCAACCAAACCAAAGCGCGTCAGTTGTTAGCCCAAGCAGGGTATACCGCTGCGCATCCGCTGGAGTTTGAGATTGCAACGTCCAATTCCAACGCCATTCGCCCCTACGCTGCGGAAATTTTGCAACGGCAATTGCTCAAAGTAGGGGTCAAAGTGACCCTCAAAGTGATGGAGTGGCAGGCATTTTTAAATACGGTCGTGATGCCCAAAAAATTTGAAACGGTGCTATTGGGATGGGGTCTTTCCCTCACCCCTGATCCCTATATGATTTGGCACAGTGATGCGGATGTACCGGGGGGATTTAATATGATCGGGTATCACAGTACAACAACCGATCATCTCATCGAGACGATGGAAAACTCCACCGATCCTGCACACATCGCGACCTTGCAACGGCAAATTTTTGCCCAAATTGTGGGGGATAATCCCTATTTGTTTTTGGTTATCCCCAATGACATTAATGTCTATAACAAAGCGATCCAAGGGGTACAACCCTCCATCAACGGGATTTGGGAAGGGTATATTAATTGGGAGAAATTGTGAATGTTTTAGCTGTTTTTATTTATAATGTAAACACGCAAAAAAGGGGAAATGAACGATGGAATTAGCCACAATAAAAAAATATTTTAATGCCTGTAACCCGTATCAAACTGCCGCGTTTGGCTCTTCTGAAATTATTGATGTTGATCACTTTGAGATTGAGGGTCGTGTCGTCGATGTGCGGGGTGGTAGCTGTATTGGCTCTATTTTCAAACAAATTCGTTTTAGCGACACCCCGTTGATGTTTTATTTTAGTGGCTATCCAGGGAGTGGAAAAACCACCGAATTGGCGAAACTTCAACACGATTTGAGTGAGGAGTGGTTGTGTGTCAATGTGGATGCGATAGAGTACTTTGATCTCAACTCCAGTATTAATGAGATAGATATTTATGCCGCCATTATCCATAAAGCGACGTTAGCTGTGGGCAAATACACCCACCTTACCGAAGATCAAATGTTTGATTCGGAGGGGTATTTTGGGCGATTGTGGCGTTGGTTGGATGAGACCAATCTCAATTTAAAGCAAGCAGAATTGGGTGCTGATGGGGCAAAATTGGTATTTGAAATGAAAAATGTCCCCAAGTTTCGGCAACAGATCAAAGAGCATTTGGAGACCCATTTCACGAAATTTAAAAATGATACTATGGCAGAATTGGAACGTTTGGATGCGGTGGTTAAATCGTTTGTCCATGAGGGTAAACGACGCAATGGGTTGGTCATCGTGGTGGATTCGCTCGAAAAGAACCATGGAATCGGGTCTCATATAGATGATGTCGCCCAATCCATCGAGCGGGTATTTGCCAACAGAGCCAATATGGAATTGCCCACCCATGTGATTTACACCATCCCGCCGTATCTTTCCGCGCGAGGGAGTTTGGGACGGATTGAATTTTTGCCCGTTATTAAAATCATCACTCCCACAGATGAACCCTACGCCGATGGGATCGCGGTTATGGAAGCCTTCGCGTATGCCCGTATCGACCCTAGCGATATGAAAGCCATTTTAGGAGACGAATACGACGTGCGATTAAAAAAACTCATTGCGTTTAGTGGTGGGTATCCCAGAGATTTTTTAGTGTTGCTTCAGCAGGTTATTTTGATCGATACGTATCCGGTGGATACCAAAAACTTTGACCGTATTTTCTCAAAAATGGAGAATCAATACCAAGAGTTCCTCCCCATGGAGTATAAAAACGAATTGTTGGAGATTTATGCCCAAAAAAGTATCACTTCGATTGTATCGTCCGAAAAACATAAAATGGCATACGATCTGTTTCGCAATCATGTGATTTTACGCTACCAAAATGACCATTTGTGGTTTTCGCTTCACCCCGCATCGCTAAAACTTTTGGGACTCCATGAACCTCGATAAGTACCAAAAAGAGAGTTTTTTTGATCTCTTAGCCGAGAATGAGGATTTGGGGTATATCATCAAGTCATTTTGTTTGTCCGAGGGGATCAATGTGGATGTGATGACCGCCCAATCTCCTTTGGTGGTTGGCGTGGTGTGTGAGTATATGACCCTCAAAATCGGGCGAATGTGTGCTCAAAAGGAGATGGTCACCCTCACGCTTCGAGGGGGATTAGACCCTTTTTTCGCCTCATTACACCCCTTTAGAGGGCAAAATAATGAAGACAAGGTGTTTCTCCTTGATTGTACTTCGCTTGATTTTTCAGAAGACATTGCGACCATTTTTTCCAAAATCAATGTTATGCGCAATACGATTTTGGAGTGGTTAAATGCCCCCCTCCTCATCGCTATCCCCAAAGAGATGGTGCGACATTTCGCGTTTGGTGCCTCAGATATGTGGTCACTTAAAAAATTTGTTGCCCATATCGATGCCCCTTTTGTGACGCCTAATCCTCTGTTGCAACCCTCTTCAACTGAGGTTATCGCAGAGGGGGAACGTTTGTTAGACGAAAACAGAAATCTTAACGCGATGCTTCGAGAAAATCCCGATAAAGAACTGCAACGACTTTTATTAATCAATCTCGTAGAGACCGGTCGCCATCATGAGCGTTATGGGGGATTGGGCGATACCTTGACCTATTACCATCAAGCTTTAGCCTTAGCCCAATCCCTCTACGCCAAACGCCCTGAGAGTATCGAAGCTGCCCGTGATGTGAGTGTGAGTTTAGACAACGTCGCAAAAATTTACCTCCAAAAAGGGGATGCCCAAAACGCCCTTGAGCGGTACGAAGCGAGTTTAACGATCGCCCAATCCCTCTACGCCAAACGCCCTGAGAGTATCGAAGCTGCCCGTGATGTGA
>JAVHOQ010000022.1:13146-20477 GCA_036170115.1 Sulfuricurvum sp.
GCAAAAATTTACCTCCAAAAAGGGGATGCCCAAAACGCCCTTGAGCGGTACGAAGAAGCCTATCGTCTCATCAAAAACATTCCTGATCTTGGTAATGGGGATTTTGATAATGCAAGAGAGTATTTAAAAAAACAAATAACCAAAGCGGGGAATCCTCCTAAAACTATTTTTAGAAAAATAGTAGGCTTCTTCCAACGTTAAGACCCTGAGTCAAGCTCAGGGTGACACGGTGAATCAATCCTAAAAAAAGCGAGCGAATGGTAAAAATGATTATTTTATTTGATTTAGACGGGACATTGATTGATTCAACGGAAGCGATTTTAGAGAGTTTTTACCACGCATTGGCGTATTATGGAGAGCGTGATGGGGTGCAACCGCACCAAATCACTTCCCAAATCGGGCATCCCTTGGAGGTGATGTTTGCGGGTGTTGGGATAAAAGCGTGCAATGTCGATGCCCATGTTGCCACTTATAAAGCTCACTATCGCACCATCGCGTGTCAAAAAACGGTGATGCTTCCTGATGCGGTTAGGGCGGTTGAGGAGGCTTCGACCTTTGCGCGTTTGGGGATTGTGACCACCAAAACGGGGCGATATTCCCGTGAATTGATGGAGTATTTTGGGATTATGCACCATTTTGAGGTGTTGGTCGGTTTTGAGGATGTTGAACATCGCAAACCCCATCCCGAACCGATCCTCAAAGCGTTGGAACAGATGGGAGCTTCGAGGGATAATGTGTGGATGATTGGGGATACCTGTTTGGATTTAGAAGCCTCCTTTCATGCAGGGGTTAAAGCCATCGGCGTGTTAAGTGGCTACGACACCCATGAGCAATTGGCCCCCTTTCATTACCCCATAGAGAAGAATGTTTTAGAAGCCGTTCGTTTATTAGGCAAACAAGGGATAAAGTAACACTCTTTTTCCCCTTTATTGTCCACTACAGGGCTGAAAAGCTACATTTAAGAGCAAGTTTCATAGAATACACTACATTGATAGATGCAAGTTTAAAATTTACGTCATAGGGAGAAGCCATGCTCGAAATTCGATGGCATAGTCGCGCCGGTCAAGGTGCTGTAACAGGAGCAAAAGGTCTGGCGGATGTTGTTTCAACAACAGGAAAGCATGTTCAAGCGTTTGCATTTTACGGCTCAGCTAAACGGGGTGCGGCAATGACCGCATTTAACCGTGTCGATGATGCCCCCATCATGAATCATGAAAAATTTATGGCTCCGGATTATGTTTTGGTCATTGACCCCGCATTGGTATACGTTGCTGATTTTACCGCCTTTGAAAAGCCAAGTACTACTTATATTATTACGACCCACATGACGACGGAAGAGCTTATTGCCTCTCAACCAAAATTGGAAGGGAAAAAAGTCTACACCGTTGATTGTATTAAAATTTCGCAAGAGACAATCGGAAAAGCGATCCCCAATACACCAATGCTGGGCGCATTGATGAAGGTTTCGGGTATGTATGAGATGGATTTTTTCAAAGAAAACATGATTCGTGTTCTTAAAAAATTACCTCAAAAAATCATTGATGCCAACATGATCGCGATCCAACGCGCTTATGATGAAGTGAAATAAGGAGCCTCGAATGGAAAAAGCAGGATGGGATGGATTTGAAATCGGAGCGATGCTTCGATCCTTTGATGGGGCAATACAAAATATTGCAACGACGTTACCCGAAGATAGAGCGTACTCACAAGCGAATTCGTTTACCGCAAGTGTAGCGGACTGGCGTATCAACAAGCCTTTGTTTAACAAAGACTATTGTATTGATTGCCAATTTTGTTGGATTTATTGTCCCGATATGTCGATTATCTCTCGGGATAAAAAAATGGTTGGAATTGATTTTGACCACTGTAAAGGGTGTGGAATTTGTGTCGAAGTGTGTCCGACCAATCCAAAATCGTTGTTGATGTTTCCTGAACAAAAAGATGAAGATGAAGCATTAGCACAATGGCCGCAAAAAGAGAAAAAAGAAAAAGAAGCAGGGGTAGAATAATGGCTGATACAATGGAACTACGGGACATTGAAGTCTGGGATGGGAATATGGCAGCGGCGCAAGCGTTGCGCCAAGCGCAAGTGGATGTGGTAGCGGCATACCCGATTACCCCATCAACCCCTATTGTTGAGGGCTATGCGACCTTTAAAGCCAACGGTTATGTGGATGGCGAATTTGTTATGGTTGAGTCCGAACACGCCGCGATGTCTGGGTGTATTGGGGCAGCTGCTGCGGGTGGTCGTGTTGCCACAGCAACCTCTTCTCAAGGGTTTGCGTTGATGGTTGAGACGTTGTATTCCGCTTCAGGGATGCGTTTACCGATCATTTTGAACGTTGTAAACCGTGCCATTGGCGCACCTTTGAACGTTAATGGTGACCACTCGGATATGTACATGGGACGTGATAGTGGATGGATCCAATTGGATGCGTACAATCCTCAACACGCTTACGATTTGAACCTTATTGCGTTTAAAGTGGCTGAAGATCATGATGTTCGACTTCCTGCCATGGTTCACCAAGATGGATTTATGACTTCTCACACTGCACAAGGGGTTCATACGTTGAGCGATGATGTGGCGTATAATTTCGTGGGTGAATTTCAACCAATGAATGATATGTTGGATTTAGATCACCCCGTAACGCACGGCGTTCAAACCGAAGAAGATTGGCACTTTGAGCATAAAGCACGTCAACAACACGCCCTTATGACCGCCGTTATGCCTAAAATCGAGACGGCATTCGCCGCGTTTGAAGCATTGACAGGACGCAAATACAATGTGGTTGAAACGCACCAAATAGACGATGCTGAAGTAGCGGTTATCTGCATGGGAACATCCGTAGAAACGGCTATGGAAGTAGTTGATGAACTTCGCGCATCAGGCATTAAAGCAGGTGTAGTAGGGATCCGCGTATTCCGTCCGTGGCCACTAGAACAATTGGCAGAAGTATTGAAAAATGTTAAAGCCATTGGTGCATTGGATCGTTCTAGCCCTCACGGAACGGTTGGCGCGTTGTACAATGAGATTGCTGGATCGTTGTTTAATAGCGGAGTAAAAGCTGTTTTGAATAACTATATTTATGGTTTGGGTGGACGTGATTTGACCAAAGCACACTTAGTGGGTATTTATCAAGATCTTAAAGCCAATGCGGATGCGGGTACATTAACCACGCCATTGCAACAATACATCGGTCTTCGCGGTCCGAAACTCTCGTTTTTCTAAGGAGTCACTGTGTCAGAAATGAAAAAAATTAAAAACCTTAAAGAATTTTCCACCTCAGCCGATCGTTTTGAGGGTGCAAATCTTCTTTGCCCTGGATGTGCGCACTCGATTATCGTTCGTGAAGTACTGAATGCGACCAATGATGATTTGATCCTTTCCGCCTCAACGGGGTGTTTGGAAGTGTGTACAGCGGTCTATCCGTACACGTCATGGGATGCTTCGTGGATCCATATCGGATTTGAAAATGGTTCAACCGCCGTTGCGGGTGCAGAGGCGATGTACAAAGCGCTTAAAACCAAAGGGCGTTTAAAGCAACCCGATCGTGTCCCTAAATTCGTCGCTTTTGGTGGAGATGGTGCAACGTACGACATCGGATTCCAATGGATTTCAGGATGTTTTGAGCGTGGTCATAACATGATGTACGTTTGTTTGGACAATGAAGTGTACGCCAATACAGGGGGACAACGATCCTCATCCACCCCAATTGGATCCTCCGCAACGACTTCCCCTGCGGGACGTACCAGTTACGGTGAAAAACAAAATAAAAAAGATATGTTGGCGATTATGGCAGCGCATGGCGCACCGTATGTAGCGCAAGTCGCTCCGAACAAATGGAAAGATATGGTCGCAAAAATCCAAAAAGGGTTTGCAGCAGAGGGCCCAGTCTACATCAATGCAATGTCAGCGTGTACGACTGAGTGGAAATTTGCCCCTGAAGATACCATCGCAATTTCCGATTTGGCAACCGATTCATTGGTTTTCCCTTTGTACGAAATTATCAATGGTAGTGAGTTAAACATCACGTATCGTCCTAAAAACATCATCCCTGTACGCGATTATTTGGGTGCGCAAGGGCGTTTCAAACACCTTTTCACCAAACAGTACGAGTATCTCCTTGATGAGTGGCAAACCCGTGTTGACGCCAAATGGGTTCAACTTCAACGTCGTGAAGAAGCGCGCGTTTAAATTTCTCCTTCTCCCCTCTTTGGGGGGATCACCCTCTTTTTTCCCTGAATTCGTTACATTTTTTTTTAAATCGTTTCAGTTCCCCTGAATAAATACAGTTGCCCATAACAATCACAGAATTTTTTGCATCCACAAGGGGAAAAAATATTTTTTCCTGTCTCTAAAGAGTAACTTCCAAAGGTGGTTTTGATCACCCCATTGTGAATTTTTAGGAGGGAAATTTCTTTGATGAGGGACGGATCAACGGGGTCAAGACGATGAAAGTTTTGACGCGAAGCATGAACCCACACAATAGATGCAGGAAGAGAGAGGGCGAGAACTTTTTGGGGATCCCACACCCGTTGCACCCCTAATGTCGCAAGCTCTAGGTCGCTGAGATTGCAGTAGGGACGCATTATTCTGCTTCGTTGGTATAGGCGTAGGTGGAGGAGATGGAGCGTAACCGTTGCGCAGCGTGAGTAAAAGCCTCAATGGTATAATCGATCTCTTCTTTGGTGGTAAAACGGCTTAGGCTTAAACGAATCGCTGTGTGGGCAAGCTCTGGATCTTCCCCAATGGCACTCATCACAGGGTTAGCATGGAGCGATTCAGAGGCGCACGCGCTCCCCGTCGAAGCAGCAATCCCAGCACGGTTAAGATCCCACAGCATCGCTTCCCCCTCAATCCCCCGCAACGAAATAAGGATGGTATTGGCCGTACGGTGCGCACGATCCCCGACAATAATGGTATCAGGAATCAAGGCAAGTGCATCTTCCAATCGATCCCGTAATGCGCGAACATCACTGTTCATTTTGTCCAAATGCCCTACCGATTGTTTCATCGCCAATCCCATCCCGATGATGTACGCGACGTTGAGCGTTCCTGCTCGATACCCCCCCATTTGTTCCCCTCCGTGCAACAAATTGGGAAGCTCTCTCCCTTTTTTCACATACAATCCCCCGATTCCTTTGGGACCATGAAATTTATGGGCAGAGAAGGTGAGATAGTCGATGGGGGTCGCGCTAAGGTCGATTTTTACTTTTCCAATCGCTTGTACCGCATCGGTATGAAACAAAATCCCCCGCTCTTGGGCAATGTGGGCGACTTCGTCGATCGGAAAAATCATCCCCGTTTCATTGTTCGCCCACATCATTGAGATGAGGATAGTTTTATCGGTGATTGCTGATGCGATACGCTCTGCGCTCACATAGCCTGAGGCATCGACATCGACATAGGTGATCTCTGCCCCATTTTGGGCAAGAAAATGGAGTGTTTCGAGGATAGAGGGGTGTTCTACGGCAGTGGCGATAATGTGATTTTTGGTGGGATTGGTGAGGATATGTTTGAAAAAAATCCCTTTAAGTACCGTATTGTTACTCTCCGTGGCACACGAGGTGATGAGAATATCATCCGGATCAGGGGCATTAAGGGCATCGTACATATTGCCCATCGCTTCGTTGAGATAGGGGCGCACCTCCATCCCGTATTGGTGCAACGAATTGGGGTTACCATACAGTTCTTCAAAAAAAGGGTGCATTTTGACTTTGACGATGGGGTCAAGTTTGGTGGTAGCATTGTTATCGAGGTATACACGTTTCATACAATAGTCCTCATAGTATCGATTAATATGAGGAGAGAATGCAATATTTGTTCGAGAAAAGGGCGCAGAAGGACACCAAGGGTTACAGGGTCACATTTTTCCGTGATTTTGGTGTGTAGGTTGCTCTTTTTGGAGAATTTCCAACGCATTTTTGGCTTTAACATTATCGGGTTGAAGTTTAAGTACTTGGTGGTAGTTCTTTTCTGCCAAACGATAATTTCCCCGTTTGTAATAGACATACGCCAAAGAATCGTACGCTTCGATGATGGAGCCATCTTGCTCTATCACCTCGTGAAGTATTGCCAGTGCTTCGTCAAATCGATCCAAATCTCCCAACGCTACTGCCATATTAAACGTCGCGGGGAGATAGTCGCTTTGGATAGCAAGGGCGCGTTTAAACGCCTCAATCGCCTCTTCTTTTTTGTTTTCGTTGAACAGATCATTGCCCCGTTCAAAATGGGGTGTGGCGTGTTCTAGGGGCGTTTGGGGCATACAGACATGGTCAAGATCCTCTTGGGCAATCATATAGTTTTCATGAGAAAGGTCATGGTCAAAAGGGTAAATTCCCAAATGGGTATGGGGTAAGACACTAAGCGAAAACACTTCATCAATCCCTTGGGTGAATTCGATAAACGAGACGATCTGAGCTGTGCGGATGTTCACAATCCATACCCCTGAGACCCGTTTGGGGAGCTTGGTGATGGGTAGACCACTGAACGTGACACTCTCTCGTACTTTGGAAAGACCAATAAAGACAAAATCCCCCACCAAGTGTAACCCCCGTGTAAATCCAGGTAACGTGGCGAGGGTCACCACTTTTTGGGTCGTAAAGTCATAATACGAAAGATTCCCTTTCCCTGATTCAAGGAGCCACAGTTTTTCTTGGTGCCAACGGGGGGAGTGGGGCATACTTAATCCATCAGCAAGGAGGGTATTGGTGGTGATGTCCATTAAAATCCCCCCCCTGTGCTTTGTTGGTTCGCCACCCTAAAGGTTCGTCACTTTGCCC
Source organism: Sulfuricurvum sp. (assembly GCA_036170115.1). Lineage (GTDB taxonomy): Bacteria > Campylobacterota > Campylobacteria > Campylobacterales > Sulfurimonadaceae > Sulfuricurvum. The sequence goes on from JAVHOQ010000022.1 coordinate 19,930, forward strand.
CAAGGCGGTCACATAACGGGGTTTTCCCTCACGGGTACAAAATCCATTAAGATGGCATTTGTCGATGGGTTGAAGCAAGGAGATAAAGGGGGGTTTCCAAATAGGTTTAAAACTGCTATTCTCCCCTTTGATGCACAAAGAGGAAAATTTGGTATTGACAAAATAGAGTTCATCGTCGCACATCTCCATCTCATGAATGTCAATATCGGCGGTAAAATGGATTGTTTGGGGCAAATAACACGCATCGTAGGGGTCTTGGGGGTCTATTTTGGTTGCGGCACCGGCAAAATTGGCAAACTGCCAAATACCATGTCCTAATCCTGCCCACAGATTTCCCCCACGGGAACACATCCCCATAGGGCGGGGGAACGTTTGGTAACGAAGATCCAGCTGATTAGCATGGTGACCAATGATCATTATTTTACCTGCTTGATAGGTACTTACGAGAATGGTGCAACGGGCATTTTTAAGAAACTCGACTAGATTAACTGAGTAATTAGTCAGCCCTGAAAAACGAAATTTTGGTTCAATTTTTAGCGCGCGTGAGA
>JAVHOQ010000023.1:0-20353 GCA_036170115.1 Sulfuricurvum sp.
CTATTTATGCTCCCCAACAACCTCAAACCAAAGTAATTATTGTCGAGCAACCCCACTATCGCGATTCAGGGCGTATGGATCGCCATCATCCGTATGATAATGATCGTGGTGGTAGTTATCGTAATGGCTCTGATCGTATGGACAATCACTCCATGCCAATGCAAAATGGGACGCGGCAGATGGACAATCGGGTAAATCCCATCGTTCAGCCAGTGCAACCAATCCAAAATCAGTACGATTCGGGTCATACAGATAGACGTTTAGACCGTGGTGACAACAACCATCGTAATGGTTTCGATCGTATGGAAAACCACTCCCTGCCAATGCAAAGCAGTGCACGTCAGATGGATAATCGTGTATCTCCTATCGTTCAGCCAACCCCCGTAGTGCAACCAACACCATCAGCGCAACCCATTATCCAACCTCGGATTGATAACCGCCCAACGCCACAACCCCGTATCGATAATCGCCCAACGTTTCAACCAACACCACCAATGCAACCGCGAATGGACAATCATCCAACTCCCGTAGTGCAACCAACGCCCACAGTACAACCCAGACCAACACCGGTAATGCAGCCACAGCCACACGTAGAGAGTCGTCCTACTCCTATGGCACAACCAACAACACCATCAGCGCAACCACAACCCAATAAGCGTCTTCGTGATACCAATAATGCTAACCCATCTTCTCCTATCCCAACACATTGATTAAAACCTTAAAAGCCTTGTATCATTTCCATGATACAATGGCTTTTATTAAAATAATAAGGATTTTTTGATGTCAATGGAGTTCTCCCAACTTCCCCATACCCCCATGTACATTTGTGAATTAGCGCGTTTGGAAAAAAACCTTCAGCTTATGCAACGGGTTCAAAACGAATCCGGTGCCAAAATCATCCTCGCCCTCAAGGGGTTTGCGATGTGGTCTACGTTTGATATGGTAGGGAATTATTTACAAGGTTGTACCGCCAGTGGTCTACAGGAAGCCAAACTTGCCCGTGAAAAAATGAACAAAGAGGTGCATACCTATTCCCCCGCATTTAAAGACGACGAGATTGAGGAAATTGCCCGGATTAGCGATGATATTGTCTTTAATTCCCCCGCCCAATTTCACCGCTATTATGCTCGAGTCAAAGCCATTAATCCAACCATCAAGGTCTCATTACGGGTCAATCCTGAGTACTCTTCCAGTCCTGTTGATCTGTATAACCCCTGTGGTCTGTACAGTCGTTTGGGGACGACCTTGGCAAATTTTGATGAATCGATTGTCTCGAAACTTGATGGACTTAATTTTCATGCGTTGTGCGAACAAAATGTCGATGCGCTAGAGGGGGTATTGGAGGCGTTTGAAGCAAAATTTGGCGCGTATATCGATGGGATGCATTATGTTAATTTCGGCGGAGGACACCATATTACCCGTGTCGATTATGACGTTGATCGTCTCATTGAAGTGATTCAAAATTTCAAAGCACGCCATAACAACATCACCGTCTATCTCGAACCCGGAGAAGCCGTAGGATGGCAAACGGGGGTATTGGTCGCCTCCGTGCTGGACATCATCGATAATGGGATGAAGATCGCCATTCTCGATACTTCAGCCGAAGCCCATATGCCCGATACGTTGGCAATGCCCTATCGCGCGATGGTACGACACTCTGGCGAAGCGGGAGAAAAAGCGTATACCTATCGTTTTGGGGGTAATACCTGTTTGGCGGGGGACATCATGGGGGAGTATTCGTTTGATGAACCGCTTAAAATAGGAGACAAGATCATCTTTGAAGACCAAATTCATTACACGTTTGTTAAAAACACCACGTTTAATGGGATTAAACTCCCCTCACTGGCACTTTGGAGTCAAGAGGGAGGACTGAATATCGTCCATGAATTTGGGTATGAGGATTATCGCAATCGCCTCTCGTAAGACGCAAGGAGACTACGAACGTGATTTGGAATCTCCTTTTTAGACCCTGAATCGAGTTCAGGGTGACGAAATTAGACTAAAGGGGGCATTAGCGTTGAAACACTTTGCCCACTTCCTGAGCCAATTGTGGTTGGGTAGTAATCCCCACACACGAACAATTGATTTCGCTAAGGATATAGCGATCATGCCCCGCTTCATCGTAATCCATAATGTAATCCATCGTCCACAATAACGGAAAATTTTTCCCTTGTAAATAGGGTTTAATATCACCAAATGCGTTAAGGGTAAGTTCTACTACCTCTTTCCATTTTGGATCATTTGGCGTATCATATTGGTAATGCGCACCACTAAATAAAGTAGCTGAAAACTCCCCCTCTTTGGGTTTTTTATGGACGACACTCATAGGTTGATCGTTAATAATTAACACCCGAATCTCCTCCTCACTAATACGGGGTAAATAGCGACATCCGACAAATCCACTTTTTCCTTGAAAATAGTGCAATTCAGACTCATCAATATCATCATCAAAATTTTCTTCAAACGTCCCCAAAAATTCTTCCATCGTATGGTAATAATATTTGACATTATTGACCGCTTCGGTGGAGACAATACTCCCATCGTCTTTGAGTTCGACCAGATAAACCCCCTCTCCTGTTGAACCATAATTGACTTTAAGAACGTATTTTTTCTCTTTGATGAGGCGATGGGGAAAATGGGTTTCAAATGCTTCAAAATGGTGGTAAAACTCAGTTGTATTGTCACAAAAGGGAGAATCTTTAAGTTTGTACAAGATGTCTTTAAAATTAAGGTTAATCATCACATCGGGATGGGTTTACACCTCTGCCCCCGCATCGCTGAGTTGTTTTAAAAAGTAAAAGTACTCATCGACCCGTTTAAGATTACCAGGATTGATGCGACTCACCACGATCAGTGATTTTCCCTCACTACGTTTGAGCATATATTCTTTAAGCAATTCCCTTTTTTTATGGGTATAAAAAACAATCTCTCCCTCACACTGGGCATGGTGTTGTATCGCTTTTTGGATCACTTTGGTATCGGCTCTAAATCCATCTACCCCCTTATCACTCCCCTTGGCGTATTCGATTATAATAAGATAATGTTCTTCCATTTTTACCACTTCCTTCGTCTGTTGATACTATTATCCTATGCAATAATTACCAAAAGATAACTGAGTAATTAGAAAATAGTTAAAAATGAAGTGCCGCGTGAACAGCGTTGATGTAACTCACGCTCGAGGCTTTATTGTGATAGGCAATGTCAAAGGCGGTTCCATGATCGACCGACGTACGGATAATGGGCAGTCCCAAAGAGACGTTAATTCCTTCATCAAAATAGAGGGCTTTGAGTGGTGCCAATCCTTGATCATGATACATCGCCACCATCATCCGCGTATGGGCGCGAAAACGGGGGGTAAAGGCAATATCAGGGACAATCGCCCCAAAAAAAATGGTTTTCCCCAAGGTAGCATTGGCGTGTGCAATGGCTGCTTCAATGATCCGCTCTTCATCCCCCAATACCCCATGATCCCCCGCATGCGGATTAAGCCCCAACACCGCAATACGCTCTTCCTGCGTGGTGGCATAGAGTCGAAGTAAAAAATCACTGATCCCCTCAAAGGTGATATGGGATGCCACGTCACGCAAGGGAATATGTTCGGTATAGAGTGCCACATAAAGTTTTTCGCATCCCAACATCATGATTGCATTCAAGTGAAAAAAATCACGCAACGCATCGGTGTGACCGACATAGTCAATCCCTGCACGTTTCCACGCCTCTTTGTGGATCGGGAGGGTGACGATCCCATCAACCGCTTTGGACTTGGCTAACTCCATTGCCATTTTAAACGAGTCATAGCTGTAGCGACCACTTTTGGCGCACACTTTTCCCGCTTCAATGACAAATTCACCCCCCACTTTGACCATACTAAAATCGTTGGGAAATTGGGTGTGCAAAAGATTTGCGGCCTGATGCGCCATAGTGTAGTTGATGCAATACAAGGGTTGACAAAGGTGCTTGATGGTCTCATGCGCTTTAAGGAGTATCTCAAATCCCACCCCATTGAGATCCCCCACACTAATGGCAAGCCGTTTTAGCGTTGACATAAATGCTTCATCTCTTTGACCGCTTGAGCTAATCCGGTAAAAATCGAACGGGCAATGACCGATTGCCCGATATTAAGCTCTTGGATGGTATCAATAGCGACAATGGCGGAGGTGTTTTGGTAATTTAATCCATGCCCAGCGGCCACTTTGAGTCCCAACATTCGCGCTCGGTTGGCGGCATCCACAAGTGCATCGTACGCCACATTAAGATGGGAGTCCAACGCTTTTCGACTCAGATGGCGCAGCGATTGAATGGCATGGTGACTAAAGGCAAGAGAACTGTAACGCATCGCATAGATATTGGCGTAACTGCCTGTGTGCAATTCGACCCAATGGGTTCCCAATTCGGAGGCAAGGTTCACCGATTCTTGGGTCGGATCGATGAACAAAGAGACCTCAATCTCTTCGGCTTGAAGACGCTTAATGACCGCTAAAAGTGCATCAAAATTATCCGATAGGTTCAATCCCCCCTCAGTCGTTACCTCTTCGCGCTTTTCAGGGACGATGGTGGCACGATGAGGACGCAAAGCGCATACCCGATCGATAATTTCAGCATTGAGCGAACACTCCAGATTCACCGGAATCGGTGAGGATTCGATAATGCGACGAACATCGTCATCTTGGATATGGCGGCGATCTTCGCGAAGATGCAACGTGATTTGATCCGCACCGTTTTGAGCGCACAGTGCCAACGCCATGAGAGGATCAGGATCGTTAATTTTGCGCGCTTCGCGTAAAACGGCGATATGATCGATGTTAATACCAAGTTTAAGTGTTTCTAAGAGCATAAAAATCCTTTCTAAATTGAGTAAATGTTCCTGCGATAATCGCTTCACGGGCGTGTTTGACCAGCCACAAATAATAGTGGAGATTGTGCAACGAAGCAAGACGGAAAAACGTCAACTCTTTGGCACGGAAAAGGTGGTGCAAGTAGGCTCGACTGTACCGCTGACAGGTATAACACGTACACGCAGGGTCGATGGGGTTATTGTCGAGTTTGAACTTCGCTCCCCGAATGTTCATCCGTCCAAAGGTGGTAAAGAGCGTCCCATTGCGGGCATTACGGGTGGGCATGACGCAATCGAACATATCGACCCCCCGCGCGATGTTCTCCACCAAATCCTCAGGGGTTCCCACCCCCATAAGATAACGCGGTTTGTCCCGTGGCATCAGCGGGGTGGTGTGTTCTACCGTATCGTACATTAGGTTATTGGATTCCCCCACCGATAACCCCCCAATGGCGAATCCATCGAAATCAAGGGCGCACAATTCATTGGCAGATTGGGTACGGAAATTCAAATCCGTCCCCCCTTGGATAATGGCGAAGATGTTTTGATTCACCCCAATCCCCAACGACTGCTTATGACGAAAATACGCAATCGATTGTTTCGCCCATTGGGTCGTTCGGGCAATGGAGAGGGCAATACGCTCTTGGGTTGCGGGCAATGCCACCAAATCATCCAAAATCATCATAATGTCGCTGTTGAGATTGTTTTGAATATCGATCACTTTTTCGGGGGTGAAAAAATGGCGTGACCCATCAATGTGACTTTTAAACTCGATCCCTTTTTCACTTGCCTTAGAAATGTCACTGAGACTAAATGCCTGAAATCCCCCACTGTCGGTCAAAAAACTTTTGGGGTAAGTGGTAAATCCATGCAACCCCCCCAACGCCGCGATGGTCTCATCCCCAGGGCGTAAATAAGTATGGTAGGTATTGGCAAGGATGATTTGGGTATCCAGTAGGTCGGTCATATCGACCATGTCCAACGCTTTGACACTCCCGACTGTCCCAACGGGCATAAAAATCGGGGTCTGAATCGTCGAATGGGCGGTGGTCAGCGTACACGCTCTGGCATCATCACAGGTGGCATCTATCGTAAAAGTCATCAAATCTCACTCTTTTTTTTCGTATTTTAGCCAAATCACGGTAATTTAAGGAGAGAGAGAAGTGGAAATAATTTTTGAAATAATTGCTGAAGTATCAAACGCGTTGCTTTTTAACAGAAGATGTGACCCATTCAGCTTAAAATCTTGAACGGTATAAAAAGTGTCTTGAAAATCCTTGAGATGAGAAGAATCAATTAATTTATCATGCTCTGCCTCTATATAAGTTATGTCCACATTGAGTTTAATGATGTTGTTTTTCCTCTTTAAATAGCTTAAATGATAAATAGTGATAAGTCTATGAAAAAGAATTCTTTTTGGAATAGCATTTACAATGTTTTTAGTTTTATATACGATACTGTTTTCAACATCAAAACCGATCAAAAAATATCGAATGATAAATAGGGGTAATTTTAAATAGAGCAAATTTTTCAATGGCGTATACAAGAGCAATCCCATTAAAAAGGCTTTTGGTGTTTTCAAAAAGGTTGCAACAAACACGATATGCTTCAATCTTTGAGGCTTCATCAACGCTATTTCATAACCTACTGCACCACTAAAAGATTCTGCTACGAGGATAAAATCTTCATCTTTAGGAATATGTGCTAAAACATACAATGCTAATTCACGATAGGTCAAATAATCATGGGGATATTTTATGACCAAAGAATCAATATTTGTAGGTAACTTTTCTAAAAGCGGGAAAAAAAGTTCTCCACTACCATCTAGCCCTGCTAATAATACGAGTTTCATTTTTTAACCATTCCCATTATTCTGAACTTATAAGCGTTCCACCTCAGGAGAGGATGGAACGAGAAAAAATTGGGGTCTGAATCATCGAATGGGCGGTGGTCAGCGTACACGCTCTGGCATCACCGCAGGTGGCATCTATCGTAAAAGTCATACAGTCTCATTCTTTTTTTTCGTATTTTAGCCAAATCATGGTAATTTACTAACAGTGAAGAATTTTTTCTCGCTTCTTATATTTCTAACGTTGCAGTTTACGGTTTCCCTTATTTCTGTCGAGTTGCGTTCCCGCATGGAAAGTTGGAATGAGGGGGGAAATTTGCTCCTGATTCTACGCTTGGAACAAATCCAAAACTTTTTTCTATTCCATTGTTATGTCCATAAATGGATTATTATTTTTTAGCCCATACGATTCACTATATGCTCTAAAAATGATTGTTAAATTATCATCATTTTTATGATATTGTGTATTTAATTCTACCACTATTTTTTGTAGAATGATTGGATCCACAATGCCATAAAGTTCAATATAAAAACCTGACCACGTGCTTCCCGAATATAGTGTTCCTTCCTTACATCCTGTTTTTTGTTGACATAAATCATTTTGAATGAGAATATTTTTAACGGAACTACTTGCCATAAGACATTCCGAGTAATGCTTTCTCTCTAATCGTGATCCAAATTGCATTAAACTCATAAAAGCAATGATAAAAACTACCCCTATGATATTTTTCCATCCATTACGACTCATGCAAAAATCTTTTTTTGATTTATTGATCTATTTTTCACGCCACCCCCCTTACCTTTTTAAAATTGAGATTGTTCACCACAATAATCTTAGACCCTGAAACACGTTCAGGGTGACGAAATCTGTGAGGGTGATGGGGAGAAGGTTTTGTGGAAGGGAGAAGCGATTTGAGCATTACTCTACCTTTTTACGTTTATTTTCTTAATAGTATTCTTAAGGTTGTAAAATATAATGCTATTTTCTGCTTATTCCATTGTCTTAGGGTATTCGTGTGAAATTTCGTTACAAGGTAAAGAAGAAAGGGTTAAGGTGCATTTTTGTCATCAGGGGAGACCCCGTATCACGTACGGGGTGAGATAAAAAGAGGAAGGGGAGGGCGATTAGACCGCTTTGATGGTCACGCCGTATTTTTCTTCTGCCACGTCACGCGCTTGAAGGGCATAATTGGCAATCTCATTGAAGTTAAGGTATTTGTACACTTGATCTGCTTTTCCTGCGAGTTTTTCAGGAACGATGCTCATGTATTCTTCAACACTTGGGATACGTCCCAATTTTGCACAGACCGATGCCAATTCTGCAGAACCAAGATACACTTGTGTCCCTTTACCTAGACGGTTATCGAAGTTACGCGTTGAGGTTGAGAAAACCGTTGAGCCCTCACGAGAACTCGCTTGGTTCCCCATGCACAATGAACATCCAGGAACTTCCGTTTGCGCGGCGATTTCGTTATAGACATCATAATACCCTTCATGGATGAGCTGTTGCTCATCCATACGGGTTGGGGGGACGATCCAGAATTTTTCAACGGCGATTTTACCCTCACCGCGCATCACTTCACCCGCTGCACGGTAGTGACCGATATTGGTCATACAACTACCCAAGAAGACTTCATTAATCTCTGTCCCTGCGACTTCACTGAGCAATTTAACATTGTCAGGATCGTTAGGACACGCTAAAATCGGTTCGGTTACTTCGTTAAGATTGATCTCGATGATCGCGGCATACTCTGCATCGGCATCGGGTTCCATCAAGGATGGGTTAGCCAACCACTCTTTCATTTTATCGGCACGACGTTGCAACGTACGGGCATCTTCGTATCCATCGGCAACCATTGCTTCGATCAATGTCACGTTGGATTTGAGGTATTCGATAACGGGTTCTTGGTTAAGGCGAACGGTACACGCAGCAGCCGAACGCTCTGCCGATGCATCAGAGAGTTCAAACGCTTGCTCGACTTTCATGTTGGGAAGACCCTCGATTTCTAAAACACGTCCATTGAAGATGTTCTTTTTCCCTTTTTTCTCAACAGTCAAAAGACCCGCTTTGATCGCATAATACGGGATCGCATTGACAAGGTCACGAAGTGTGATACCCGCTTGCATCTCTCCTGTGAAACGTACCAAAACCGATTCGGGCATCTCAAGTGGCATAGCCCCCGTCACCCCTGCAAACGCGACCAAACCTGATCCCGCTGGGAAAGAGACCCCAATCGGGAAACGGGTATGGCTATCGCCACCTGTTCCGACCGTGTCGGGGAGAACCATACGGTTAAGCCATGAGTGGATAACCCCATCCGCAGGACGAAGGGCAACACCGCTGCGTGAGCTAATAAACGCTGGAAGCGTCGCGTGCAATGTCACATCGGAGGGTTTAGGATACGCAGCGGTATGACAAAACGATTGCAACACAAAATCAGCGGAGAACCCAAGAGCAGAGAGTTCTTTGATCTCATCACGGGTCATGGGTCCTGTGGTGTCTTGGCTTCCTACGGTGCTGGTGATTGGTTCACAGTACATCCCTGGGCGAACACCTTCCATACCACAGGCACGTCCAACCATTTTTTGGGCAAGGGTGTACCCTTTGCCCGTATCAGCGGGTTGAATTGGGGTAGCAAAAAAAATGGTGGCAGGTTCGAGTCCAAGGGCAACACGGGCTTTAGCTGTCAAACCACGCCCGATGATAAGGGGGATACGACCACCTGCACGCACTTCATCTTCGATGGTATTGGGACGAAGTGAGAATGTAGCAATCACATTTCCCTCTTTGGTGATGGTTCCCTCTTTGGTATCGATGTCCAATACATCGCCTGTTTCCATTTGGCTTACATCGGCTTCGATGGGCAATGCACCGGAATCTTCACACGTCGCGAAGAAAATCGGAGCGATGATACTACCGATTACAACCCCACCCGTACGTTTATTGGGGATACCTGGAATATCATCCCCCGTATGCCATTGCACGGAGTTGGCAGCTGATTTACGGCTTGAACCCGTCCCAACAACGTCACCGACGTAGGCGATTCGGATCCCTTTTTCTTTCAACTCAGCGATTTTAGCAATACCTTCAGGCATTTTGGCACTCAACATCGTCGTTGCGTGAAGGGGAATATCCGAACGGGTAAAGGCGGCACTGGCAGGGGAGAGGTCATCGGTGTTGGTCTCTCCGGGGAATTTGAAGACCACGACGCTAAATTGCTCTGCAAGGGTCGGCTTGGAAGTAAACCATTCTGCATCCGCCCATGATTGAAGAACCTCTTTGGCAAAACTATTGGTTGTAGAGAGTTCCACAATATCGTTAAATGCGTCATACACCAAAAGGGTATGCTTCAGTTCATGCGCGGCTTCATTGGCGATAGCATCATTGCTAAGGGCATCGATAAGGGGTTTAACGTTGTACCCACCGACCATTTTACCCAAAATTTTGATCGCTGCTTTTTTGTGGTCATCGCTGTTAATGTCGCTGTTGTCGGCTAAGAAGGCTTTTACTTCACCTTGAACCACTTGGTGTAAAAAAGCGGCTTTGACATACGCACCATCATCCACACCGGGATTAACACGCGCTGAGAGCATCTCAACGAGGTCACTGTTTTTAGATGTTTCGGCGGTAATGAGTGCGACTAATTCACTCACTTGCTCTTTGGTAAGAGGAAATGGAGGGATTCCTTGCGCTGCGCGCTGTTCTACGTGTGCTGTGTATTCGTCCATAAAAGCCATGGGGACTCCTGCTAATTTTAGTTGCGAAGATTATAGCAGAATCACGAAAGGCTTTGGCTTGAGTGTTACCATTCTAAACACTCTTAGGAGAATTTCAACCATTTTATGGGTAAAAATGAAACAGTCAATTAATTAAGAATCAATTCCCGATTCCCTTTGGCGTTGGGTGAGGAGAGAATGCCGTTTTGTTCCAATTGTTCGATAATGGTCGCTGAACGGTTATACCCAATTTGCAATCGTCGTTGCAGATAACTAATGGAGGTCTTTTGTTCAGTCAGAACAATGTTTTTTGCCTCTTCATAAAGGTCATCTACGATTTTTTCCTCATTCCCCCCACCATCACGGATGATCTCCTCTTTGTCCCGTAAAAAGCGTCGATCGTATTGGGGGGCGCGTTGCTCTTTGAGAAAATCGACCACTTTTTCAATCTCCGCTTCACTGCTCCATGGGGCATGAAGGCGTACTAAACCGCTCATCCCTGGAGGGGTAAAGAGCATATCTCCCCGCCCCAAAAGGGATTCTGCCCCCATCCCATCGAGAATAATTTTACTGTCAATTTTTTGCCCCACTTTGTAACTGATACGACTGGGGAGATTGGCTTTAATCAATCCTGTGACCACATCGACGCTGGGGCGTTGCGTTGCGACAATGAGATGGATCCCACTGGCACGTGCCATCTGAGCTAAACGGGCAATGGAGTATTCGACATCCTTCCCACTGGTCATCATCAAATCCGCCAATTCATCGATGATAACGACGATATACGGGAGCAATGTTCCCCCTTCGCTTTTCATCTTCTCATTAAAATTTTCGATGTTTTTGGTGCGGGTTTCGGACATGAGCTGATAACGTCGTTCCATCTCATAGACCATATTGCTCAGTGCTGCAATCGCCTCTTTGGGTTTGGTGATGACAGGGGTTAGGAGGTGGGGAATGTCGTTATAGATCGAAAACTCCAACATTTTAGGGTCAATCATCAATAATTTGAGTTGATCGGGAGAATTTTTGTACAACAAACTCAAAATCATCCCATTGATCCCGACGCTTTTACCACTCCCCGTTGTCCCTGCAATCAGCAGATGGGGCAATTTTTTAAGATCGGTGATGAAAGGTTTGCCCACAATGTCTTTCCCCAACACCAAGGTCAGGGGAGAGGTCGATTCTTGAAACAATTTACTCTCAAAAATATCCCGCAGATAGATAATATCGATATGACGATTGGGAATCTCAATCCCCACCACATCTTTGCCGGGGACGGGGGCTTGGATACGGATAGTTTGGGCTTTGAGTGCCATGGCAAGGTCATCTTGGAGACCCAAAATTTTGGAAACTTTGATGTTTGCTGCGGGTTTAAATTCAAACGTGGAGACAATGGGACCCGCGTAGGTACGCACCACATCCCCCTCAATGTTAAAATGGGCCAATTTATCAATCAAATCCCGAATTTTATCGTCCAATTCCCGCTCATCCACGACTGTTTTTTTCTGAGGGGGATATTGTAAAAAACTTGTCGGAGGGAGTTTGAAATCTTTGGGTTGTTCGAAAACCCCATGGTCGATGGAAGCTAAAAGGGCTTTGTTCTCTTCCAACTCATCGACAATAATCCCATGGTGTTGCTTCTCCTCTTTGACCTTTTTGGCGACACTGAGGATGGTCGATTCGATGGGGTGAGGGGAAAAAAGAGAGTTAGGGATCTCTTCATCACGATACGGTTCAGGGATGGGAGGATTTTTTTTAGGGGTATGAAGCGTATGGCTCGAAGAGGAGGGGGGATAATACCCCTCATTTTGGGGAGGGTAATGGATACTCTTGGGGGATTTTTTGGCACTAAAATCAGCTTGAATGGTACGCAAGAATTCCCACCCCATCGCTTTATACCCTTTGACCATACGCACCCAATACTCGGGGGATTTTTTCAAAAGTAACACAGTGGAGATGGCAACGATCATGAGCCACGCGACCCAAACCCCAAATCCTCCAATATACCCCTTGAGAAAATCGACAAAGACACCCCCCACCGTCCCTCGATGGTCATTGCTAAATATAAGGGCTTGTACCACAATGACCATAAAAAATGGGAACACGTAAAGACCCGTAATTGTCGCATAGCGTTGAATATCTTTTTTGGCGGTGTAAAAGGCAAGAAGGGGGATCATCAACGTTAAAAGATACACATACGCAACATACCCAAATAAGCCAATATTATACTGAGCGAAATTGGCTCCCCATACCCCAATAATAGAAGGATCGTTGATAATGGTAGCAATACCCAAATAAAAAATGAGGCTAAAAGTGCCAATAAACAGTGCGTCGCGTAAAATAGTACATCCTTAAAAAGGGAGCTTAAATAGAGTTAGATTATAGCAAAAAAAAGGGGAAGGAATAGACATACTCCCCCAAAAGGGGAGAAGTGTGTGATCAAATGAAATTGACAGGGGTAACGTGGTACTTAAGTCCCAACTCAGCAGGGGTACAGCCAAGGGCAAGACCGACCATTTGCTGCATATGCAAGACAGGAAGAGATACCTCACGACCAATTGCAATGGAAGCATGGTGCGTTTGAGTATCAAGCTTAAGATGGCACAATGGACAGGGAGTGACCATCCAATCGGCATTGGCATCCATAGCACCTGCTACGGCATTACCCGTTAACACCGCTGCAGTATGGGGTGCTTGAAGCTCTGCATGGAAACCACAACATTTATTTTTCTCCACATAATCAACACTTACACCCCCACACGCGATGATAAGATCATCCAGTGATGTGGGTTTGTACGGATTTTCGTGACCTTTGTGCGATTCGTTTTGTAGCTCAGAAGGACGGATATTGTGACATCCATAAAACGGCGCAATGTTGAATTGGCTTAGGGGTTGAACCACCATCTCTTTGATTTTATCCAAACCAAAATCATCGATAATTGCATACAAAAAGTGGGTGATTTGAGAGGTACCTTTGTACTCCAAACCAACTTCTCCCAGTTTTGCGTTTACTTTTGCTTTAAGTTCTGCATTATGATCGAGTCGGTGTTTGGTCATCGCCGTATTAAGCTGACACGTATTACAGATGGTCACCATGGTTAGACCATGTTTTTCGGCGTATGCGATGTTACGTGCATTGAGTACCAACGATAAAAAATCATCATAATCTTGCAAATGGGAAGCCCCGCAACACGAAGCTTCGGTCAATTCTACCAATTCAATTCCCAATTTTTTGGCAACGGCTAGTGTAGACATCATCTGTTCAGGAGTACTCTCTTTAGCAGTACAACCGGTAAAAAGTGCGTATTTTAATTCTTTCATTGCCTATTACTCCCTAAAACTTTGCTGTTGATGATGATTGGACAAGTTTTCTGATTTCGTCTAACTTGTCTGCTTTTGGCATATTCCATGGCAACACAATTTTACCCTTAGTGAACATTTTAATGGCGACAGGAACGTGTTTAAGTACCCCAATATTCCCCTCAGAGTAACGAACTAACTCTCCTTCGTCGAGTAGTCCGTGCTTAGTAATAGAATGGGCAAAACCAACCGCATGACGGGTAGCAACATTGTTTTTTGCAATTCCGTGTTCAAAAATCATATTGTGCAGTTTGGTAATTTTTTCAATCGGATTCACCTCTTTGGGGCATACTTCGGCACACTCCATACATTTAACACAATCCCATACCCCTTGCGCCTCTTGGTTGACCGTATGAAGACGATCCATCCCTCCCTCATCACGAACATCCGCCGTGAAACGGTACGCTGCAGCAAACGCAGCAGGACCAATGTAGAGTTCGTTGATTTCAACCGCAGGACATGAGTAATGACACGCACCGCATTGGATACAATAATCTGCCTCCATCAATTGCTCTAACTGATGAGGGAAAACGGTATGCTCAGCGGTAGGTTTCTCATCAATTTCACTGACCAAATAGGGATCGACATGGGCGTGTTTTTCCCAAAAATCTTTTTTATCAATAATCAAATCTTTGATCACCCGTTTGGTACTCAATGGCTCGATCACTAAGTCCGTACCAAAAATATCGATCAAATCAAACAGACGTGACTTACACGCCAAAATGGCTTTGCCATTAATTTTGATCGAACAGATACCGCAAATACCGTGTCGGCAACTTCGACGATAGGAGAGACTCCCATCATGATCCCATTTGATACGATTGAGTATGTCTAAAACGACCTCTTCATGGGTTACATTCAAGGTATAGGTATTGTAATAAGGGAGGTAATCGGTCTCTTCGTTAAAACGAAAAACCTTAAACGTCACCGATTGTGATTTAAGTGCATCCATCATCATACTCCTTAATAAGATCGTGCTTTAACTTCATGTTTGCCAAGGGTGACAGCCATATAGTCAAGGGTAATTTTTCCGTTTTTGTCCATGTACGCCATGGTATGTTTCAAGAATTGTTCATCATCACGTGTGGGGAAATCTTCACGGAAATGGGCACCTCGACTCTCTTGACGATTCAACGCACTGGCCACAATAAAGAGGGAATAATCCAACATATGCCCAAACTCAATGGCTTCTTGCAATTCCGTATTAAAGACTTTTGATTTGTCTTTGATGGAGATGTTTTGGTAACGTTGACGTAAATTTTCTAAAATCGCCATTTGCTCAATTAAGGTCTTTTCGGTTCTAAAGACCCCTGCATTATCGGTCATGGACTGTTGAAGTTCATCACGAAGTACAGGAACGGATTCTTGTCCATGGTTGGTTAATGCCCAGGTAAGTTCATCCACCATTGCTTTACCATCGGTCGCAGTTACTTTTTTCAAGTGGATACCCTCCACTTCATCGACCATGGTTTTACCCACAAAACGTCCAAAAAGCAACGCTTCAAGCACCGAGTTTGCCCCTAAGCGGTTCGCCCCATGTACGGATGAACAAGCGCATTCGCCTGCTGCATAGAATCCTTCAACAAATTCGCTATTATTTTTACGAACGTGTCCCAATTTATCGGTTGGAATCCCCCCCATCGAGTAGTGTGCGGTTGCAGAGATCAAAATTGGTTCTTTAATCATGTCTAATCCAAGGAACGTAATCGCAAGATCACGAAGTTCTGGCAGACGTTCCATGATTTTTTCTTTACCCAAATGGACCAAATCGATATGCACCGCATCTTTGCGAGGTCCTACCCCACGTCCTTCACGAATCTCTTGGATAATCGCACGGGCAACGACATCACGAGAGGCCAATTCCATCGCATTGGGGGCATATTTTTCCATAAAACGTTCACCCAATGAGTTAAGAAGTTTTCCCCCCTCACCACGAGCAGCTTCAGAGATCAAAACCCCATTGCCCGAAAGACCTGATGGGTGAAATTGGACAAACTCCATATCTTCTAAAGGAAGTCCATGACGTGCTACCAAAGAGAGACCATCACCGGTATTGGCATGAGCGTTGGAATTGATTTTGAATGCCCTAGCGTATCCCCCCGTAGCGAACATGACCGCTTTGGCATTAAAAAGAGCTTTTTGGGTATTACGGATATTGTAGGCAGCAACTCCGTACACTTTCCCCTCAGTGTAAAGCAAATCGGCTACATACCACTCATCCCAAAACTCAACCCCTTCGCGGAACGCTTGTTCATACATGGTTTGAAGTAAGGTTAATCCAGTACGATCTTTAGCAAAACAGGCGCGGGGAGAGGATTGCCCCCCAAAAGGGCGTTGTGCGATGGTGCCATCAGCGTTACGACTAAACGCTGCGCCCATACGCTCAGCCCAACGGATGGTTTCAGGGGCGCGTTGACACATGAATTCTACTACATCTTGATCTGCCAAATAATCTGACCCTTTAACGGTATCAAATTCATGAAGTTCAACGCTGTCCGCGTCACTAAAAGCGGCATTAATCCCACCTTGTGCTGCACCAGAGTGAGAGCGTAAAGGGTGAAGCTTGGTGATAACCGCCACTTTTTTACCTGCTTTTTGTAATTCACGAGCTGCGGCACATCCAGCTAAACCAGCACCGACGATAATCGCATCATACGTATGAACGGGAATACTCATACACCATCCTTAATAAAAATATAGTTTCCAACACCAAATTGGCATAAGCTTGAAAAAGATTATAGCGTTCTTGTTGCTTGGATACAATGAAGCACCGCTTCCCTTTTCTTTATGAGAGCTGAAGTGTCCAGAATAGTAACAAATTTTGTTTTTTTTCTCTTTTAACCCACCCCTAACCTCAAATATCTTATAATACTTGTTTATTTAACCCCATCGAATGGATTTTTCGTGAACGTTGAAAGTTACTTTATTACACAGATGAGCCAAAAAAAATCCCGTATAGGGGATGATGGTGCGGTCGTTGGTACGTGGATTTACAGTAAAGATCTTTTTTTTGAGAATGTCCATTTTAAACGTCAATGGCTCTCTTGTTACCAAATCGGCTACAAAGCGATGATGGTGAACCTCTCCGATGCTATCGCCATGAACGCGATTCCGCGCTATGCGCTAGTCGGTGTCGCGATGCCCAAAGAGATGTCTCTTTCTGAGAGAGAAGCCTTAGCGAGCGGTATGCGAATGTGTGCCGATAGCTTTGGGGTAGAGATTATTGGAGGTGATACTATTGGTAACACTAAGATTGATCTTTCGATCACCATTGTTTCCAAAAGCACCCATCCTCTAACTCGAAAAGGGATGAAAAGCGGAGATGTTGTGGCATTTACGGGGCATCTTGGTCAGTCATTGCGTCATTTGCGCTATCTCATGAGTGGCGGAAAGGTTCATACCAAAAGCCGTTTTATCGTGCCTACCTTACGAAGTGACTTTATCCATAAAGGACGAACCTCTTTACGGTGTGGTATGGACATTTCCGATGGGCTTTTTAGTGACCTTCACAAACTTTGTTCTCTCAATCATTTGAGAATTCGATGGAATAAACGGTATAACAAAGCATTAGGGTGCAGTGGTGAAGAGTACGAGATGCTTATTGCCTTTGATTCACGCTATACTAAAAAAATACAAAAGATTGCCAAACTCACCAAAACACCGATCACCATCATTGGAACCGCTTGTCGGGGAAAAATGGTTAATCGGTGCAAAACACACCATTTTTAGGAAGTACCTCATGGAACGTCAATACTCTCTCCCCCATAGCACCATCGAATTTCATTTTCGCCAATCCGCGCGCGATTTCGTTGTGGATGAAATCCCCCTTTACCCCTTTAGCGGTGAGGGGGAACATTTGGTGTTACATATTCGGAAAAAGAATCTCTCCACATGGCAGATGCTGGATATTTTTAGCAACCATTTGGGGATAAAAAGTCGTGACATCGGCTATGCAGGGCTAAAAGATAAAAACGCTCAGACCAAGCAGTACATCTCTCTTCCTAAAAAATTTGAGCCAATGTTGGAAAATTTTGACCATGAGGGGATAAAAATCCTTGAACGTCACTACCACAATAATAAAATTCGGATGGGTCACCTCAAAGGGAACCGTTTTTTCATCCGTCTCAAAAAAGTTAATCCCACCTCTGCGTATAAAATTCACGAAGCACTCAAAGCGATTAAGAAAAATGGGATTCCCAATTATTTTGGATTTCAACGTTTTGGCACCGATGGGGAAAATTATCTCAAAGGCAAAGCGATCTTAGAGGGGACATTAAAAGAAAAAAATAAAAAATTGCACCAATTTTACATTAACGCCTACCAAAGCTATCTTTTTAACAGATGGCTTTCACGTCGGGTTCAAATCTCCAAGCTTATCGAAAGTTTTACCCCTCATGAGTTACTCAATGAACTCTCATTGCCCCTAGCTGAGATTGAGCAAATGAAAAAACAAAAACACCCTTTTAAGCTCATTCATGGGGATGTCTTGATGCACTATCCCCACGGGAAAATTTTTCATTATGAGAGTGATGATGAGATTGCACGCTTCGATGCACACGATATTTCGGTGACAGGGTTACTTAGCGGTAAGCGTGCCACCCGAGCCACAGGGGAAGCTTCTACTATTGAGCAAACGTTTGATACCATTACCAAAGACATTGATGGCGCACGACGATACGGTTGGATCTATCCTCAAGAAATCGAGGGGATTTACAAAGAGAATGAAGCGTGGTTTGAACTTCATTTCACCCTCCCAAAAGGGTCGTATGCCACCGTACTCATCGAAGAGATCGCCAAACGTCCAATACAATCAGATGAGGAGCAAGACTAAATCATGACACACCACGTTACTTCTACCCTTTCCCAAGCGTTTGGGAGATTCGCCTCCAAAGCGCATTCCCCATTTGTCCAAAAAATCATCAACCAAAGCTACGTGAAGCTCATGGGTTTGGATATGGGTGATTTTAATCCTCCCGATTTTTATGCAACCCTCAATGCCCTTTTTACCCGTAGACTCATGAAACCCAGAGTATTTTCACTCGATCCCAACGCAATGATCAGCCCCTGCGATGCGTTGATTACCGAAGTAGGGCGTATTCAGGAGGCACACGCCCTTCAGATCAAAGGGATGAGTTACAACATCGATGCGTTGCTAGGGGATCACATTCTCCCCTCCATCAAAGCACACTTTAGTACCGGTCATTTTATCAATTTGTACCTCTCCCCGCGCGACTATCACCGTTATCATCTCCCCTTGAATACACAAATAGTCCGAGCTGTCCATATCCCTGGAAAATTGTATCCCGTCAATATCCCCACCCTCAAACGTAAAGTTGACCTTTTTATCGAAAATGAGCGGGTGGTCATCGAGTGTTTAGCCGACAATAACAAACGGTTCTTTATGATCTTGGTAGGAGCGTTGAACGTTGGAAAAATGGAAGTCTCCTTTGAACCCTTGATCCAAACCAATAGTGATGTACGAACACCGCAATGCTATACCTATTGCGATGTGAAACTCAAAAAAGGGGATGATTTTGGGTGCTTTCAGATGGGTTCGACCATAGTGATGCTCTTTGAAGAGGATATGATCACTACGGGCTTGGAAGTAGGGGAGAGTGTCCGTTTTGGTCAAACGATCGGGACGTTGCACTAATCACACGGCAACTTTTTGTGTGAGACCCCAAGTTATACGCAGTGTGACGGGGGGGATGTTCAGGGTGACAAAACTCCGTCATTCCCGCGTAGGCGGGGGAATCTAGCTTAAGCGTTCCACCTCAGGAGAGGATGGAACGAGGGAGTTTATCTATTTAAACAATGTTTGAAATCCAGGTTAATGCTTTTTTGAAGGTATTACTTTGCGTACACTGATATTGTGAGATATTCGGCAGTATCAAAATACGAATAAATTTCCAAATAAAAACTATTACAAACATAACTATAGCAAGTATACTACCGAGAAAAATAGTTTTAGAATATAGGCTTGCACCTATGATTAGGACTATTATGTTAACTACAATTAAAAGCCCTATGAATTTTATGAAGGTAAAAAGTTCACAATATAAAAATTTCTTCATACTCTTCCTTCTGTTGGATGTATAAACTTTTTTTTCGCATCTACGCTTCTGAGTTGGTACGTTTTGTTTTATCCTCGTAAGTGTTCCAACTCTTTTTAGACCCTGAAACCAGTTCAGGGTGACGAAATATTACGGATTTTGAGGGACAAACGTTTCCATCACATCCCCTTTGCGTTGCAAGACGATGACATTATTTTCCAATGCTTTTTCTTTGAGGTCTTGATGCATATAAAAGGAGGCGAGTGCCAAATGATGCGTATAGTCTTTATAAATGGGGAAAAGTTCTCTAAAATTGGTTTGTTTTTGGGTCAAAAGTTTTTCTAAATCACGCTCATGGGCTTTGTATTTGACTTCGATAATCGCAATATCTTTCCCATTGACCATGACAATATCAAACTCATCGCGTAAATTTTTGGTACTGCTTTTCCAATTTTTATCGATAAAATCGTAATGAATCCCCGCTAAATCTTTTTTATCTTCCAAAGAGTTATAAAAAAACTCTTCGGCAACATCCCCTTG
>JAVHOQ010000024.1:0-20224 GCA_036170115.1 Sulfuricurvum sp.
TAAAATCCCTCGGTGGTAACACTGTGCCGGTTCAAGTCCGGCTCCGGGCACCATTATGGTGGCGGCATAGCCAAGCGGTAAGGCATGAGCCTGCAAAGCTCTGATCCCCGGTTCGAATCCGGGTGCCGCCTCCACAGAAAAACGATAGCTTTTACTTTATGCGGGTCACTGGCAGAGTGGTCGATTGCACCGGTCTTGAAAACCGGCGAGGGTTATACCTCCTAAGGTTCAAATCCTTAGTGGCCCGCCATTACTATTATTTCTTCCCTTTTTAAACAAAAATTTCATAATTTCATTTTGGTATTTGACAGCTTTTATTGCTAGATTTTTGGGGTATTTTACACCAACTTTACTATAAATGTTACAAAATGAAACCTATTTAGCATCTTCCTAAGAAATACTCACTTTCGCTAAGATAGAGTCAATTATAGAAAAAAAGGGTATTTTTTCTTTTTAGTGCCTATTAGCTAGTTTTTTGACGCTTATATAAGATAATAATCTCTAATAACATCGTCGTATTTTATCTATGATATTTACTATTTGAAATACTTATTCTGTGATAAAATCGTGTTAAGTTTATATTTATTTGACCCCCCCTATAATGACGTTGCTAGTGAATCGTTTATCGATTTGAAATAATTATAATTCAGGAGAATTCAATGAAATACACCGTTAAATTGGCAGTTGCAGCAGCAATCGCCCTTAGCTCGACTACGGCGTTTGCAACAAATGGGGATACGATGATTGGTGTTGGTGCCAAAGCTGTTGGTATGGGCGGTGTTGGTATCGGTATGTCTCATGGAGCGGAATCAGCGTTATCAAATCCTGCAATGATTACGACTGTAGAAGGGACTGAAATCTCTTTTGGTGGTACCCTTTTTATGCCAAATGTTAAATCAAATGCTTTTGGCGCAGCTGAATCAACCAGTGATGCGAAGATGTCTATGGTTCCGACTCTTGCAATTGCGCAAAAAGCTTCTGATAATTTTTATTGGGGTATTGGGATGTACGGCGTAGCGGGAATGGGTACAGATTATCGTAATGCAAATAATAATGCTAATATGGTAACAAATTTGCAATTAATGCAGTTCGTTGTTCCTTTAGCGTATAAAACAAATGGCTTTAGTGTTGGTATTGCTCCAATTATTCAGTACGGTTCATTAGATATCAATTATGATACAACAGGGATGCCAGGTGGTGGAGCAAGTGCAACTAAAGGTGTGGCTCAAGATTTTGGCTTAGGTTATAATTTGGGTGTTGCCTATGAAGTCTCTGACGTCACATTGGGTGCCTCTTATAAATCAGCAATTGATATGAAGTATAATGGTCAAATATCAGTCGCTGCTTCTCAGTTTTCAGGAGGAGCTTTAGTTCTCTCCGATAATCTTGAACAACCTGCTGAAATTGGACTAGGTGCGTCGTATAAAATGGGGCAACACACTATTGCCGCAGATTATAAACAGATTAAATGGTCTTCCGCAAAAGGGTATCAAGATTTCAAATGGTCTGATCAAAATGTTTACATGATCGGATACCAATTCGCTCAAGACAATTGGGCATTGCGTGCAGGTTATAATTATGCTAAAAGTCCTATTAAAGATCAAGGAACAGCTGGTTTTGGTGGTTTAATTAATACATTAAATCTTCTTGGCTTTCCTGCAATTATTGAAAGTCACTATACACTTGGTGGAAGTTATACCTTTACAAAGCAAACATCTCTTGACCTAGCTTATGTGTATTCTCCTGAAAAAACAGAAGCTTTTGGTAATATGATAGGTGGTACTATTACTACTAAGCATAGTCAAAATGCTTTGACCGCACAACTTAACTTCAAATTCTAATCACCCTTTCCCCTCCTTTTAGAGGGGAACTCCCCTTTTTCCCATTCATGTACTAAAAAGGTGAATTTTTAAAGGGGTCATTATGGTTTTTTGATGGCTTTGTGATACAATAATCGGGTTAAACTCATGCAAAATAGGAGATGAAATGGTAAAAAAACTGTTGATCGGCGCGTGTGCGCTATCGCTTGCGGCCAGTGTCGCTTTTGGTGCCCAAGGGGCTAAGTTTTACGTGAGTGAGGGGGAAAAAGAGAAACCTTTTATGAGCTTGGTCAATGAGAAGATCAGTACCATTGGGTTTGTCCTCTCAGATCCGCATGAGCGTATTAATGATGCGTATAAAACCAAATGGGGTACTGAATTCCAAACAATTAAAGGGGTGACAAGTAAACATCCTGATTTTGATCCAACGTTTAAGCCCACATTGGATAATCTTGGATTTTTCTCTATTACCAATGATACCGTTGTTGGGTCATTGTTGGTTAAAGAGCCTTCCTTAGGGGGATTTTCACCGTTTAATTTAGGTATTTATAAAAAAATAGGGGAAGATAAAACCTATGTGGGTCATGTGATGCCTAAAACGATGTTGGATATCGTTGGGGTGAAAGACAAAGCGGTTCGTAAAGCGTTTATTGCCTCGTTTGAGCCATTGGACAAAATGACCGAAGAGACGATGGGAAAAAAGGTACAATACGTAGACTATAAGTCTCTCCCTAAAAAACCGATGATGACCTTTGAAGTCCCGTTTGATCGTAGCGTTGGAGTAGATAAATTCAAAAGTGATTTCCAAAGTAAATTTGAAGATGCTTTTGAAGCACACAAGTACATCATTGCGGGTTACAAAGACATGAAAGGGTCTATGACGGATTTAAAAGTTACTTCTTTTGACCGTTTTGATGCCTATTGGGTCTATTCTTTGTGTCACTTCCGCTTTTCAGAGGGGATTTTCAACCAAGGTCGTCCTGATGCCAATGTCTTTGCACCGTGTTCGATGTATATGTATGTGGACAAAGGGTCTAATAAGCTAATGGTCGGAATGCCTCGTTTGGCGACATGGCAAGCGGTTATGGGGATCAAAGACAAAAAAATGGTCGATTCCATTACTGCATTGGATAAAGAGATCACACAAATCATGAAAGACTTGGGAGCAAAAGAGCTATGAAAAAAATTCTAACGTTATTGGTCATAACATGGGCATTTGCCATGAGCGGTTTTAGTGCAGAGATGATTGCTACGTATAAACTTGCGGGCTATGTGGATGTCGAAACAGCTAAAGCGAAACTCTCTGCAGAGGGTTTTGATGTTGTTGGCGCAATCAAAGCCACCGATGCAGGGACAACAATTTTGTATACCAATGCAGCGATGAAAGCGGAAGCGGCTAAGTCACTTCGTGGATTTAATGCCGTTGGACGTATTTTGATTGATGAGGATCGCAAGCAAGTCTCTATTGCTAACCCTGTCTATTTTGGGGCAGCGTTTATGCAAAAAGAGTTTAACAAATCGGCGAGCGTAACGGTGTTAAATTCCCTTAAAAAAGCGTTTGGTCCATTAAAAGACTCTGAGGATGCGTGGGAGGCAAAAGGGCTTTCTGGGTATCACTTTATGATGGGTATGCCCTATTATGAAGATATGGATACGGTAGGTTCTGGATCAACGGCGGATTTGGTCGCGAAAGCCAAAGCAGCTAAAGCAACCGTTGTTCACGTTGGGGGCGACCGTTATGTTGCGTTTGTCGAATTGGATAAACGTACAAGTGGATTTGTCAAAAAAATTGGAACCCAAAACGGTGAAATTTTACCCTATGCGGTGTTGATTGAGGGGGGACAAGCTAAAGCATTGAATGCAAAATATTATATTGCGATTAGTTACCCACTTTTGACCATGACGGAATTTATGGGGATTGCAACAGTACCCGATGCAGTGACCAAAGGTCTTCAAAAAATCTTCAAATAACGATATTTCTGTCATTCCCGCGAAGGCGGGAATCCAGTTTCGCTGTTAAACGTTAAATTCACCCTCTTTTAACATCTTTTTAACGTCAAAAACAAAAAAGTTTTCTGATACAAAAGAGACAAAAAAATTACATCCGATCTTTTGCCTCAATTCCCATAAGAAAGAGACCTGTTTTAATCGAGAGGGCAACGACAAGGAGCAGTTTAAGCAATTTAGCTTCATCCTCTGTCCCAATAATACGGGTGTCGTAGTAAAATTTATGCAATCGAGCGGAAAGTGCTTTGAGATAATCGGGTACTTTTTGTACTTGACGCGATTCGTATGCGTCCTCGATAATCTCAGGCAACAACAACGCTTCAAAAAGTAATCCATCCGCATCGGCACTTAAACCACGCAGTTGTGTCGCCATAATCTGTTCATGCGTTAATTCACTCTTGGCAAGCAAGGTTTGAATCCGTGCATGGGCATATTGGACGTAATAGATCGGATTGGAGCTGTCTTGTTTTTTGAGTTCTTCGATGTCGAACTCCAAGGCGGTGTCACATTTTTTGGAAGCAAACATAAACCGCAACGCATCGGAGCCAATCTCTTCGACCACGTCACCCATTTGGATCACGGTACCTGAGCGTTTGGACATTTTAAAGGGTTCCCCATCTTTGAGGAGGCTTACCATTTGAGAAAGTTGCACTTCAAGCTTTTTAGGATCGTACCCCAAGAAGCTCACAGCAGCTTTGACCCGCGCAATATAGCCGTGGTGATCGGCACCCCAAATATTGATATAGTGGTCATACCCCCGCTCAAATTTTTGGTTATGGTAGATGATATCCCCTGCCAAATAGGTGGGACGACCATCATCGCGCACCACAACACGGTCATGGTCATCACCATGGTCGGATGAGCGGATAAAGGTTTTTGCCTCATTGAGATAAACCCCCTCCCCCATTTTTGCCATCACACGATCCCATTGCTCATACAACGACGCTTCCCCTACGAAGGTATCAAAATGGACATTAATCCCTTTGAGATCCTCAACGATAAGGGCTAAAATTTTATCTTTTGCCCAAAGTGCCAACTCTTTTTGACGAGACTCATCACGAAGAGCCTCTTCACCGAACTGTTCTACTACGTCGCGCGCAAGATCACTAAGATACTCACCACGGTAATATTTCTCTGGCCATTCAACCGCTTCATTTAACAAAGTACTGCGCCCTTCCAATTGAAGGGAGACACCCAAAAGATCAATTTGATTGCCCGCATCATTGACATAATACTCAGCGGTAATGTCATACCCTAAATGGCGACCCAAACGCAAAAGGGTATCCCCATACACCGCACCCCGTGCATGACCGATATGCAAAGGCCCAGTGGGGTTGGCACTCACAAATTCCAGTAGCAGCGTCCCTTTTTTGGTGTTTTGACCAAACTGTAAGGGGTGATCCAATACCGAAGAGGCATACTCATCCAAAAAATGTTCCGATAAACGGAAATTGATATAGCCCCCTACGGACTCTACGGCACTAAAGGTTGACTCTTCCCCAAAGGAAGTGGCAATCTCCTGTGCAATACTCATGGGGGATTTGCGTAACTCTTTGGCTAAAGAAAAAGCAATTGGGGTAGCGAAATGACCAAAAGAACGATCTTTTGGTTTTTCTAAAGCAACATCGTAATTGAATTTATCGCGCAACAGCGCACTGACCCGCTGTTTCAAGAGGTTACACTTGTTTTGTGGGGTTGTGAGGAGTAGGTTCTGCTTTAACCGTTGTAACGACCGTTGGTTCAACTTGTTTGGGTGTTTCAGCAGGTGTTGTGGTGGTTGCTACAGGCTCATCGTCCTCTTTCATCTCTTTTTTGAAGTTGCGGATCCCCTGACCCAACCCTTTTGCCAATTCTGGGATTTTTTTCGCCCCAAATAATAAAACAACAATGGCCAGAACGATTAACCAATGGCTGATGCTAGTACTTCCCATGGATTCATTTCCTTTTTAGAGTAAAATTTAAAATAGATTCAAGCAGTATAACGGCTCATCGCTGTAAAGGTGCTTAGTACTTTAGACCGCCCAAAGTTGGACGAATTCATTAATATGATGGGCAGGAATTTTCATCCGTGCTGCTTTAGCGATCGTGATTAAGGTTTGTGCTGCGACATCCAGTTCATCATTTACAATAAGAAAATCATATTCACTGATACGCTGTACTTCACGTGTTGCCATCTCCAAACGCTTTTTGATCACCTCTTGGCTATCGGATGAACGGAAACTCAAACGATTTTTGAGTTCCTCTAATGTGGGAGTGGTAATAAAAACTGAAGTGGTAATATCGGCTAAACGATTTTGTACCTCGTCATGCCCTTGAACATCAATGTCAAAAATAACCAATTTACCCTCTTTGAGGGCTTTTTTAACCGGGCGTAACGACGTACCGTAATAATTACCATGAACGAGTGCATATTCTAAGAATATCTCCTCTTCAATCCCCGCTTTGAACTCTTCTAGGGAGATAAAATGGTAGTGAACCCCATCTTCTTCCCCTTCACGCTTGGGACGGGTGGTACTGGAAATCGAAAAATAGCTAGGACCAATATGGTTGGTAATCTTACGAATAAGGGAACTTTTTCCTGCACCACTAGGGCCTGAAAGGACTAAAATGGCTCCACTACGGTGATTCACTTGCCATGTCCGAGATTAAGATTGATATTGATACTAATATTAAGTCCCTTCAAGGAGTTTGCCGTTTCTTCGTTTGAGAGCGCTTTAAGCAATACTTGTAACGCTTCCATCCCCTCAGAAGAGACTCCACCCTGCGCTGTTTGAGTCATCACAATGGGAATATCATAGGTTGCTTCTTCCACAGGTTCTCCCATGGCAAGCTTCATCTCTCGCTCAGCGATCCCATCAAAAAGGTCTGTCCCTATTTCATCCGAATAAAATCCCATTTTTTGCTCATCTGCATGAGCATTCAGGTGGAGTGATGAAGTTTCATCGGGGTATTTAATAATCTCCTCTTCATGAGGATGAGAAAAAGTATGTAGCGATGTTTCAGCCGGGATAAAATCATCATATACCCCTTCATCTTCATTATGGATCTCAAGAATATCTCTTGTTTCTTCCAGTAAAGGGAGATAATCATCGCTGAGCATTTCGAAAGAGCTTTCCATATCGTTGAGTAAGGGGGCATCATGTGTATAATTTTCCTCTATCAACACAGGAAGAGGTTCTTCTATCGCTATTTCAGGAAGATCAAAACTACCCATAGAAAAATCAGACTCTTCCGCATCGGTAGTTTTCAATAAATCTTGCAAATCTTGTACGACTTCGTGATCAAGAATAGAAGGTCTTAACTCGCTCTCTTGAGGTGCTGTAAACTCCTCAAAACTGACCAACGGTTCTTCTTCGACCTCTTCTTGTAAGGGTGCAAAGTCAAAAGAAGCAGCAGACTCCTCTTTGAGGGGAGGCAAAAGATCATCAAAGCGTGCAACAGGCTCAGGCTCACTAAAGGAAGATACTTCCTCCTT
This sequence comes from Sulfuricurvum sp., assembly GCA_036170115.1. Classification (GTDB taxonomy): domain Bacteria; phylum Campylobacterota; class Campylobacteria; order Campylobacterales; family Sulfurimonadaceae; genus Sulfuricurvum. The sequence goes on from JAVHOQ010000024.1 coordinate 7,303, forward strand.
AAGAGGAGGTAATGGATCAACAGACAAAGGGATATCCTCTACCACAGGTGCTGGAGGAGTGGGTAATGTCTCTTGAATCGTTGTCAACAACTCAATCAAATCTGCTGGTAAAAAAGGCTTATTAAGGACTTTATCAAACCCTTCAGAGAGGGTATTGCCCCGTGCCGCCATAAGTATACTCACCGTATACGTCGCTTTTTGAGCCAATGCAGCCATGGCTTCACCTGAATAATAGGCATCATCCACAATGACTACATCATAGTCACTTTGCTCAATTTCAGCAATAGATCCAATAATAGTTAAATCATTTTTAGTATATTGTGCACTTAATGCAACCAATTTTCGTGCAACTGGATTATCATTTAATAACAAGATTCTCATACCAAAACCGCCTTCTTGATGTTTATGTCCGCTAAATGGTATCATTGTATCCAAAAAAGCATAAAATGATAAAAATTCTGAGTTTATTTTTACTGTTAACCCATCTCAACGGTCAAATATTCCCGTATATTCTCCCTGATCAAAAAGATGATTTTGACCATATCCTCATTACGCATATCAAAAAAGCGCATCGAACCATTTATATTCTGACCCCCGAATTACGCTACCCCTCCCTCTCTCGCCCTTTACTGAAATCCTTAACCAAAGGCGTTGTACTCACACTCATTACCCAAAAAGCCTCCGGTGATCCGCTGATGCTCATCGCCTACAGCGGGGTTACGTGGTCTCTTTACACCGCACGACCACTGAGTGATACGCTGATCCTTATCGATGACACGTTGGTGTGTCATATAGCAGGTGGATTAAACGAAGAGAGTCTCTCCCAAAAAAGTCAAACCCCTCTTTGCAGTGATGATCCAACATTAATTCAGACGATGCACCACCATTGGGATTACCTTGAGAAATATTCTCACCCCTATTTGGATGCGGCACCCTAAGGGGAAGGGATCAATTTTCTTTGACCAAACACCCCTCGACCATTTTATAACGGTGATCGCAACGGGCAGCTAAAGCTTCATCATGGGTTACCAAAAGTAATCCCGCTTGGTGATTTGTAACATAGTTCATAAAAAGATTGATCACTTCAGTAGCCGTTGCATGATCCAAATTTCCCGTGGGTTCATCGGCAAAAATAAGGCGGGGCTTTTTGGAGAGGATACGGGCAATGGAAACCCGTTGTTGTTGTCCCCCTGAAAGTTCGGTCACTTTTTGGTGGATCACTTTGTCAATCCCTAAATCTTTGAGTAATTCAGGGTCAAGGGTCTCTCCTGCCAAAATCGCTGCCACCTGAAGATTTTCGTACCCGCTGAACCCTTTGAAAAGATAATGACTTTGATAAATCAATCCCAAGTCATGTCGACGAAGATCCACCAATGAGGATTCATCCAACGTATAGATATTGCGTCCGAAAAGTTCCACTTCCCCTTGATTGGGTTTTAACAGGGACGAGAGGATATGCAAAAGGGTCGATTTTCCACTTCCGCTCACCCCAACGATGGCAATGGATTGCCCTGCATGGAGTTCCAAGGAGATATTCTCAAAAAGGGGATAATCAAAACGGTGCGAAAGGTTAGTAGCTTTTAAAAGTATCATAAAAAGATTATAGGGAAAAAAGGTTTAAGGAGAGTAAAGGAAGGGGGGGTCAAAAAGCGAAAATTCGCTTTTTGAGAGAATTATGCCATTTGAGCGGCAACTTCAGCTGCGAAGTTATCCACTTTTTTCTCTAAGCCTTCGCCCACTTCGTATTTGATAAATTCAACCAGTTCTGCGGTTCCACCATGCTTAGCAGCTTCAGCACTTAACGCTTTAGCTACGGTCATAGAGTCATCCATAACGTAGTTTTGATCCAACAAAGCAAGTTCTTTATCCAACGTCGTATTATCAGCAACAAAACGTGCCAATTGACCAGGGATGATATTTGGCCAGATTTTTTCTGGTTTTTTATCCGCGATTAATTTTGCTTTGATCGCCTCTTCCGCCGCTGCCATAACTTCGGGAGTTAATTGCATCATGGAGATGTATTGAGGAACGTTTTTAACCGTTTTTTTCAAACGTGCCAACTCTTCGTTCTCTGTTTTAATCGCTTCAATACGACCAATGGTCTCTTCTGCCACAAATTGTGGATCAAAATCGTTATAACTCATGGTGGTTGGTTTCATTGCAGCAACGTGCATTGCAATGTTTTTCAACATCGGCGCAATCGCATCAGCGGTTTTTTGGCTATCACATACCGCTGCTACCAAAGCACCTACACGACCATTGGAGTGAACGTAACCATTGACCGCGCCGTTTTCACCTGCATTGAGGGTCACAAAACGACGTGTAACGATTTTTTCACCAATACGGGCAACTTGTGCTGTGAAATACTCAGAAAATGTTCCCTCTTCGTAGGAGGTTTCATTCAATTCTTCTACACTGCTTACACCTGTGGAAAAGACGTGCGCAGCGGTGTTGCCAACCAATGCAATAAAGCCATCATTTTTCGCCACAAAATCAGTTTCAGAGTTAATTTCGACCAAAGAAGCCGACGTAAACGTATCGGAAACCTTAAGACCCAAAAGCCCTTCAGCTGCGACACGATCCGCTTTTTTAGCGGTTTGTGCCATACCACGGTCGCGCAAAAATTCTTTGGCTTTTTCCATGTCACCATCACATTCAGTGAGGGCTTTTTTACAATCCATCATCGGCGCGTCAGTTGCCGTGCGGAGTTCTTTAACCATTGCTGCTGTGATTTCTGCCATGATTACGCTTCCTCTGCTACAACTGCTTCAGGAGCAGCTTCTGCTACTTCTTCTTCTACTACCGCTTCGTCGTTTCCGCCGTTGCGAAGTGCTTTACCTTCGTTGATTGCTTCAGCCATTTCTTTACAGTACAATTGGATAGAACGGATGGCATCATCATTTCCAGGGATGGGGATGTCGATAACATCCGGATCACAGTTGGTATCAAGTGGTGCAACCACACGGATGCCAAGATTACGCGCTTCTTGAACCGCAATATGTTCTTTAACCGCATCCACAACAAACATCATATCAGGCAATGTTTTCATGTTACGGATACCACCAAGGTACGCAATCAATTTTTCTTTTTGACGACCCATCATCAACGCTTCTTTTTTGGTCAAAAGGCCGATTTGACCGTTTACTTGCATCTCTTCGATGATTTCAAGTTTACGGATGGATTTTTGGATTGTTGGGAAGTTGGTCAACATTCCACCCAACCAGCGGTTGTCAACGTAGGGCATACCACACGAGATTGCTGCATCACGTACCGCAACACGCGCTTGTTTTTTGGTTCCTACGAACAATACGGTTTGTCCCTCAGCCGCAGCGTCAAGCACTTGCTGGTACGCAGCACGGAAAAAACGTAAGGTTTTTTGCAAATCGATGATGTAAATGTTTTTACGAACACCGAAAATGTATTTTTTCATTTTTGGGTTCCAACGACGGGTTTGGTGACCGAAGTGAACACCACACTCTAAAAGGTCTTTCATAGTTACCATAAGTGGCTCCTGAGTTAATATTTTTTGTTCAATCGTTTACTTGGGCGAGCGCAAACAGAGCCGATGATACATCGGATGCACGAGAACAGCACGATTCGCTTGCGAACTTTTTCACGCGACTAAGTTTTTAGTGGAGAGAAAATCGGCGGATTCTACTCAAATTCCTCTTAATAGTAGCTGTTTACATCTTTCTTTGGCGCATGATTTTTCCACGATAACATTTAAACTACGATTCAACACTACAATAACACCGCTCCTTTTAGGTTTTGCTATCATGAAAAATGATATTATGCGCATAATAAAAGCAGTATCGCGTGGTTTCACCGTGAAACGAACAGATAAATATGAGGTATCAGCATGGGTCAACGTTTGTCAAAAGTTTTAATTGCACTACTCTTTTCCTCGACCCTCGTTCATGCAGATGATAGGTTGATGCAAAAATTAGAAAAAATGGAAAAAGAGCTCGCTGCACTCAAAGCGGAAGTTGCCACCCTTAAAGCGCAACAACTATCTGCTACCACGACCGATCTCAACACGTCTGAAGATGCGCCTGAGGTATCAGACCTTGCAATCAATTCTTTTAGTGACAAACTTTCTCATACGGGTATGAACTTTTTAGAAAAAACTTCTGTAAATAATTTAACCGAAGTAAACAAAGAGTTTGACAACGTCAAAGAGGAACTCAGCGAACTCAACAAAAAAACCAATGGGAATGGGCTTAAATTTGACGTTGATTTTCGTACCAGTGTCGATAACCTCGGGTATAAAATGGCAGATGGCAGCACCCAAAAAAACAATGCCTTATTGAGCAATCGACTGTGGCTTAATATGGGCTATGCGGAGACCAATAATCTCACATTTGTGGGGCAATTGGCGTACAATAAAATTTTCGGTCAACGGATGATGGGAACCGCTTCTGCGGGGGCAGATGGGTTTGATTGGATCAGTGCAGAGAGTGCGCAAGATGACACCCTTCGTGTCCGCTCTGCCTATTTTCTGTATCGTAACGACACGTTAGGCACTGCTACTATCCCATGGGCATTTAGTCTTGGTCGTCGCCCCTCTACCAATGGACATCTTGTTCGATTTCGCGACGATGATCATATCGCTTCCCCCCTTGCCCATACGGTCAATCTTGAGTTTGATGGAGCCAGTGCGAAGTTTAATACCGAAACACTCACAAAATTGGACGGTTCCTATCTTAAATTCTGTGTAGGTCGGGGACTTAGTCAAGCACAATCCCGTTTTAGCCCAACCCCCTACGCTACCCAAGGGATCAGTAATAATACCAGCAATATGGTGGGCGTTATTGTTGTTCCCTATGATCACAAACAGTACAGTGCAGGGTTGCAATACACCTACGCTAATAACCTCATTGATATGAACCAATCAACACCGGCTATAACAACCACAACCGTAGGAGGGCTTCATACCGCCACGGCCTTTGCCATGTTTAATGCCGTTGGGAATGAGTGGAGCGGTATTTTGAATGATACCCTCTTTTTTATCAGTGGAGCAGTCTCTAAAACCCAACCGGATGAGGGTAAAAGTATGTTAGGTTCAACCCAGAGCCAAAGTGGCTATAGCTATTGGATTGGGGCGCAATTTCCCTCGTTAATCAGTGAAGAGGGGCGATGGGGCGTTGAGTTTAACCATGGTTCTAAGTACTGGAGACCAATGACCTACAGTGAAGATACCCTTATTGGCTCTAAGATTGCGGCACGCGGTAATGCCTATGAGGTCTATTTCACCGAACCATTGGTCGATGACATTCTCACTTTCCAACTGCGTTATACCTACATCGATTACCGCTACTCGGGAAGCAATGGATTTTTTGGGGATTCGGGGACACCTACGGCTATTTCGTCAGGGATGACCAATTCTGCTAGCACGGTCAGCAAAGCCCACGATATCCGTGCTTACTTCCGTTATAAATTCTAACCGTATCGCCATTATCGGAGCGGGAGCTTCGGGCTTAATGGCAGCGGAGGTACTCTCTGCGCAGGGAATGCACGTCGATCTCTACGACTCCAACCCTACCGTGGGGAGAAAATTTCTCCTTGCAGGCAAAGGGGGGCTTAACATCACCCACAATGAACCTTTAGAGGATTTTATCGGTCGTTATGACCAAAGCGATTGGCTCGAACCCATGATTCGCGCGTTTGATGCGACGATGATTCGCGCATGGATGACTCAGTTAGGGGTTGATTCGTTTGTCGGGACATCGGGACGGGTTTTCCCCACAGAGATGAAAGCAGCCCCCCTGTTACGACGCTGGCTCTCACGCCTAAAACAACAGGGGGTAGTACTTCACTGTCGCCATACATGGCAAGGATTCACAGAGGGTGGGGCATTGCGTTTTAATACTCCTACGGGAGAGGTTATTATCAACGCCGATGCGACCCTTTTGGCTTTAGGGGGGGGAAGTTGGGCAAGCTTAGGTTCCAATGGGGCATGGGTGACTATTTTAAACGAACACGGAATACCCATTAACCCCTTACTCCCCTCAAACTGCGGATTTAAAGCGTCATGGTCTGATTTTATGACCCCCCATTGGGGAAAACCGTTAAAAAACATCACAGGATGGGTGGGAAATCACAAAGAGGCTATGAACTCCTCAGAAGCGGTCTTGACCACGTATGGTATCGAGGGAGGATTGGTCTACGCTCTTTCCCGTCCCCTTCGAGAAGAGATCGTACAACAAGGCTATGCAACCCTTCATGTAGATCTTTTGCCCCATGTCACGGAGCGTGAGTTGCGCTTACGTCTCACCTCCTCAAGCAAACAATCACTCGACAATCGATGGCGCAAAGTGGGTATTGAGGGGGTTAAAGGGGCATTGATTCGCGAAAAATTGCCAAAAAAAAAGCTGGAATGACCCCCTTAAGGTTGCCCAGTGTATCAAAAACTATCCCATCACGGTGCAGGGGATGCAACCCATTGATGAAGCCATCAGCACCTCAGGCGAGGTGATGCGTACGTCGATGAACGAGGATCTTATGCTTTATGCCCTCCCCAACGTTTTTTGTGCGGGGGAGATGTTGGATTGGGATGCCCCCACAGGAGGGTATCTTTTGAGTGCATCCTTTGCCGGATAAACTTGTTACCCTTGTGAATGCACGCCCACAGGAGGGTATCTTTTGAGTGCATCCTTTGCCAGTGGGATATGTGCAGCCAAAGGGATACTCAAAAGATTAGCCTTCAATTAAAACAATACCCACTCCCTTCGTTTAGGTAGCCAAGCTTAACCCCTTTTAATCCCAAGAGAGTATGATTATCCCTACGAAATTCCCAATAGACAAAGAGGTCAATGATGCTAGATTGTGCAATTATTGGAGGGGGTCCTGCGGGATTAACCGCAGGGTTATACGCAACGCGAGGTGGTTTAGACAACGTCGTCATGTTTGAAAAAGGGATGCCAGGGGGGCAAATAACGCTCAGTTCCGAGATTGAAAATTATCCCGGTGCCACCGCTCATAATCTTAGCGGGATGGATTTTATGATACCGTGGTTAGAACAGTGTCAACGTTTTGGTCTCCAACACGAAATGGCGGAAGTAACCCGTGTGAGTTGCACTGAAGCGGGGGTCTTTGTGATTCACACTTCCGATGGTAAAACCCAAGAAGCCAAAAGTGTCATCGTAGGGACAGGTTCTACCCCCAAACGGGCAGGATTTGTCGGTGAAGAGGCCTATTTTGGGCGTGGGGTGAGTACGTGTGCGACGTGCGATGGATTTTTTTACAAAGGCAAAGCGGTTGCGGTGATTGGCGGCGGGGATACGGCACTGGAAGAGGCGTTGTATCTGGCAAAAATATGTACCAACGTGACCCTTATTCACCGACGAGACTCCTTTCGTGCTTCTCCCAATACCATCAAACGGGTCAAAGAGACCCCAAATATCGAATTGGTTCTCAATGCCACCATCCAAGAAGTTTTTGGGGATGAGATGGGGGTCATGGGGATTCGTGTAACCCTTGCAGAGGGTACGTGTCGTGATATTGAGGTTCCAGGGGTATTTGTTTTTATCGGGAACAACGTCAACAATCAGGTCTTACGCCAAGAGGATGGGACATTTTTATGCGCTATGACCCCCTCTGGAGAGGTCAAAGTGAACCTTCGGATGGAAACATCCGTAGCCGGATTATTTGCCACAGGGGATATGCGTCAAGATGCCCCCAAACAAGTGGTGTGCGCCGCAGGAGATGGTGCCGTTGCGGCATTGCAGGCCATTGCGTATGTAGATGGACATTAGGAGGTTTTCCCTTCTCAAAGCTTTGTCTCAAACGTGTGTACTCTCCGTTAAAAGAGCCTTTAAACCCTAAAAAGGTACAATTCCGATTTTAGAAGCCAGAAGAGGAGATGACCAAATGATTAAAGTAGGGGTGTTCGGCGCGGGTGGACGCGTTGGAAGATTGATTATTGATGATCTGCATCACGAAGCTGAACTGTCACTCAGTACGGTACACGTCCGAAATGAGCTTAACTTTTTGGTGGATGAAGCAGTTTTGGTCACCAATGATATGAAAGTATTGTTGGAAACGTCGGATGTCATTATCGATTTTTCCCTTCCTGAAGCAACCCAAGCCCTTTTGGAATGCGCAATGGAACATCCCAAACCACTGGTCATTGGGACAACGGGGATGGATGCACATCAACTTAATATGCTCAAAAGTGCCAGTGAGCTGATGCCCATTTTATACGCAACCAATATGTCCTTGGGGGTTGCGTTGCTGAATAAATTGGTCTATACTGCGGCCAAAACGCTCAAAGATTTTGACATCGAGATCGTTGAACAACACCATCGTCACAAAAAAGATGCCCCCAGCGGAACGGCATTGACCTTGGCACACTCTGCGGCATTGGCACGTGATTTGGATTTGGATGCGGTGCGTATCAGCGGTCGTGATGGTGCCATTGGGGCGCGCAGTCGTGATGAGATTGCGGTGATGGCATTGCGTGGGGGCGACATTGTGGGTCGTCATACGGTAGGATTTTATAATGAGGGTGAGTTTGTCGAACTGCACCATACTGCCACCAGTCGTAACACCTTTTCCAAAGGGGCGATTCGTGCAGCACAGTGGTTGAGTACTCAAGAGAGTGGCTTGTATACCATTAGCGATTGTTTGGAATTAGGAGTATAAATGCGTAGCATGAATGAAAAATGTGCCGTTGTCGGAATTTTTAACCATCCTGAGGCATCCAAATTTGCCTATTTTTCACTCCATGCTCAACAGCATCGGGGACAAGAAGCAGCAGGGATTAGTACCAGCAATGGGGAGAAACTGTTTACGATCAAAGATCGGGGATTGGTCACCCAAGTCTTTGATAACCAAAAGCTCGCCACCCTCAAAGGGGATATGGCCATTGGGCATACTCGCTATTCGACGGCGGGAGATGATTCAATTTTGGATGCGCAACCGGTTTTTGCCCGATATGACTTGGGAGAGATGGCGATTGTCCATAATGGAAATCTGACCAATGCCCAAGAAGTGCGTGATTTGCTCATCCAAAAAGGGGCAATTTTTCAAACCTTCATGGATACCGAAAATCTCATTCACCTCATTGCCAAAAGTGACCAACACCATCTTGTCGATCGTATCGTCGATGCGGTTAAACGGATTGAGGGGGCTTACTCACTGGTCTTTTTAAGCCGTACCAAAATGTTCGCGATGCGGGATCGTTTTGGGTTTAGACCCTTGAGCCTTGGACGATTGGGAGATGGGTATGTGGTCGCTTCGGAGACCTGTGCTTTTGATCTCATCGGTGCGGAATACATCCGTGATGTCCTACCGGGGGAATTATTGATTTTTGAAAAAGGCAAAGCCCCCAAATCGATCAAAGTCTTCGACCCTACTCCCAAACACTGTATTTTTGAGTACGTCTATTTTGCTCGACCCGATTCCAATGTCTATGGTCAAAATGTCTATGAGATGCGTAAAGCCATGGGGGAACGACTCGCCCAAGAAGAACCCGCCATTGCCGATATGATCGTCCCTGTCCCTGATGGGGGGATTCCCGCTGCCATTGGGTATGCGCAAGCAAGCGGCATCCCTTTTGAGATGGCGATTATGCGTAACCACTACATCGGACGTACTTTTATTGAGCCAACCCAAGAGATGCGGGATTTGAAAGTCAAAATGAAACTCTCCCCCATCGAACATTTGATCAAGGGGAAACGGTTGGTCGTGGTTGATGATTCGATTGTTCGGGGAACCACCAGTCGCCAAATCGTCCGAATGCTCAAAGCCGCAGGGGCAAAAGAGGTGCATATGCGTATCTCCAGCCCGCCCACGACCGATCCCTGTTATTACGGTGTCGATACCCCCAATAAAGATAAGCTCATTGCGGCGAATATAACCAATGAAGAAATTTGTGCCTTTATTGAAGCCGATTCCTTGGGCTATTTGAGTAATGAGGGATTGCTTTTGAGTGTCAATGGCAAAGAAGAAAATTATTGCACCGCCTGTTTTACCGGCAATTACATCGTCTAAACCCATGGCACACCGTACCCAAATTTTGACCTTCGGGCAGTATCTTCGTGAAAAATTTGGGTGTAAAGTCTCTAAAGTTCCTGTCTCTATCTCAGGATTTACTTGCCCCAATATCGATGGCAGTGTGGCAAAAGGGGGGTGTACTTTTTGTGAAAATGACTCCTTTAGCCCAAGCCTAGACAAAGCCAAACCCCTTAAAGGGTTTTTCCTTAACCTTCAATCCCCCACAAATCCCTATTTAGAGCAACAACTCCAACAGCTCCAATGGCAGTTTGAGACCCTCTCTAAAAAACTCTCGTGCGATCATGGTGCCCAAAAATACATGGTCTATTTTCAAAGCTTTACCAATACCTACGCCCCCCTAGAAACCCTCAAAGCATTGTACGAAAAAGCACTTAGTTTTGAAAATGTCGTGGGATTAAGCATCGGTACCCGTTCGGATAGCATTAGTGAGGAGACCTTTGCGTATCTGGCGCAACTTGCCCAAACAACAGAAATATGGATCGAATTTGGGATTCAATCCATCTTCGATGAGACGTTAGTCAAAGTAAATCGAGGTCACGACAGCGCCAGCGTCCAAGCAGCAATCGCTAAAGCAAAAGGGTACGGTCTCAATGTCTGCGGTCATCTCATCTTTGGGTTGCCCAATGAGACCAAAAGCATGATGCTCCAAACAGCGCAAGCGGCGTACGACTGGGGGGTAGATTCCCTCAAATATCATCCGTTGTATGTGGTCAAACGAACCGCCTTAGCCAACGAATACGGACGGGGAGAGTTTAAACCTATCACCCAAGAATGCTATTTGGAGGTGTTGTGTGAAGCATTGGCGATGAAACCTGACCATATCAGTGTCCAACGCTTAACCGCAGGGATTAACGATAATTCTCTCATCGCCCCTGAGTGGTGTAAACATAAAAACGAACAACTCCACGCCATCAACACTGCCCTCAAGGGGATAGGATTGAAATACTAGTTTGAATGCCTTTTCAATCATGGAGACCACAATGAATAAAAAAATCTGAAAGTGTAAAAAATATTTTTTGAGATTTAAAAAAAGAGTTGGTGGTGCGGATAAGAGGACTTGAATCAAGTCTTGTAACATTTTTTACAGTTCCAAAACATTCCTAAAGCCCCGTAAAATAGGGATAGTCCTTTTCTTTTAATTCCTTTTAGTGTATAGTGATTTATCGGGTTTATGTAACCTTTTATGTAACCCATAATGTAACCCAAATACTAAGAGGCTATCACATGGCGATCAAACTAAGCGACTTTAGAAAAGCTACCTATAAGGCGGGTGGTAAAGTTGTCGAAGTGCTGAACCTTTACGAAAGCATCCAAGAGGACAAAACCAAAGGGCGGAAGTATTTAGCCCGTTTCGTCTATGATGGAAAAATATACTCTAAGATTTTGGGTTACAGCAAAAAAGACAATCTCACCCCCCGAACCGCTAACAATCTCCTCGAAGCGTACAAACTCGATATTGAAGCGGGTTACACCTCAGCTGTTATCAAACTCGATAGACTTTATGAGCTTTACAGAGAGAACGCCAAAAATACAACGTGGAATCATCTTAAAGACGGAATCTATCAGCGGTACATCCAAAAGCCATTAGGACATAAAGAGATCGACACGATCAAACCGATGCAAGTTAAAAAAATTATCAACGACTTAGACAAAGCGGGGAAAAGTCCGAGAACGCAAAAAACCATTTTAGAGATATTGAAACCGTTGTACAAATTCGCCATTGAGAACAAAATGACGAAAGAGAATCCCGTTAGTGGAATCAATGTAAAAATCCCGAACCAAAAGAAAATAGTAACGGGAGCGACAGAGCTATTTAACCAAGTGTACAAAGCGATTACGACCTATTACAAAGATGAACCATTCTATCAAGCCCTATTTTTGTTTGGCTTCACGGGGCGACGTATCGGCGAAGTGCTATCCCTCAAATGGGAAAATATCGACCTCGAAAATGATTATTACTGGATTGAAGATACCAAAAACGACGATAAACAAAAATATCCTTTGCCTCATTACATCAAAGAACAGATTTTACAGATCAAGGACACACGGCGAGGGTTAGTGTTTAAAAGCCCGATAACGGGTAAAGAGCTATCAAACTATGATAGACAGATACGACAGATCAAAAAGCATTTAGCATTAACGTACTGCGATCATAATCCGCTATATCAGGCTTTTACCCTCCTCGAATCAAGAGAAAAGTCCAAAAGCTATATTATCGGGCTGAAATGGGGCGATAAGATTAGTAAGGACGTGCAGGAGATTTTAGATCGTTACGACGGCGCAAAGACGGGCTTTATCTTTGCGGGATTGGTTAAAGAGAAGTTCGACAAACTCACCCCCCATTACATGAGAAATATTTTAGTTTCGATGTTAGCCGAACAACAGACGGAAACGATTACGTTAAGCGGTATTTTGGGGCATAAAGACGTAAACACGATCAATAAATACCTATCTATCAATCACTATAACAGCGGTCAAATAGGGCTTGATAAGATCAATGATGTTTTGGATGTTGAGGTGGTAAAGTGACTAATGAAAATAAAGAAACATTAAAATTATTTAATGAAGCCACAGAAGCTATTCAATCCTTCATGACTATAAACTATGATTTTGAAAAATTAGAAGCGTATCTTACTGTTTTTGATGCAATACCATTAGCAGAAAAACAACGTCTCATTGAATACTTAGTAGCTATGATATGGGGATACAAAGATGACAAAAGTAAAGGTATTCAAAAAAAATCTATTACTAATCTTAAAAACGCTGTAAATCAATATCAACAAGCGATAAGAGAGCTACACAATGAAGATGTGTCGGATGAAGTTAGGTATAGAAATGGTATTGAATATGTATATAGTCAGCCCTGAAAAACCCTAAAGACGTCCTGTATTAGGCACTTTAAAAG
>JAVHOQ010000025.1:0-19976 GCA_036170115.1 Sulfuricurvum sp.
AATCGGATGGCTTATTTGGAGCTTCAGAAGTTGAAGGGTGCGTAAGGTCAGATTCTAATATGATTCAAGTCTATTGGAGCTTAAAATCGTGTACTTTGGTATTTTCCATTATCCATACAAGGGAAGACCCTTTTTGGGATGCGGTAGTGTATAATTTTTTTGTATGTGAAAAGTGAGAAAAATGAGACAAAGGAGAGTAAAAAATAAATGTTACATTTTGTAACTAAAAAAATTACTATTTACCCCTGTTTTTCCCCTGTGTAGGGTGTTTTTATGGAGAGATGTAGACAAAGGTAACAGGTAAAAAATAACTTTTTTTCTCTAAGGGTTTGTTTAATTTAACTTTGGTTATAGTGCAATAATTATTTAATTTTAGGCATTTTTAGAATGCGAAAATATTAATCTTCAAAAAGGTCGGACTCATGGGGCACTACACCGTAGCAAATCCTTACTTTGGGGTATTTATACTCTTTGTTCTCACGTTTGGGGCATTTTATGCCACAACGGTTATTGCACGCTTGGCCAGTCGGGCTTTAGCGGCTAAAGATACGGAAAAGATTAAACTCTCTCCGTATGAGTGCGGACCTGAGGTCAGCAAACAACCCAACCGCATTTCGACGCAATTTTATCTTTTTGCGTTGTTGTTTTTGTTGTTTGATGTGGAGATTGTCTTTATGTTTCCATGGGCAGTTGATTTTAAATTGCTAGGCTGGTTTGGATTTGCAGAGATGATCATGTTTATTGTCCTCTTGACAATTGGATTTGTTTATGCGTGGAAGAAAGGAGCCTTAGAATGGCACAACATCAAGTAAATTATCTCAAAGACGGGGGACTCCCTGTTGCATTAACGACCATTGATAAAGTGGTCAACTGGGGTCGATCCAACTCCCTTTGGGCGTTGACGTATGGTTTGGCGTGTTGCGGTATTGAGATGATGGCATCGGGTGCATCCCGTTATGACTTTGACCGTTTTGGGACGATTTTCCGTGCCTCTCCGCGTCAAGCAGAACTCATGGTGGTTGCAGGGACATTGACCAAAAAACACGCGGAATTTATCCGCCGTTTGTACGATCAAATGACCGAACCTAAATGGGTTATTTCGATGGGATCATGTGCCAATACCGGCGGTATGTTTAATACCTACGCTACCGTGCAAGGGGTTGACCGCGTTATCCCTGTGGATCTTTATCTCCCTGGATGCGCACCTCGCCCTGAAACTTTGCAATACGGGGTGATGTTATTGCAACAAAAAATTCGTCGTGAGAGTGCCTCTCGCGCACAAAAACCAAAGAGGTTAATGTAATGAGAGCCTATACTCCCAAAGATAACGTACAAAAAAAACCCTATTACACCGATCGTTATTGGGTTGCCCCCCAAGTAGCCAAGCATGAGGTGAGCAGTGATGCTGTGTTTGCCCACGATCTTGAAGCCATTAGCGCACACTTTACTGTGTTGGAGGCGTACATCCAAGTCGATCAAATGGTGGTCATTATTAACGCTGAAGATAACTTCGGGGTCATCGAGTTGATGAAAAATTCTCTCCAGTACAATCAACTCTCTGAGCTGAGCGCGATTGATTGGTTGGCAACAGAAGGTAAATTTGAAATTTTTTACCAAATGTTGAGTATGTCCAAACGTAAACGTGTCCGCATTAAATGTAAAATTGATGAAAAAGAGATTCTCCAAAGTGTCGAAAAATTGTTCCGCTCCGCCGATTGGTCAGAGCGTGAAATGTACGATATGTTCGGAATTGTCATCAATAATCATCCGTTTATGAAACGTATCTTGATGCCCGATGATTGGGAAGGGTTCCCTTTACGTAAAACCTATCCGCTTCAAGGGGATGAGTTTGCTGCGTGGTACGAAGTGGACAAAATCTTTGGGAAAGAAGCACGTGAGATTATTGGTCCTGAAAACCGTGATCCTGCCCGTGTGGATCGTTACGACACGGAGCGTTTTGCCCGCTTAGGTCATGAAGTGCCTCGTGGAGCCGATATTAGTCAAGGTGAGCCTGATACACCTCTTGTTTATCAAGAATCTGAAGGTGTTTTCTTGATCGAAAAATTTGATGCAGAGAAATCGGTTGTGATCTCTGATCGTGACCGTTAAGGAGCTATGAATGCAACAATCCAATCGTCTTAGACCCTTTTTTGAAAACATCACGTTTGATCGTGCTGATAATGAGATGATCCTTAACTTTGGGCCTCAACACCCCTCCGCACACGGACAATTACGCCTTATGTTGCACATGCAGCAAGAGCAAATCACCAAAGCCCATCCCGATATCGGATATCTTCACCGTGGTATGGAGAAGATGGCAGAAAACATGATTTACAATGAATTCATGCCAACAACCGACCGTATGGACTACATCGCCTCCAGTTCCAACAACTACGGGTTTGCCTTAGCGGTGGAAAAACTTATCGGTCTTGAAGTACCTCGTCGTGCCAAAGTGATCCGGATGATGCTTCTTGAGACCAATCGTCTTATGTCTCACCTCTTTTGGTTGGCAACGACCGCGCTTGATATTGGTGCGATGACCGTTTTCTTATTTGCTTTCCGTGAACGTGAATATTTGATGGATTTGATCGAAGATTACTGTGGTGCCCGTTTGACCCATTCGGCGGTTCGTATTGGGGGGGTTCCTTTGGATTTGCCCGATAATTTCATCCCCGATTTACGTAAATTTTTGGATAAATTGCCTGAAAACATCAAAGACTACGAAGACCTTTTGGATTCCAACCGTATTTGGTTAATGCGTATGGAAAACGTAGGCGTTATCTCAACCGAGATGGCACTAAGCTGGGGATGTTCAGGGGTAATGCTCCGTGCATCGGGCGTTGAGTGGGATATTCGTAAAGAAGAGCCGTATGAATTGTATGATGAAGTTGAGTTTAGCGTCCCCGTTTCGGATAAAGGGGATAACTACGCCCGTTATAAACTGTACATGGCAGAGATGCGTGAGTCGTCCAAAATTTTATACCAAGTATTGGATATGTATGAGGGGACCCAGCCTGCTTTGATGGCACACGCTCCCCAATACATCTCTGCTCCGAAATTGGATATCATGACCCAAAACTACTCGTTGATGCAGCATTTCGTCCTCGTGACGCAAGGGATGCGTCCTCCGGTAGGAGAGGTGTATATTCCGACCGAATCACCCAAAGGGGAGTTGGGGTATTACATCAACTCTCAAGGGGATGCGTATCCATACCGTCTTAAATTACGTGCGCCATCGTTTTGGCATACGGGAATTTTGACCGACTTGCTTCCGGGACACTATATTCCCGACGTAGTATCCATCATCGGGACGACCAACATCGTCTTCGGTGAAGTAGACCGTTAAAAAGGACCTTTATGAAACGTTATGACCTTCGTCACCTCAAAGGTGCTTTTGACAACCGTATGGTTGAACTGTTAAACCAAGAGAAAGACCCCAATGAGGTGTTGATCTTTTTATTTGAAATCGGTGATTTTTCTGCTGTTCAGCGATCCGCTGATGTGGTGAAAGCTAACGGATTTGAGCTGGTAAATTCATTGAAGTTTAATGAAGTTGATTGGACCATCGTGGTCAAACATAAGGAATAGCCGTGAGCAAAGTCTATTTCTCCACATGGAGAGGTGAGCAGATCAATAACATTGGTAAAGCCGATGAAGCGTGGGAAAAATCTGCCTATAATCTCCCCTTGGAATACAACGAACACGCCTCTTCCAAAGCGTTTATCGGTTGGGATGGGGTTGCCTTATTTAATCCCGATGTGGATGTGGTTCGTCTAGCAACCGAATATGCTGCACAATATCAAGTTTATTCTGAAGCGTGCGGACGATGCGCACCGGGGCGATGGGGTGGTCGTATTTTGTACGATTTACTCGATAAAATTGCCCGTGGTGAGGGGAGTGTTGCCGATATGGATCACCTCAAAGAGGTCTCCAAAACGATGCAAGAAACCTCGAAATGTGAAATTGGTAAAACCGTTCCTAATCCGCTTTTAGATTTAATGACCCATTTTGAGTCGGAATTTATGGCGTGTATTACCGAACAAAAGGCTTCTAAGCATTACCATTTGGAAGATACCAATTACATTGCAAAAATCACCGCACCGTGCATGGATGCGTGTCCTGCACACGTCGATATTCCCGCGTACATTGAGGGGGTTCGTGATTTACGTTTCGATGATTCGTTGATGGCAACGCGTCAAACGATGCCATTGGCACATACCTGCGGACGGGTTTGTCCCCATCCGTGTGAGACTGAGTGTCGCCGTACCAATCTTGATGAGTCGATTTCGATCATGGAACTTAAACGTTTGGGTGCTGATTACGAGACCGATCATGGGTTTGGATTTTTTCACCCCAGTGAAAAAAAGGCTTCTATTGGTAAAAAAGTAGCGGTTATTGGGGCAGGCCCTGCGGGATTAACGGGGGCGTATTATCTCGCACTCGATGGTATCGATGTGGATGTGTACGAAGAGCTTCCGGTTCTTGGGGGGGAAGTTGCTGTGGGTGTACCGGAATACCGTATGCCCATCGATAAGTACAACCAAGATATCGAAGCGGTACGTGATTTGGGGGTTAATTTTATCCCTAATACCAAAGTAACGGCTGATATGATGCGTCAATATGAGCAAGATTACGATGCGGTATTGGTCGCCACGGGTACCCGTATCTCGAAAAAAGTCTATTGTGATAACGAACGTCCTGAGATTCAAGGGTATTGGGGGGCGATTGATTTTCTTGATAAAGTCAATCTCGAAGTGAAATACGGCATTATGGTTCCCCAAGAGGATCAAGACAAAAATATGTTGGACAAAGACTATGTCGATTTAACGGGTAAAACGGTCGTGTGTGTCGGGGGTGGATTTACCTCGATGGACGTGGTGCGCTGTTCGATTCGTGCCAATGCCAAAAAAGTGGTGATGATCTATCGCCGTGATGAAAAAACGATTATCAATAACACGACGTACGAGGAGTATCACGAAGCGGTCGAAGAGGGGGTCGAATTTATTTTCCACTCTGCGGTTGCGGAGATGCGGGATGAAAATAATGTCCTTAAATCGTTGCTGATTGACCGTTTTGAATTGGTTCCTAACCCCAATGGGGGTCGTCCTACGTTGGAAAAAATCGAAGGGGCAAGTTTTGAGATGGAGTGTGATTATCTCATCCCTGCCGTTTCTCAAAGTGCCGATTTAAAATTGCTCCCTAGTGAGTGGGAGATTGAACGCACCTCATGGGTAACGATCAAAACCAACGGGAAAGATTACATGACCTCTCGTAAAGGGATCTTTGCCGCAGGAGATTGTGAATATGGTCCTATGACCATCGTTAATGCCGTCGGTCAAGCCAAGCGGGCAGCCTCGGTGATGGCACGCTATGTGGTGAGTGGTGAGATTACCCTTAATGACAATGAGATTATGGAAGATCATCTTCGTCGTCTCAAAGTGTATGAAAAAAAAGAGAAGATCCAAGGGTGGCTCCCCGGATTACCGCGTCAACACAGTGAAGTTCTCACCGTAGAAGAGCGTTGGAATAACAATCGTGAAGTGAAATATGGGTTTACGCAAGAAGAGGCACTTTCCGAAGCGGATCGTTGTATGCGATGTTATTACATCGCGATGGTAGCACACTAAGGGGGATGGGATGATCAATTTTACGATAAACAACCAACCCGTAAGCGCGAACAAGGGGGAAACTATCCTCCAAGCAGCACGAAAAGCGGGCTTTTATATCCCGACCATGTGCTATATCGAAAAAACCACGCCGTGTGCGTCATGCCGTTTGTGTGTGGTGGAGACCGATAAGACCGAAGGGTTAATCTTAAGTTGCCAAACACCTCCCACGGAGGGATTAAACGTTACGATCGATTCGGAGCGTTTACAAAAAGAACGTACCAACATCATGCGAATGTACGATGTTAATCATCCCCTAGAGTGTGGGGTATGTGATAAATCGGGTGCGTGTGATTTGCAAAACAAAACCCTTGAATTTGGGGTTTCGCACCAGCATTTTAGTGCCAAAGAACAACCTCGAGCGATTCAGCATTGGGGGGCGATTAATTATGATCCTTCATTGTGTATTTTGTGTGAAAAATGTGTCCATGTGTGCAATGAAGTGATCGGTGATGATGCCATTACCTTGCAATTTGGGGGATATAAATCCTCTGTCGTCCCTAAAAACAGCGATACCCTTGATTGTACCTTCTGTGGAGAGTGTATTGCAGTATGTCCGGTGGGTGCATTGGTGAGTTCGGAGTTTCAATACCGTGCCAATGCGTGGGAATTGACCCAAATTCCTGCCACGTGCGCCCATTGTTCTGCAGGATGCTCATTGATGTATGAGGTCAAACACGCCTCCATCGCCCAAGGAGAGAGTCAAAAAATTTATCGGGTGACCAATAATTTTGAGTTTTCGACCTTATGCGGAGCAGGACGGTTTGGATTTGATTTTGGGGTGCAAGCTTCCAAAGATGCGCCTCTTTTTGCCAAAGCGGTGGGTGCGTTTGAAACCGCATCAGCGATCCGTTTTAGTTCCTTGATTACCAATGAAGAGGCGTTAATCTTGCAACGTCTTAAAGAAAAGTTGGGGATTAAACTCTTCAATGAAGAAGCGCGTGCGTATCAATCGTTTATGGCGGCCTATGCAGAGGTTAGTGGTAAAAGTTCTCCCAGCGGAACGGTAGACGCCATTGCCCAAAGTGATGCCATTATTGTTTTAGGGGGACGTGTGAGCAGTGATAATCCTGCCGTTCGGTATGCCATGACCACCGCTGCGCGTCATAATGGGGCAAAAATTGTCTATATGCACCCCCTTGAGGATGCACTGCTCCAAAATGTGGTGACCCAAAATGTCCGCTATGAAGCGGGTTCAGAAGAGGGTGTCGTGGCAATGTTAGCGAAAACCCTTTTAGAGAACGTGGACGTAGATGACGTGACCAAAAACTTTTTAGAGAATTTGGATGAGGGGTATTTGTGCGCGGAATCCAATGTTGGGGATGAAGAATTTGCCCGCATGGGGAAAATGGTACGCCGTGCCAAACGTAAAACCCTTGTTATTGGTTCGGATGTATTGGGGCATTCAAGAGCGGCTCATATTGCTCGATTGTGTGCGTTAATTGAATCCATGACCGATTTTTCGTTGGTAATTGTTCCTTTGATGGTCAACACGGTTGGGGTTGCTTTGGTATGTGATTTGGATGAAGATACCCAAAGTGATCATGTGGTTGGGTATAACGCCAAAGGTGATTTTGTCATAGGATCTGTGGGCAAGTGTGACATGACATTACCGGCACTCAATGCGCAAGAGGGAACATTTGTTTCTCTCAATTATCATCTTCTTCCCACCAATGTGGCAGTCGCGTTTGAGGGATACTGTCTCAATGACATCGCTTCGGCACTTGGGGTGAGGGCGAGTAATACGATTGATTACACGGTACAACTTCCTCAGGAAAAAGGGTTTAAAGGGATTGAATTTGATGCACTGGAGAATTTTTACGGTGCGTTGGGTGAAGATAACCGTGGATACACTTTGGAGGTGATTATGGGTGATGTCACTGCTCAACTTGAACCCATTGCAGATTTACCCGAATTTAACGGGACGGTTGTCTATCGTTGTAATCCCATCAATCAATTCAATGGATACACCGCAGCAAGCAGTGGATTAGAAGCGGATAGTGCGTTGCGGGGATCGATGCAGTTTGCTATGGCGGCGCGTATTACTCAGGGTGATAGTGTGATGATTGAGGGGTATGATGAGGCAAAAGTATTTGTCTTAGATGAGACACTTAAGGGGACGATTGCTTTGTTACCACGTTATGATACCGCTTTTGGTGATATGGGAACGGGGTATCGATTTGAGAAAATTCAACTTAAAAAGGTGGGAAGTTAACTCATGAATGAAATAACGATAACCATAGATGGTAAAGAGGTACGGACGCAAGAGGGTGAATATATCCTCAATGCAGCCCGTGCCAATGGGATTTTTATCCCTGCTATTTGTTATTTAACGCGCTGTTCACCAACATTGGCGTGTCGTATTTGTTTGGTAGAAGCGGATGGAAAACAGGTTTATGCGTGTAATGCAAAAGCCAAAAATGGTATGAATATCTCCACGACCACCCCCACCATTGAGGCGGAAAAACGGGCCATTATGGAAGTGTATGATGTGAACCATCCCCTCGAATGTGGAGTATGCGATCAATCGGGTGAGTGTGAATTGCAAAACTATACCCTTGAAATCGGGGTTGATTCTCAAAGTTATTCGATTAAAGACACCCATAAACCTGCTCAAAATTGGGGATTGATCCATTATGATCCTGCTTTGTGCATCATGTGTGAGCGTTGTATTACGGTGTGCAAAGATATGATTGGGGACAGTGCGCTTTCTACCGTTGCACGGGGAAGTGATCCTCTGGATGCAGCGTTTAAAGCGTCGATGCCCAAAGATGCGTATGCCATGTGGAACAAGCTCAATAAATCGCTGATTGCCCCCAATGGGGGAGATACCCTTGATTGTACCAATTGTGGTGAATGTACGTCAGTGTGTCCGGTGGGTGCTTTGGTCAGCAGCGATTATCAATACGCCTCCAACGCATGGGAACACACGCAAATTCCCGCCACGTGCGCCCATTGTTCGGCAGGGTGTCAGATCAGTTATGACATCAAGCACACCTCGATCGAAAATCCAGAAGCGAAAATTTATCGGGTTAAAAACGAATGGAACTATGTCTCTTTGTGTGGGGCAGGACGGTATGGATACGATTTTGAAAATCGCTCGGTGACCAAAGACGCAAAAGCGTTTAATGCGGCGATTGAAGCGTTCAAAAATGCTGATACCATCTCCTTTACATCGACCATTACCAATGAAGAGGCGTTGATTCTTCAAAAACTCAAAGAGAAATTTGGGTACCGTTTGGTGAATAACGAAGCGTTGGCATTGAAAAACTTTTTGAAACATTACGGTGCGATTAGTGGGCAATCTTTGTATGAGGGAGACCTTAAAAAAGTGCATAATGCTGATTTTGTGGTCTCTATTGGGAGTGCATTAAAAACCGATAATCCCAATGCCCGTTATGCGATGAACAATGCGTTGTCGATGAACAAAGGGGCAGGAGTCTATTTTCATCCGATCAATGATCCGGTGATCGCTGATATGTCCAAAAACGTCACGCAAGTGAACCATGCACCCATGATGGAAGAAGCGGCATTGTATGTGATGTTGGATCTTTTTGGGGATAAAAGTGCGATGCCCTCAGAAGTAAGTGATTATCTTGCTACGTTCCATTCACTCAAAACGGTGACCATTCAAGAGACCGTCGATGAAAAAGTGACCGAAACTCTCACCAAAAAAGTCCTTAATGAAGAGACCGGTCTTGAAGAAGAGGTTTCTGAGACGGTAACCAAAACCGTTAAGAAAAAAGTGAACAAAGAGGTAGAGGTTGATAATAACGGTTTGTTGGAGTATCTCAATGCTCCCGCAGGATTTAATGATACGTTAACCAAATATTTGGCAAAAAAAGAGAATTTCACTTTGATGGTGGGTGCTGATTTGTACACCCATCCTAATGCTGCCAATTGTGCCCGTTTAGTAGCATTGATTGAGAAGTATACGAAGTTTAGCGTTACCATGATTCCCAACCTTGCCAATACTTTGGGGGTTGCCCTCCTTTGTGACCTAGATAGCGGTGTTGGGACACGTACGATTGGTTATAATACTTCAGGTGACTTCACGTTAAGTGCATTGGGAGATGGGGATTTGGATATGCCATCCCTCAATCAGCAAGAGGGGACGTTAACCAGTATCAATAAGCGGGTAAATCCTACCAATGCAGCCGTGCCATTTGGAGGATATACCCTCAATGATGTTGCCTCCGCTTTGGGGTTGAAAGCCTCTTTGACCATCGACTATACGGTACAACTTCCCGTTGATGCGGGCTTTAAAGCGTTAGAATTTGATACTTTACCCAATTATTATACCAATGCGGGGGAAGAGATTCGTGGGTACGTACTTGAGTCTCGAACCGTTGAAATGGGTGAAGATCAAAGCGTCCAACCTTTTGATACCAAAGGTGCGATGAGTGGAACAATGGTCTACCGCGCAAATCCTGTCATGCAATTTAGCCCTTTCACCGCACGCGCCCATCAATTGCGCGAATCGGGGGGATTGTATGTCTCATCGGAAATGATGAGTACGTATGGTCTGAGTGGTGAAGATACCGTACGTGTTGCTACTGCTCAGGGTGAGGTGGTTGTTCCCGTTATTAATGATTCAAAAATTAAGGGAGAGATAGGGTATCTCCCTACGTTTGATCTGAAAATTAACTCCGGTGCAGTGTTGGGCGACTACCGCTTTAGCAATGTAACCATTGAAAAGGTGTAGAACATGGATATCGCATTTATTGTTGAGACAATTGTTAAAATTGTGGTCATCTTGTTGGTGTTCTCAGCGCTTGCTGGGTTTGGTACGTATCTTGAACGAAAAGTATTGGCGTTTATGCAACGCCGTTTAGGACCTATGCACGTAGGACCTTTTGGATTGCTTCAAGTGGCAGCAGATGGGATTAAGCTTTTCACCAAAGAGGACATTATCCCCCAAAATGTGGTAAAACCGATTTTTAAAATTGCACCGGTGATTACCGCAGCTACCGCGTTTATGGCAGCAGCTGCCATCCCTTTTTGGCCTGAATTTACCGTCTTTGGGTATACCGTCCATCCTATTGTGGCTGATATTAATATTGGAATTCTTTATATCCTTGGGGTAATGGCGATTGGATTGTACGGTCCTCTTTTGGGAGGTATGGCATCGGCGAATAAATTCTCTTTGATCTCAGCTGCGCGAAGTGCAGCGGTCTTTATCTCGTATGAAGTCGTGAGTGGATTGTCGTTGTTGGCACCCTTGATGATGGTGGGATCGTTGTCCCTTATTGATATTAATAACTATCAAGCAGGGGGAATCGGTAGCTGGATCGTTTGGTCACAACCGGTTGCGTTTGTGTTGTTTTGGATTGCCGCGTTTGCAGAGACAGGTCGTACCCCTTTTCACTTGATCGCCAATGACCATGAGATTATTGATGGTTTTGGAACGGAGTATTCAGGAATGCGTTGGGGATTGTTCTTCATCGGTGAGTATGCCAATATGTTCTTTATTTCGTTTGTTATCGCCATTATTTTCTTGGGGGGTTATGGTGATGGAACCGGCTTAGGGGTGTTGGGATTACTTCTCAAAGTAGCATTTTTCTTTTTCTTTTTCCTCTGGACCCGCGCTGCTTGGCCGGATGTACGACCTGACCAATTGATGTGGTTGTGCTGGAAAGTGTTAATGCCACTGGCCGTGATCAATGTTGTGATCACCGGTTTTGTAATGATGTTTTAAAGGGGGGGATGGATGCATAGTGAGCCATTAAATGATCGTAACGTAAGTACCAACAGCACGTACTATTATGTCGATATTGAAGAGTATCCGACTCAAGGGTGGGATAAGTTTAAACGGGTGATCAAACGCACCTTTAAGGGTGAGTTGTTTGTTGGTTTATGGGTCGTGTTGCGTGAGATGATCAAATTTGACATTCACACCGTTCAATACCCCAAAGAAAAACTCCCCATCGGACCACGTTACCGTGCGGTTCACAAACTTTTGCGTTTGTGGGAATCAGGGTATGAGCGGTGTATCGGGTGCGGATTGTGTGAAAAAATTTGTATCTCTGATTGTATTCGTATGGATACCAAAATTGATGAGAACAGCCGTAAAGAGGTGACCGAATACAGTATCAACCTTGGTCGTTGTATCTTTTGCGGCTATTGTGCGGAAGTGTGTCCAGAATTGGCGATTGTTCATGGTCAACGGTACGAAAATGGTTCTGAACAACGGGCTCATTTTGTGATTAAAGACGATATGTTGACCCCACTGGATTTTTTAACCTCAGGTCAGCAAGCGGAATATCCGGGCTTTGGTTCGATTACCCCTAATGAGAGCGTTAAAAAAACGCCTCTAGCGTATTAAGGAGACTGTATGTTTGAAGCAATTGCTTTTTATCTGTTTGCGATACTCACCATCGTCATGTTTACGATTACGGTGATGACCTCTCAAGCATTGTACGCCCTCACCTCAATGGCAGCAGGGATGATTTTTATTTCGGCTTTTTTCTTTATTTTGGGTGCTGACTTTTTGGGAGCCATCCAAATTATCGTCTACACCGGTGCAGTAATGGCGCTGTATGCCTTTGGGATGATGTTTTTTGACAGTACGCGTACCATCGTTGAAAAACGTGCCAATCCTGTATTGGTCGTGGTTTTAGGGGGTATTGCCGCAGTTTTGGTTTTGGCCATTGTCGTAGCCCCTATTGTTGGAATGACTGCAACGGAGGGTGCGTATCCCATTGATACCAGTATCGGAAATACGCAAGCCATTGGAATGGTGTTGTTTACCAAATATTTGGTCCCTTTTGAGCTGGCAGCGGTAATGTTGTTGGTCGCTATGGTCGCGGGAATCGTATTGGCAGGGAAAAAAATGGATACTTCACTGACCCTTATGGGAGAAGATGAGATTGCGTTGATGGATACGCCATCTGATTATGAAACGCAAGAGGAGGGACACTGATGGAAATTACACTCACACACTATTTGGTTCTTTCGACCATCTTATTTTCGATCGGCTTGGTCGGAGTGATGCGTCGTAAAAATATGTTAATGCTGTTTTTTGCCACGGAGATTTTATTGAATTCTGTTAATATCGGTATGGCGGCAATTTCCCATTATCGGGGCGATTATACGGGGCAAATGTTTGCGTTCTTTATTATTGCGATTGCGGCATCTGAAGTTGCGGTAGGATTGGGTCTTTTGGTTATTTGGTACAAACGTACAGGTAACATTGATCTTGATCAGATGACATCGATGAGAGGATAGGACAGAATGGAAATTTATTTATACATTGCATTGTTTGCTCCCCTAGTGGGTTCACTGTTTTCAGCACTGTTTGGAGCAAGCCCTAAGACCCTCATCACGGGTCTTGTTGCTTCAGGATTGTTGTTTGCCTCGTTTGTCAGTAGTGCGATGCTTCTTGGTCATGTTATGAATGGTCACGTCGTTCATGTTGAGATGATGACATGGATCGCAACGGGTGATCTTTATATCCCTTTTGGGTTTGTGGTCGATCAAGTGAGTGTCACGATGATGATGGTTGTGAGCGTCGTTTCGACGGTAGTTCATGTCTATTCTATTGGTTACATGAGTCACGACAAAGGGTTTAACCGCTTTTTCTCCTATCTTTCTGCCTTCGTGTTTTCGATGATGGTTTTGGTCATGAGTGATAACTTCTTGGGTCTGTTTATCGGATGGGAAGGGGTTGGATTGTGTTCATGGCTCCTTATTGGATTCTGGTATCACAAAGAATCTGCCACATGGGCTGCCAACGAAGCGTTTATTATGAACCGTATTGCCGACTTGGCAATGCTCATTGGTATCTTTATGATCTATTGGAATCTTGGTTCGCTTCAATACGATGTGGTATTTGCCCATATTGGTACCCTTCCTTTGGCGGTGATTACCGGTATTGGTATTTTCCTCTTTATTGGGGCGATGGGTAAATCAGCACAGTTTCCGTTGCATACATGGCTTGCGGATGCGATGGAAGGGCCTACTCCCGTCTCCGCATTGATTCACGCAGCGACCATGGTAACTGCTGGGGTGTATCTTGTGGTACGTTCTAACCCTATTTATAGCTTGATCCCTGAAGTGGGGACAGCCATTGCAACCCTTGGTGCCTTTGTGGCGATGTTTGCTGCCACCATGGCATTGGTCAATCGTGATATGAAACGTATTGTTGCGTACTCAACGCTTTCTCAATTGGGCTATATGTTCGTAGCTGCTGGGTTGGGTGCGTATTGGGTTGCGTTGTTCCACCTTATGGCTCACGCCTTTTTTAAAGCGTTGTTGTTCTTGGGTGCAGGGAATGTTATGCACGCGATGCACGATGAACTTGATCCGTTCAAAATGGGTGGTTTGAAAAAATCGATGAAAGTAACGTGGATCTTCATGACCTTAGCTTCGGTTGCTTTGGCAGGGATCTATCCACTGGCGGGGTTTTTCTCCAAAGATTTGATTTTGGAAGTGGCGTTTGTTGAACAACATTACGTTCTTTATGGGGTATTGTTAGCTACAGCAGGGATGACCGCTTTTTACTCGTTCCGTTTGGTTGCGTTGATTTTCCACGGAGATGAGCGACATTTGGAACATGGGATTCATCCACACGAAGCGTATACCTTTATGTTGTACGCTATGGCACCCTTGGCTATCCTTGCGGTGGTTGCGGGTATGATGTTTAAAACCCCCTATTATCTGATGGTGAGTGAATTGTTGCCCGCAGCACAATATCACATTCATAACCATCTGACCTTGTGGATTATGATTATTGGTACGCAAGCATTGGTTATCGCATCCATCGCGTATGCGTATAAAAAATACGCTAAAGCGGTAAAAGTTGATCTCAAAGTGGAATCAGGGTTCTTCTATCAACTGTTATTTAACCAATATTACATTCCAAAAATCTATGATGAAGTGTTTTCAAAACCGTATATGCAACTCTCTAAAATTGCATGGAAACAAATTGATTTGAAAATTGTGGATGCAACCGTCGATGGTATTGCCAATATGGTGTACCAAACAGGTGAGAAAACACACACCATGCAAAATGGGAATCTCTCTACCATGCTTCGATGGATGGTGATTGGTGTAGTAATTTTATTGGTCCTTGCTGTGGCGTTTACTGTGGCTTATAACGCAGTTAACCTGCACGCAATGTAAGGAGAACTTGATGCAAGAACATATTTTATCGATTTTAATTTTCTTCCCAGCATTGGCAGCAATGTTAGGATTCGTCATTCATAAGGACAGTGCGCGTGCCTACGGGATTACCGTTGCAACGATAGAGTTTGTCCTCTCTTTATGGTTATGGCATAGCTATGATCCTGTAGGTGGGATGCAATTTATGGAGATGGCACCGCTCATCTCCGCGTTTGGGATTAATTATTTGGTTGGAATTGATGGTATCTCTTTGTTTATCATCATCCTTTCGACATTTTTCACCCTCATTGGGATTGCCTCTCTGACCGAAAAACGCCGTATCAAAGATTTGATCATCACGTTGCTTTTTTTGGAGATGACCATGGTGGGGGTTTTTGCCTCTTTGGATGCGATCCTTTTCTACGTGTTTTGGGAATTGTCGTTGGTTCCTATGTTGTATATCATCGGTGCATGGGGCGGACCACTTCGTATTTATGCGTCGATCAAATTTTTCCTCTATACCTTCACGGGTTCGTTGGTGATGTTGGTGGGGATGCTGTTTATGGCACACCTTTATCATATGGCAACGGGTGAGTGGAGTTTCTCTTTATTAGAATGGTATCGTTTACAATTGCCATTGGACTACCAACTGTGGTTATTTGCTGCCTTCTTCTTGGGCTTTGCGATCAAAGTGCCGATGTTCCCTTTCCACACATGGCTTCCGTACGCGCACGGTCAAGCACCTACCATCGGTTCGGTGATCTTGGCAGCGGTATTGCTCAAAATGGGGACGTACGCCTTTGTCCGTTTCTCTTTACCATTGTTCCCTGATGCTTCGGTTGCTTTTATGTTCCCGATTGCTATTTTGGCGATTATCATGATTGTCTATACGGCGATGGTTGCGTATGCGCAAGAAGACATTAAACAAGTCGTTGCCTACAGTTCGGTCTCTCACATGGGGGTTATCGTATTGGGAACCTTTTCATTAACGGTAGAAGGAATCTCGGGTTCAGTCTTTTTGATGATTGCGCATGGAGTTGTGTCGGGTGCATTGTTCTTATTGGTAGGGGTTATTTATGACCGCCGTCATACCAAATTGATGTCGGAATTTGGCGGTCTTGCCTCCGTTATGCCCCGTTATGCGACCATTTTTGGGATCATGATGATGGCATCGGTTGGATTGCCATTGACCATCAATTTCGTGGGTGAATTTTTGAGTCTTTTAGGATTCTACAAACAATCCCACGCGTATACGTTGGTCGCAGGAACCGCTATCATCGTTGGGGCGATTTATATGCTCAGTGCGTACAAAAAAGCGTTCTTTGGTACTGTGACCAAAGAGGAAAATCGTACTCTCAAAGATGTCAATGGTACGGAGTTGATAGGACTGATCCCTTTGGTCATTGTCGCTATTTGGTTGGGTGTTTATCCTAAACCTGTTTTGGAACCCATCAATAACAGTGTCAAAGCAGTCGTTCAATTGATGCACGATAAAGCACAAACAATCGAAGCAAAAGAGCGAATCCCTGATCTTAGCGGTTCGACCCATTCAACGCAGGAGGCACACTAATGTTAGGGCAACTTTCTATTTCGTTAGCGTCTTTAAACGTAACGACCATGGCACCTATGCTTATCGCAGTTGTGGGGGCGTTGGCTATTTTATCCATTGATCTCTTTAAAGAGGGGCTTCATAAGTCATTGTACGTCATGATCAGCTTACTCTTTTTGTTGCTTGATTTGGGTGCCTTGATTGATTTTGGGAATATCTTTGTCAACAGTGGCACGGTAGTTGGGATGTTTAATATGATGTTGATGGATGGTCTTTCTATCTTGTCTCAAATCATCATCGTTGCGGTCTCTATGCTCTTTATTCCGTTAGCATTGACCTCTAAACGGTTTCATGAATATGATTATCCTGAGTATTTTGCCCTTTTCTTGTTTATGATTGCAGGGTTCCAATTCATGGTTGCTACGGACAATTTGATCCTGATCTTCGTTGGATTGGAAACAGCATCGTTGGCATTGTATACGTTGATTGCCCTTCATAACCGATCCAAATCGTTTGAAGCGGCGATTAAATATTTTACCATGGGAGCATTGGCAGCAGGCTTTTTCGCTTTTGGTTCGATGGTCTTTTATGCGATTACAGGATCGGTAGAAATTCATCAAATCGCTATGAATTTAGCGCAGGATGGTTATGCCAATATTGGCTTTGTCCTTCTTGGGGTACTCTTTTTATTGGCGGCGATTGGATTTAAAATCTCTATGGTTCCTTTTCACACATGGACACCCGATGTCTATGAGGGTTCTTCGGCAGCATTAGCGGGATATATGTCCATCGTTCCTAAAATTGCTGGTTTTATTGTGGCGATGCGTCTGTTTGAATTTTTGGTACATACGGGTGTCGTTTGGCTTCAAGTAGTCTTGTATGTTATCGTGGTCGTGACCATGACTGCTGCTAATATTTGGGCATTGGTACAAACCGATGTTAAACGGATGTTGGCATACAGCTCCATTTCTCATGCAGGGTTTGTCATGTCGGCAATTCTGATCGGAACAACCCAATCCAACAGCGCGTTGTTCCTTTACTGGGCATTGTTTAGCTTTACCAATTTGGGAGCTTTTGCCATGTTATGGGTAAATCGTCAAAAAAATCTTCTCCCCGGACAAAGCTCCGACCATCCGTATGAAAAATTCTCAGGGATGATCCGTACGATGCCCATGGCAGCGGTTGTTATGGGATTGTTTATGCTTTCCTTGACAGGGATTCCCCCTTTCGCCCTCTTTTGGGGTAAATTGTACATCATTGGTTCAGCGGTGAGTGCCCATTATTTGGGATTGGCGTTGATTATGGCGTTAAACTCGGCGATTGCTGCTTACTATTATTTGAAACTCATCGTCTTTATGTTTATGAAAGAACCGGTCAAAGGGTATGGTCAAGAGATTTTACTCAATGCCTCACTTTCGCTTAAAACCATTATTGGTATTGCCGCGGTGGGAACAATCTTTGCGGTGGTTGCAATCAATCCTCTTCTTAACATCATTACGTTGTTTGTCTATAACAGCGGCTATTAACACTCTCCCCCTCATTCCCTAGATAAAGCCAGATTCCCCCCCCCTTCGTGGGAATGAGAGAATTTCGTCACCCTGAACTGGTTTCAGGGTCTAAGAGAGGAGATACTGAATCAAGTTCAGCATGACAGAGATCGTCACCCTGAACTCGATTCAGGGTCTCGTTCACTAGGGTGTATTAATCCACCAACAAATTACGCAGTCTTTGTTCCCAATCTTTTTGCTTTGCGTTTAATTTCCCCTCTTTTTTCAAACGCACCATAATTTAGCCGTAATACAGCTCGAATATCCACTTTATTGATATAAAAGTATAAAAAAGGTATTGTTTTTACTAAATAAAAGTAAAGTGCTGTAATGAGATTTGAATACGATCCTGATAAAAGTGCTTCCAATTTGGTCAAACATGGTATTGATTTTGATGAAGCTCAATTGGTGTGGCAAGATGCCAATGCGTTAGAGATAAGGGCAAAAAGTGATACCGAAAACCGTTTTGCCCTCATTGGTAGAATTGATGACAAACTATGGATTGCATTTTATACCTATCGTGGAGATACAATTCGACTGATTTCTGTCCGTAGAACACGAGAAAATGAAAAAAGGATTTATGATGAAAGCTGAAGAATTGGATACCCTTTTTGATGAAGGGGGAGATATAAGTGACTATCTTGACCTCACGTCTGCAAAACGGATCGGATTGCAACCTAAAAAAGTCAATGTCGATTTTCCTCAATGGATCATTAATGCCCTCGATAGCGAAGCCAAAAAGATCGGCGTAACGCGCCAATCGATTATCAAAGTATGGATTGCAGAACGATTAAAGTTAGAGCAAATGGTACATAAGGCAAGCTAACTCGTCACCCTGAACAGTCCCCTGTCACCCTGAACTTGATTCAGGGTCTTATTCACATCCATCAACAACCCATAAGTTAGTGTGCCAACGCATTCCGAAATAAGGGTAACCAACGACTTTTTTGATCCGCATCCAACCGATTTTCGCGTGCTAATTGTTCCAAAATCGCTAACCCTTGTCGTAAAAATCCTTTTGATTCGTTACCCTGACTGACGTGTGCTAATTTCCAGTAGGAGATCACCAAATCCGTTTGCCCTTGCACATTCCCCGTATCCTTTTGGGCGAGGGATTGGCGGATAGCAAGGCTAGCGCGATACGATGCCAATGCCCCCTTTAGATCCCCTTGAGCTTGTTGGATGGTGCCGATGTTGTTGTACGAGACACTCAGATCACGTTGCGCCTCATTGTTACCCGTATCCTTTTGGGCGAGGGTTTTTAATATAGCATGAGTAGCTTGATACGAAGCCAATGCCCCTTTTAGATCCCCTTGAGTTTGTTGGATGTTACCGATTTTGTTGTACGAGACACTCAGATCACGTTGGGCATTAAGGTCATTGGGGTGGGATCGGGTCGCGGTTTGGGCAAGCTGAAGCAGCTGCGTATACGCCCCCTCAGCACGTGCGACATCACCTGCTTGAAGGTGCATATCCCCCAATAAATTCCAGTTGAGGGCGTTGTCAGGTTCATAGTCACACGCGCTTTGGAGGGCTTTTAGTGCCTCTGCAGTGGTGCTGATGGAGGCGAGCTGGCGCATCGCTTCAGCAGCTTGAGCATTCTTGTGAATCCCCTCACTGCGGGCTTTTTGGGCAATGGCGCGCAAATAATCGGCGGTGGGTGAGAGGTTACCTTGGTTCAATCCTCTCACTGCTTGGATCGCTGCCGTATCATGATTCGCAGTAGCACGGGCGAGTTGTTGGGAGAGTTGTCTCATTTGGGCTTTGAGCTGTTGGTTCTCTTGGGCAAGGCGGTTTTCTTTATTTTGATTCTGTGTTAATCGATCCAACTTTGTTGAAATTTCTCTCAAAAGTTGAGGAGAATAATTATTATTAACCGTATTGCCATTACCCCAAATAACCGTACTATGATCATGGGCAGTAATGGAAGGTACTGCCATAGCAGGAA
Organism: Sulfuricurvum sp.; assembly: GCA_036170115.1. Taxonomy (GTDB): domain Bacteria; phylum Campylobacterota; class Campylobacteria; order Campylobacterales; family Sulfurimonadaceae; genus Sulfuricurvum. The sequence goes on from JAVHOQ010000025.1 coordinate 19,813, forward strand.
CCAAAGACAAAAGGATTAGCACACCAAGACGAAAGAAAAAGGGATGATTTTTTGGATAAGAAGTTTGCATAGGGTACTCTTTTTTAGTGATTATTGGTAACGGTATTGTTATTACCGACCACAACCGTAGCCTGACCATCACTGTGAATGTCGTACGAAGGTGT
>JAVHOQ010000026.1:0-9140 GCA_036170115.1 Sulfuricurvum sp.
ACCGGCGGTCAGGGATTCGAATTCCTTCGGGCGCACCACTTACAAACACCGTAATTATCACATCTTCTTCAACCTTTATCAATTACCAACTGACCTTGCTTCCGTTATGCGATTATATGCTTTTTAGGGGTATTTGAATTTCGTCATTCCCGCGAAGGGTGTAAAGCGTAAAAAATGGTAATTTCTTATCATTTTTAGCTTGAAGCGGGGCATCGATGTGCATAGCACCGATGTCACTGAATCTGGCTTAACCGTTTGATTTAGTGTTTGTTTTTACGCGCACTTACGTCCGCTAAAAAACTTTCCAAATCGTATTTTAGGCGATATTGAGGGGTCAAAATGTGGATAAGGATGTCACCCAAGTCAATCGCAACCCAGTCGCCACTCTCATCAACGTATAAAAATTGTTCTTCCGGTTTTAGCCCTTTTCGTAGGTGATCGAGCAACGCGAGGGTGTGACGCTCACCCAGTGACGAGGCTAAGACAACATAATCAGCGAAATAGTCACTGCCGGTTAATTCAAAGACTTGAATGTCTTCGGCTTTGTTCATATCTAAAACGGAGTGAATTTTTTCAATTCGTGGGTTCATAAGGTTCCTTTTGTAGTAAAGTATAATTTCACTTTCAATCTCTTTAGAGAGACCAAGAGGGGAAAAAGTGGCTCGAAAATGGGTTGAACTTACAGGTTCATCCACATTAAGTTGCAGCATGGTATCAGGGATATCAATGCCATCACGTGAAGCGACCACGAAGGTGACGATCTCTTGCAATCGCTGGCTCTCTTTCCAGTGCGGCAGGGTAGAGAGATTATCCGCACCGATAATCAAGTAGAGCTTCTTGGCCATTTTGGCGTAATGCAACACGGTTTCGATGGTATAGACGCTTCGGCCTAAATCGAGTTCAAAAGAGCTGATCTCAATTTTCGGATAAGGATCAAAGAGGTGCTTGAGCCAGTGAAGTCGCTGTTTTCCTTCCGCACACACTGAAGATTTGAACGGATTTTTATACGCGGGGACAAGGATAAGCTTATCGACATCCAACGTTTTGATCGCCTCTAACGCTACGTGAACATGACCACGATGGGGAGGATCAAAACTACCACCGTAGAGTGCGATATTCATTGCGCTACCACTTTTTTTAAACGAAATTATAACCGATTTTTGGTAAAATCCCCCTATATACGGTAACTAGGACAAAAGACAATGGCACTGAAAATAGCAATTAATGGTTTTGGGAGAATTGGTCGTTGCGTAACGCGGCTCATTCTCGCACAATCGAAAGTAGAATTGGTTGCTATTAATGATATGGCAACCCCTGAGATGATGCTTTATTTATTGCAAAACGATTCGGTTCATGGGCAATTTGTGGGTGATGCTTTGTCTATTCAGGAAAATACCCTTCGTTATGGTGATCGTTCTATTGCGCTGTTTTGTGAAAAAAATCCTGAAAATCTTGATTTTGGTGCGTGTGGGGCTGAGGTTGTTTTGGAGTGCAGTGGATTATTCTTAACCAGTGATACGACACGACATCATCTTTCCAAAGGGGTTAAGAAAGTGATCCTCTCTGCCCCAACGGCGGACAGTGCTATCCCAACGTTTGTCTTGGGGGTCAATGCGCATGACTATCGGGGGGAGGCTATTATCTCTAATGCCTCGTGTACCACCAATTGCTTGGGACCCATTGCTAAAATTATTGATGATGCGTTGGGAATTGAAAAAGGGTTGATGACCACCGTGCATGCGTATACCAATGGTCAAGCCATTATTGATACCGCCCATGCCAATGACAAACGTCGTTCCCGTGCAGCAGGGGTCAATATGGTTCCCACCACGACAGGCGCAGCAAAAGCCCTCTCGTTGGTCTTGCCTAAGTTAGCGGGTAAATTGCACGGACAAAGTGTTCGTGTCCCCACTCCCGATGTCTCCATGGTCGATTTAAATGTCTTGGTATCCCGCAAAACAACCAAAGAAGAGATCCGTGCGTTATTTACCTCCAAAGCGCACGGGGAGTTAAAGGGTATCTTAGAAGTGGACGAGCGGTATCGTGTATCGCAAGATTTTGTGGGGTCATCCTACAGCGCGACGGTTGCAGCGGATTTAATTCAAGTTGTTGATGGAGATTTGGTTAAAATCATGGCGTGGTATGACAATGAGTGGGGGTATTCCAATCGACTCATTGAGATGGCACTGTTTATTTCAAATTACAAGGGGGAAGTATGAAACTGTTAAGCATTAAAGAGTGTGAGTTATTCCAAAAAAAGGTCTTTATCCGATGTGACTTTAACGTTCCAATGGATGAGTTTGGGAATATTACCGATGATCGTCGAATCCGTTCGGCATTAGCAACCATTAAGTATTGTTTGGATCAAGAGTGCGCCATTATTTTGGCTTCCCATTTTGGTCGACCCAAAGGGGGCGTGTTTAGTCAAGAGGATTCGTTGCACCATGTTGCACGTCGATTGCATCAATTGCTCAAAATGGACGTAACGCTTGCTCCCGATGTGGTAGGAGAGGAGACCAAAGCGTTGGCGGCTAATCTCAAGCACGGGGAAATTTTATTGCTTGAAAATCTTCGCTTCGAGATTGGTGAGACCAAAAATGATGCAGCTTTGAGCGCGCAATTGGCATCGTTGGCAGAAGTGTATATCAATGATGCGTTTGGGGTGAGTCACCGAGCGCATGCTTCGGTTGCGGGCATTACCGACCATTTTGATGCTGAGCATAAAGCCGCAGGATTTTTGTTGCTCAAAGAGATCGAATTTTTCGATACCCTCTTAGAACGTCCAACCCGTCCCTTTGCCGCGATTGTCGGAGGGTCAAAGGTCTCTGGAAAATTGCAGGCATTGGTACACCTTTTACCACGCGTAGATAAAATTCTCATTGGGGGAGGGATGGCGTTTACGTTCCTTAAAGCATTGGGTCATGATGTCGGAAACTCCTTAGTGGAAGATGACTTGATGGAAGAAGCCAAAGAAATTATGGCAGAAGCGCGTACCTTGGGGGTGAAATTTTATCTCCCCGTTGATGTCATTATCGCCGATAAATTTCAAGCCGATGCCCATACTCGTGCGGTGAGTATCCAAGAGATCCCTGATGGATGGATGGGATTGGATATTGGACGTGCTACGGTTGAGTTGTATCGCCAAGTCCTTGAAAATGTCGAAACGGTTCTGTGGAATGGACCTATGGGGGTTTTTGAGATGGAAAAATTTGCCAAAGGTTCCACTAAAATCGCCCATATTGTTGCCGATATGGACGCAACGACCGTTGTAGGGGGGGGAGATACCGCCGATTTAGTACAACGAGTGGGCGTTGATGAGGATATGAGCTTTATCTCCACAGGGGGGGGTGCTTCTTTGGAATTATTAGAGGGAAAAGTACTCCCAGGGGTCAAACCCTTAATGAAATAAATACCGTAAAAATAAAGGAGCCGCAATGATTTTATGTGCCAATTTTAAAGCGAATAAAACCAGACAAGAGACAAGAGCGTATATGGCAGTGGTTGAATCCTTTGTTTTTGCGAATGAGATTAGTGATACGGTGATCGTTTTTCCTCCGTTTACGGCGTTGGAACATGATCCTCGTAACGTTTTGATCGGGGTACAAAACGCGTATCCTGCACCTAAGGGGGCATTTACGGGGGAGATCACCCTTGAACAACTTGATGAATTTGATGTGAAAACAATTCTCATCGGTCACAGTGAGCGTCGTCATGTTTTGGGGGAAACCCAAGAACAAATTGCCCAAAAATTTCGCTTTTTTGCCCAAGAGGGATTTGTGATTGTCTATTGTGTGGGGGAACCTCTTGAGGTACGCGAAGCGGGAGATGAAGCATTGATGGCGTATGTGGACGCGCAATACGTTGGCATTGATTTAACGTATCCCGATTTGATTATCGCCTACGAGCCTGTTTGGGCGATTGGGACAGGATTGGTTCCGACCAATGATCAAATTGAAGCTGTCCATGCAAGCATACGTGCTAAAACCTCCGCCCCTCTTTTGTATGGAGGGAGTGTGAAAGTGACCAATGCTCAAGAGATTATGGCATTGACCAATGTCGATGGTGTTTTGGTGGGATCAGCGGCGTTAAGTGCCTCTGATTTTTGTGAAATGATCGCGCAAGCGACCGAATTAATAACTAAAGGAGAATAAAAAATGTTAATGCAAGGAAAAAAAGGGCTCATTGTTGGGTTGGCGAATGATAAATCCATCGCGTATGGAATTGCGCAAGCACTTCACGCACACGGTGCAAAAATGGCTTTTACCTATCTCAATGATTCGCTTAAAAAACGGGTAGAACCCATTGCGTTAAAATTTGATAACTCCCCTGTCTACAAATTGGATGTCTCTGATGAGACCGATATGGAAGCGATTGCGGATTTGGTCGCACATGATTTTGGCGAGATTGATTTCTTGGTGCATTCGGTTGCCTTTGCCCCCAAAGAGGCGCTCAGTGAAGGATTTATGAAAACTTCTCAAGCGGCGTTTCAAGTGGCTATGGATATTTCGGTCTACTCTTTTATTGATTTAACCAACCGTTTAGAGGGTGTTTTAGCCCCCAAAGCGTCTATTATCACCCTGAGTTATTTGGGTGGAGCTAAATACATCCCCCATTATAATGTTATGGGTGTTGCGAAAGCAGCCTTGGAAGCCAGTGTCCGTTATATGGCAGTTGAACTGGGTGAGACCAAAGGGCAACGGGTTAATGCTATCAGTGCAGGACCCATTAAAACGTTGGCTGCCAGTGGTATCGGTGATTTTAAACAAATTCTTAATTGGAATGAAGCCAATGCCCCTTTACGCAAAAACGTGACCATCGAAGAGGTGGGAAATTCGGCTTTGTATTTATTGAGTGATTTAGCCAGTGGAGTAAGCGGTGAAGTTCACTACGTTGATGCGGGGTATAACATCATGGCAATGCCTGCAGTCGAAAAAAACGATGAAGGAAAAACGGTTTTTGTGTGGGAAAATAGAGCGTAACCAAAGACGTATTTGAGTCTCTGGATTTCTGAGGCAGTGGAAGTAACATTTTCCCGTCATTCCCGCGAAGGGCGTAAAGCGTAAAAAATGATAATTTCTTATCATTTTTAGCTTGAAGCGGGGCATCGATGTGCAATAGCACCGATGTCACTGAATCCAGCTCAAAAAGGTTTTTTGTGAAACAACCTGCTGTTTATCTGTTAGCTTCTCAACCAAATGGCACTCTGTACATTGGGGTAACTTCTAATCTCTCAAAACGTATTTATGAACACAAAAGTCATGCAGTAGAAAGTTTTAGCGCAAAATACCATACCCATCTATTGGTATGGTATGAATTGCATAATACTATGGAAAGTGCTATCTTACGAGAAAAAGCGATAAAAAAATGGCATCGTAATTGGAAATTGAGAATTATCGAAGAGTTCAATCCTCAATGGAAGGATTTATATGAAGATATTGTTTAGAAGCTGGATTCCCGCCTTCGCGGGAATGACGGGGAAGCGTTATTTTCTCTGTCTCGAGAAGGACGAATTTTGTCACCCTAGAACGTGATTTCGTCACCCTGAACTTGATTCAGGGTCTAAGCGGAGTTCCCGAAGCTAATTCGGGATGACACAGAATCCTCTGTGTTACGAAATGTTACTTTCCAATGACGGGCATTTGTTGTATTTTACCGACATGTGAAGGCTCTTGCGGTTTTCCTTCTTTTAGCTTCTCTTTATTCTCATTATACACTTTCCATTTGTCCGCGTATTTTTGTAAGGTAAACGGGGTCGTGTCTTCAGGTTCAGCGACCACAGGGGTGGTGGTCGTAGTCACTTCACCACTGGGTGCGGTAGTAGTGGTGATGATTTGGGTTGCTTCGGTTTTGGTTTGAACGATGGAACCATCCGAGGTAGTGATGGTCTTGACCACAGGAATAGTGGGGCTTGAGAGGGGTTTCCACTCCTCTTTAAGCCAACCATCAAGGGAGCGTTGCATCATCCCCTCTTTTTGGGAAGCGGCGGTATCGCTGGGGGAAACGGCTCGAAGCGTTGTGTTCTGAGAGGGGGTCACTCCCACCGTATTGGCAAAACATCCACTTAATACAAGGGCTGAAACGGTAGCGTAAAGGTAGGGTTTGAGGGTCATACGAAAAATTCCTTTCTGTCATCCATAATTGATTTGGCATTTACCAAAGAGGAGCATACTATAGCACAAAACAGTGGAGAATACCGAAAATTCGTCATTGCGGACTTGATCCGCGTCATGCTGAACTTGATTCAGCATCTGCTCTCTTTAGACCCCGAATCACGTTCGGGGTGATGCACTTCGTCATTGCGGACTTGATCCGCGTCATGCTGAACTTGATTCAGCATCTGCTCTCTTTAGACCCCGAATCACGTTCGGGGTGATGCACTTCGTCATTGCGGACTTGATCCGCAATCTAAGACCCTGAATCGAGTTCAGGGTGACGGGTTGGGAAGCAATCGCGTAATGTAAACCACTATTTGAGTAAACGGATAGTAAATACAAATGGGCTCTTACAGGATAAATTAAGATTTTGGGCGTTACAATAATGGTCGCAAAACTGAATACGGGTAGCTCCATTGTTCAAGTTTTATTTAAGGAGAATCAGATGAAATTAGTTAAAATGAGTTTAGTGGCTGCAATGGTCGTTGGTGCAACGAGTGCGTTTGCTCTTGATAATGTTAAAGTAACAGGTGATGCAAGTTTGTTCTACGGTACGAATAACGCACAATTTACATCTAATAGTACAGGTCTTAAAACTAATGGCTCTCTTGGTAACAAAGAAACTAGTTTTGCTGACACTGCTGTTCGTTTGGGTGTTACGGGTGATTTGATGAAAGGTGTTTCTTTCGGGGTTACGGGTTACTATGTTAGTACGCTTGGTCTTGAGAACAACCTTGTAAGTAACACTTGGACAGGCGCACACGCTGCAGCAGGTAATGGTTCACAATTTGGCGCACAAGTAAATGATGCATCATGGGTAGCTGAAGCATGGATGGCTGCGACTGCAGGTAAAACCACGGCTAAAATCGGACGTATGGAATTGGATACCCCTCTAGCGTTCTCTGAAAAATGGTCAATTGTTCCTAATACGTTTGAAGCAGCAGTATTGATCAACCAAGATCTTCCTGATACGACGTTGGTAGGCGCATGGGTTGGTAAAGGAAATGGTACCAATGCACTTCATGGTGCTTACACAGGTGCTGTAGGTGTTGATGGTGTTGTTTCTGCGGGAGCTAACTTTAATACTTATATGAATGATGGTGCGTATGCAGTAGCTGCGATCAATAATTCTTTCAAACCTTTGACGCTTCAAGTATGGGATTACAATGTTGTTAACGTTGCAAATGCAGTATGGGCACAAGCAGATGTTGATTGTTCATTGGTTAAAGGGCTTAAAATTGGTGCGCAATACGCTGATTTAAATCCTAAAGGACTTATGGGTCAAGGTGGTACTGTTGCAATTGCTCTAAATGCGGGTAACAAGATGAATAATTCTAACGGGTATGCAGCACGTTTGGGCTATGAAGGTGTTGAAAACTTAAAAGTATCAGCTGCGTATTCAAAAGTTAATAAAGACGGTGTATTGAAAATTGCTAATACCGCAACCAATAACTTGGCTGGAGCTCAGTCTAAATTGTACACTGAAGCATACTGGAACTATGGATATGTAGGAAATGCTGGTGCACGTTCATACGCTCTTGCTGCTGAATACAAACTTGCTGGTATTGCGACATTGGGTGCACAATACACTAACGTAAATGGTCGTGCAGCTGGATTGACAGTAGACCGTAAGTTACAAGAAGCAGCATTGACAGCGTCTAAATCATTTGGACCATTGGATGCAACTTTGGCATATTTTTCTACTAAAGCAACGGATCAAAATATTAAAACTGTTGGGGCAGAAGGTTCTCGTTACGACAGCGTTCTTGCAATGTTGAAACTTAACTTCTAATTTTTCTTCCTCGTCATTGCGGACTTGATCCGCAAGACCCTGAATCACATTCAGGGTGACGAAACTTCTCTTGACTCCTTTTTTTTCGTCTGTTATAATCATCCCATGAAATACTTATTCCGTTCCCTTTCGTATACCTTTTTGATGTTGTTTCTCATCTCCGTGATCTCCTTTTTGGCGATGCACACAGCTCCGAACAGTTTTATGGGGAGTGACCTTAATCCCAATATGACCCCCGAAAATATCGCGCATCTCAAATCCATCTATGGACTGGACAAACCCTTAGCCCAACAATATTTGAGCTGGATCATTAATCTTTCACGCCTTGATTTTGGTATCTCCTTTGTCAGTGGCGAAGCCGTTTCACACGTCATTATGGATCGTCTTCCCGTGACGTTGTGGATGAATGGGATTGCGTTTGTAGTCACCTTTTGGATGGGGTTACACTTGGGGATACGCTCGGCATTGCGTTATGAGATGCTCAGTGATCGTTTTTTGACCCAATTGTCATTACTTAGTTTTGCGATGCCTTCGTATTATTTGGCATTGGTGTTGATGATGGTGGGGAGTGTCACCTTGGGGTGGTTTCCTATCGCAGGATTGCATTCACTTGAACCTCCCAGTGGTATGGGGTATTATTGGGATATGGGATGGCATTTGGTTCTTCCCATTACGGTCATTGTTTTTGTGGGGGTGGGGAGTTTGATTCTCACGGTGCGTTCCTTGACGCTGGAGATTTTAAAAAGTGACTATGTCTATTTCGCACGGGTGAGAGGGGTGAGTGAGAAGCTTCTGATTCGTCGAATTATCATGCCCAATCTTTTACCCCCCGTAGTGACGATGGTGGGGTTATCGCTTCCGGGATTTATTGGGGGATCGGTGATTTTGGAGTCCATTTTTGGGATTGAGGGGATGGGACAACTTTTTTATAACAGTGTTATGAGTCGTGATTATCCGGTGATTATGGGGATTTTGATTATGAGTGCGCTTTTGACGTTAGTGGGGAATCAAATTGCCGATGGGGTATTGTTGAAGCTCAATCCGTTTGTGAAGCGGTAATGTTCCTCGTCATTCTGAACTTGATTCAGAATCTTTTTCTTAGACCCTGAATCGAGTTCAGGGTGACGGAGGGGAGAAGTTCAGGGTGACGAAATACGTCATTCCCGCGAAGGCGGGAATCCAGCTCTTTTTAGACC
>JAVHOQ010000026.1:9240-19833 GCA_036170115.1 Sulfuricurvum sp.
CCGCGAAGGCGGGAATCCAGCTCTTTTTAGACCCTGAGTTAAGCTTAGGGTGACGAAATACGTCATTCCCGCGAAGGCGGGAATCCAGCTCTTTTTAGACCCTGAGTTAAGCTTAGGGTGACGGAGGGGAGAAGTTCAGGGTGACGAAATACGTCATTCCCGCGAAGGCGGGAATCCAGCTAAAAAGGTTTTTCATGAAACAATCTGCTGTTTATTGGTTAACTTTTTAACGTGATGGAATGATTTTTGTACGAAGTTAGTGTTGAGAAGCTGGATTCCCGCCTTGATCTGTGTCATGCTGAACGTGATTCAGCATCTGCTCTTTTTAGACCCTGAATCGAGTTCAGGGTGACGACGTTATTAATTCCCAAAAAGGGCTTCAAGGGAACTAAGCCCCTCTTTTTTCTCTTCGCGTGCTTTGGATTCCCCTTGCTCTTTGAGTTCGATGGTATACCCTGTAAGCATCGATGCCAAACGGATATTGATACCGCTTTTTCCAATGGCTTTGGATTTTTGATCACTGGGGAGGGTGACGATTGCTTTTTTCTCCCCATTGGGTTCTTCGCTGACATTGACCGCGCTGATAATGGCAGGACTCATGGCACGGGAGATAAACAATTCCGGAGAAGCCGAGTATTCGATACAGTCGATATTTTCCCCACACAGCTCTTCGCTGACCGAATTAATCCGAACCCCACGAACCCCTACAGTCGCCCCGATAGGATCGATCTGCGGTCGATTGGTATAGAGGGCAATTTTGGCACGCTCCCCGGGGATACGAGCGCATTTTTCGATCACGACGATACCATCTTTGATCTCAGGGACTTCAAGGGCTAAAAGCTCTTCCAAAAATTTGGGGGCAGTACGGGAAAGTTCCATCGAAATCCCCATTACTTTATCGACATTCACACGACGGACAAGGGCGCTGATCACATCACCGACTTTGAATTTTTCCCCTTTAATACGACTTTTCATCGTGAGGACGGCACGAATTTCATCGATTTCGATGGTGGTGTTTTGGTCATTATCGACACGGGTAACACGCCCTGAGACGATGGTATTGATCTTGTTTTTGTATTTATCGTACAGCTCATTTTCGACAAGGCGTTGGATGTGAAATTCGATTTCACGGTGCAATGCTGCAAACGCGCTTCGACCGTAGGTCTCTAATTCATGCTCCATTTGGAGTTGATCCCCCACTTCGGCTTCATCATCGATCGCTTTTGCGGCGGTGATGCTCATATACGCTCCCGCTTTTTCCCCTTCTAATTCGTGCGCATCATCGGCAACGACGGTGATCACTTGGCGTAATTTAACCTGTTTGGTGCGCTCATCAACGTCCGCTTCAAACGCAAACGTGGGGTTAATAATCCGTTTAGCGGTTTGGATAAACGCCGTTTTGATCGCTTCGGTGACGTTTTCACGATTAAGCCCTTTTTCACTGGCGATTGAATCAATAATATCTAGTATATTTTCCATAAGAATATCCTCTTGTTTGGGTGGATCATAAAAAAATAAAGGTCAATGGGAAGCTTTTTTATGAAGAGGGGCTAGTATACAAAAAAAAGACTTAATAGGATATTTATTGAAACACCGATATAATTCAAAATCATAAAACACTACGTTATCAAAGGGATATACTCATGGAATTAAAGCTTGCACGGACAGAATTAGACGCAAAACCCAAAAAAATTGATCTGAAAAAGATTACCGAGATGGTGGAAAAAAACAATTCATTGATTCTGTATTTTGATCGTGAAAACTCCCATAAAGATCTTCTTGCCTTGCAAGACCATTTTGAAGCGCAAGGGAAAAGCTTTTACATGCGAGAGGTGAAATTTAGTCTCTCGGTGAGTGAATACCTCTACGAAGTGTATATCTTATAATGGCTAAAAAGCTTTTTATCGAGACCCTTGGATGCGCGATGAATGTTCGCGATTCGGAACACATTATCGCCGAACTTCATGCGCGTGAGGGGTATGAACTCACCACCGATGCTGCGCAAGCCGATTTGATTGTGATCAATACCTGTTCGGTGCGTGAAAAACCTGTTCATAAATTGTTTTCGGAATTGGGTGTTTTTAATCGATTGAAAAAAGCCGATGCCAAAATGGGGGTATGTGGATGTACCGCGTCCCATTTGGGCAAAGAGATTATTAAGCGCGCACCGTATGTCAATTTTGTTTTGGGGGCGCGCAATGTCTCTAAAATTGGGACGATTATCCACCACGATAAAGCAGTCGAAATCGACATCGATTACGATGAATCCCAGTTTGCGTTCAAAGAGTTTCGGACGACGACCTACAAAGCCTATATTAATATTTCCATAGGGTGTGACAAACAATGTACCTTTTGTATCGTCCCCAAAACCCGTGGGGATGAGATCTCTATCCCCTCAGATCTGATCGTCGCTGAGGCGCGTCGAGCGGTAGAGAGTGGGGCAAAAGAGATCTTTTTATTGGGTCAAAATGTCAACCATTACGGTCGCCGCTTTTCGGGGGAGCATGAGAAGGTTAATTTTACTGAGTTGCTTCGCCGTGTCAGTGCCATTGAGGGGGTGGAGCGGATTCGCTTTACCTCTCCTCATCCCTTGCATATGGATGATGAGTTTATCGAAGAGTTTGCCGCTAATCCCAAAATCTGTAAATCGATGCATATGCCCCTCCAAAGTGGCTCAACCGAAATTCTCAAAGCGATGAAGCGCGGTTATACCAAAGAGTGGTTTTTAAATCGTGTCGCAAAATTGCGCGCATTGGTCCCTAATGTGAGCATTAGTACCGATATTATCGTCGCTTTTCCCGGAGAAACGGAAGAGGATTTTGCGCAAACGATGGAGGTGCTTAATGCTGTCCGATTTGAGCAAGTGTTTAGTTTTAAATACTCCCCTCGACCGCTGACTGAAGCGGAACATTTTACCAATGTTGTTGATCCGGAAATAGCCTCCCAACGTCTTCATCAGTTGCAAGCGCGTCAAGATGAAATTTTGGATGAACTCAAATGGGCAACTATGGATAAGGTGGTTGAAGTCTATTTTGAAGAGTTACGCAGCGATGGCTACGTGGCAGGACGCACCGATAACAATGTCAGCGTTAAGGTCAAAGGCTCCGAGGAGTATTTAGGGACGATTGCCAAGGTCAAAATTACTGAAGTCTCCCGCGCCGTGGCGTATGGGGAAATTGTTGCGTAAAAAACTGCTTCGACGACTTGCCCTTTGGCTTGTCCCCTTGGTGGGGGGATTGCTGATCCGACTGCTCTATCTTCTCTCTAAAAAAGTGTTTCATCTCTCCACGACTATCCCCCCTGAACCGGTTATTTTCGCCTGTTGGCATGGGGATTTGTTGATGCAACCGTATTTGTATTACCATTTTCGGGACAAACCCAACGCCAAAGTGATCATTAGTGAACATTTTGATGGTCAACTCATCGCAGGGATTATCCGATTTTTTGGGTTAGGGTCGATTCATGGATCAACCACCCGTGGGGGTGCTAAAGTGTTGATACAAGGGATCCGTTTTTTGGAAGAGGGGTACGACATTGGGATCACCCCTGATGGGCCAAAAGGACCTCGCTACACCCTAAATGAGGGGATTGTCCTTATGGCGCAACGGCGTAAGGCGAAGATTATAGTCTTTCACTGCCACCCCTCACGCTATTGGCAACTGGGGAGTTGGGATCGTTTTGTCATCCCTAAACCCTTTGGAACCCTCCACTTTTATGCCTCCGAACCTCTTGACGTGGTGGGAATGGATAAAGAGGGGGCAAAAACCCTTATCCATACGCACTTAATGCGCCATGCCCTTTGATATTCGTACCGCTTTACACTACGATAAAGAGAAATTTTTACGCTATTTAGAGGGGATACGGGGGTATTCTCTCCTCACCGTATGCAGTTATGATAATGCCCTTACGCAGATGATTCGTCTCTCCGAGATAGTCGAAGAGGAGGGGATTCTCACCATCAATCTTACCCCCCTTCGTCTCCACATTGCCCCACTTAAAGCCAAAAGTATCGCCGCAAAACTCAGTGCCATTCGCAGTTTCATCACCTATCTACGGACAACCAAAACGGTGCAATTGTATGGCGACAGCGCGATCAAAATCCCCCAAACCCTCCCCAAACCGATCCCGCATGACCATATTATGCGGGCAATAGAACAGGCAAATGGGGAAGAAAAACTGATGATATTTTTGATCTATTCGATGGGATTGCGTATAGCAGAACTCTCTCATCTAAACGTTGCTGATGTGGGGAATCAATGGTGCCGCGTTAGGGGTAAAGGGGGAAAAGAGCGGGACATTCCCATGCTGCCTCAGGTCTATACGCTTTTTCAAACGATGCGGGAAGATCACGGAACGTATGTTTTTGAATCAGGGGGTAAAAAATGTTCTGAGAGCCATTTGCGCTATCGCCTTAGTCGCGCTTTTGCCCGTGTTGGGTTTGCGGTCACTCCCCACCAATTACGTCATTCGTATGCGACCGAGTTGCTTAATCATGGGGCGCGTATTGCCGATGTGAGTGAACTTTTGGGGCATAAAAGTATGGCATCGACCCAAATTTATACGAAATTAGGCAATGCCCTTAAGATGGATCAGTATCAACACGCCCACCCATTATGTCAGAAAAAATAAGCCATTTCGTCTACAAACTGTGTTATAATTTTTGCGCGAATATATCTGTCTGTGAGTTCAATGGAGCGGTAGAGAAAGGTTGGGAGGAGTAATTACCTTTCGACCTTTTTTTTGCCCCCTAAAATTTCATTTCATCCCTTTGGCTCTTTCATGCGCACAGCGTATTGCCTCCATGCACCCAAGACGGACATTGGCACGTTCCAACGCTCCATATCCCGCAGCGGTTGTCCCTCCTGGACTCATGACATTATCTTTGAGAATGGCGGGATGGGTGGTTTGAATCAGTTCCCCAAACCCTTGGAACAATCCCCGCATGAGGGTCATGGCATCCTCCCGTTTAAGCCCCTCACGTACCGCTCCATCACATAACGCTTCGGCAATGAGTGCCAAATAGGCAGGGCCACTCCCACTTAGAGCGGTGGCAATATCCAGCTCTTTTTCACTGCTAAGCCATACACTGCTCCCAATGGAGGAAAAAAGGGCTATGGCATCGTCTCGTAACTCCATATCTCCCACCAAGGCGGTCATGGAGAGGGCTTTTTCGGCGGCCAAATTGGGCATAGCACGGACGTAATGGTGGGCATCAATGGCACGCAGTGAAGCCAACGAGGTACCGGCTAAGACCGAATACACAGCGGTTGCTTTTCCATACAGTTGCGCTGAAACTTCCCCAAGATTGGCAGGTTTAACGCACACTATGAGGGTTTTGTTGGTACAAGAAGCCTCCGAATAGAGGGTTTTTTGGACACTGACCCCCAGTGCTGTTTCAAAGTGAGCGAGTCGCTTAGCACTTCGTCCAATCACTTCAAGGTCGTAGCGATCTTTTAATCCATGGGCAAGGGCAAGGGCCATTTTTCCATTGCCGATAAGGGTAATAGCGGTTTTTGTCATGAACTCTCTTTATTCCTTAGAAATGGGGTCGATTCTAACACAAAAATGGTCAAACAATGGTCTAATTAATCTCTTTTTGGTAAAATTGTTGCTACTTTACTAGAAAACGGATAAACGATGAAAATACTTCAAGGCGTTATAGCGGTGGTTGCGGTGATTTTTCTACTCGGTGGTTGTGCAGGCAAAGAGGTTAACGAATACAACAAACCCGCTGAGTACTGGTATGAAAAAATGGTCAGTTCCGTTGCCAGCGGAAGACTTGAAAAAGCGGACAGTTATTTTAGCTCACTCCAAAGTGAACACGTTAGTTCCCCTCTATTGGTTGAAGCAACCTTGATTATGGCGCAAGCCCACATGGCATCCGAAGAGTATTTGCTCAGTGAACACTTTTTGGATGAATACAACCGTCGCTATGCCTCCCCTGAGGGGCGTGAGTATGCAGAGTTTTCCAAAGTCAAAGCGAAATTTTTGGCATTGCCCAATGCGGGGCGGGATCAAGGGCTGATCGATGATGCGTTAAAAGGGGTGGATGGGTTTAAAACCAGTTATCCTTACTCGGTCTATATGCCTTTGGTTAACACCATGGAGACTCAATTACAATTGGCAAAAGGGGTATTAAATGATAATATTGCTCAGTTGTACACCCGCTTAGGTAAACCCAAAGGGGCGGAGTATTATTCCCATATCGCCCCCATTGGATGGGTTGACCCATTGGTGATTGTAAAACCCAAGATTACGTGGTACAAACGGCTCTTTGAGGGGGATGGCACCAGCAGTTGGTATGCCTTTATGATCCCCAAAACGCGCAGTGTTGTCTCTATGGATGATAAACCCAGCGAATAACTCTCGCTAAAACTTCCATAATTGAGAACTGGATTCCCGTTTTCACGGGAATGACGAATGAATATGATTAAAAAATAGGAATTTTCAAGTATGCAATTAGCCAATTATGATGCGTTTCCCACCGACCTTCCCATCATTGTGGAAGATAACCTTTTTCTCTACCCTTTTATGATTTCTCCCCTTTTTCTGAGTGATGAAAAAAATATTGCCGCCGCAACCGAAGCGGTTGAAAATAATTCGTTGATTTTGGTGTGTCCCGTTAAACCCGATTGCGAAGGATCACGAGATCACGAATCGATTTACGACGCGGGGGTCATTGGTTCTATTATGCGTAAAGTGGTGTTACCCGATGGACGGATCAAAATCTTATTTCAAGGGTTGGCTCGTGGAACGATTAGGGCATTCTTGGGAGACAATCCCCTTCGCGCACAGGTCGATTTGATCCACTCTTTGGGGGTCAATGGGTTAAAAATGGAGGCGATTTTGGAAATTTTGCGGGAAAAAGTGCGCGCTCTTTCTCAAGTGAGCAACTACTTCCCCCCCGATTTACTCCATACCATTGAAGAAAATGATGAGTACAACCGCATTGTCGATTTGGTGTGCAGCTCCATCAAAATGAAACGGGAGACCGCCTATAAACTTTTTGTCGAGCGTGACCCTGAAAAACGGTTTCTGATGCTTATCGATGAACTCATCGAAGAGACCGAAGCCAATAAACTCCAAAAAGAGATTCGCTCCAAAGTCCACACCCGCATCGAAAAGGTGAACAAAGAGTATTTCCTCAAAGAGCAGCTCAAACAGATCCAAAAAGAGCTAGGAACCGATTCCCATCGTGAGGAAGAGATTGAAGAATTTCGTAAAAAACTCGAAGCCAAAAAAGATAAAATGCACGCCGATGCCTACAAAGAGGTGAACAAACAGCTTGAACGTTTCGCCCGTATGCACCCTGATAGTGGGGATGCGAGTATGTTGCAAACCTATTTGGAGTACGTATTGGAGATCCCGTTTGGGGAAGAGGCGAAAAAACCGCTCAATGTGCATGATGTTCAAGCGCAACTAAACAAAGACCATTTTTCGATCCAAAAACCCAAAAAACGGATTTTAGAGTATTTTTCAGTGCGGGAATTACTGGAGTTGCGAGGTCATGCCGATAAAGAGGGGCGTGGCGCCATTTTGTGTTTTGCGGGACCTCCGGGGGTGGGGAAAACCTCATTGGCAAACTCCATTGCTACGGCGTTAAAACGCCCGTTGGTACGGATTGCTTTGGGGGGATTGGAGGATGTCAATGAGCTTCGTGGTCACCGACGTACCTACATTGGTGCGATGCCCGGACGCATTGTTCAAGGGGTGATTGAAGCCAAAAAAATGAATCCGATTATTGTTTTGGATGAGATTGACAAAGTGGCAAAATCGCATCGAGGGGATCCCACCGCCGTATTACTGGAGATCCTTGACCCTGAACAAAATAGCCATTTTAGAGACTACTATCTCAATTTTAATCTGGATTTGAGCAAAGCAATTTTTATTGCCACGGCCAATGATGTGGGGCAAATTCCAGGGCCTTTGCGCGATCGGATGGAATTTATTGCGATGAGTTCGTACACTCCGCAGGAAAAATATGAGATAGCCAAACAATATCTCATCCCTCAAGAACTCAAAAAACATGGTCTTAAGGGGTCGGAATTGTCGATTTCAAAAACCGCCTTGATCGATGTAATCGAAAAACATACCCGAGAAGCGGGGGTACGTAATTTGCGCCGTCGTCTTGCCGATATTGTCCGTAAAACCGCCCAAAAGTTTTTAGAAGAGCCTCAAACGATCAAAGTGAGCGTCACGGTCAAAAATCTTAAAGAGTTTCTTGATAAAACCATCTTTGAGATCGAAAAAACCGACCATGTGGATCGTGTCGGGGTGGTCAATGGGCTTGCTTGGACGGCGGTTGGGGGCGATGTCCTTAAAATCGAAGCGATTCGGATCAATGGTAAAGGGGGATTGCAGCTCACCGGAAGTTTGGGTGATGTGATGAAAGAATCCGCCCGAATTGCCTTATCGGTGGTCAAAACGCTCATTGATACGGGTAAACTCACCGTCGATCACGCCATTATCCCCCTCAGTGTCACCGAGCGCGAAAGTGGTGTACCTGTGGAAGCCAGCGAAGTGTACAAACGCTTTGATCTGCACCTTCACGTCCCCGATGGGGCAACGCCTAAAGATGGTCCCAGTGCGGGGATTGCGATGTCGACCGTTATCGCCTCTATTTTGACCAATAAAAAAGTGCGCGCCGATATTGCCATGACGGGAGAGGTTTCGTTAACAGGAAATGTCCTTCCCATCGGTGGACTCAAAGAAAAACTCATCGCCGCCCACCGTGCAGGGATGAAATTGGCATTGATTCCCCAAAAAAATTACGACCGTGATTTGGTTGACATCCCCGATGAGGTAAAAAACAGCCTTCAGATTCGGGGAGTGAGTCGTATCGAAGAGGTACTCTCTACCCTTTTAATCGAGGGATAAGTGCCATCACTTCGGGCGTACTGAACACATAGCCCCGAAGTTTCACTCCGATTTTTAACGCTCGACATTGCTCTTTAAACGTTTTATCCATCCCTAAAAGTTTCACATAGGGGGCGATAAACGTATACTCACCCTCTTGTGATACCACCCATCGTCGCGCGATAATAAGCTCACCTTCGTGTTTGAGATGTCCTTTATCGTGCTGGCTTAAGATATAGCCTTGGGTTTTAAAAAACTGGTCGATTCCATAGACCCGTGACCGCAAAGTGGTGGGATTTTTGGCATACGCAAACGCCTTTAAGGTTGTAAAGTGCATGGGTTCAATCAGATCCTCTGTATCCGCATCGAGATACGCAAAACTACGTCGAATTCCGTACGCGTATTCAGCCATGATAGGGTTTGTCCAACGGTGACGAAAACGGTTACGGGTGTGCTTCTCATCGCTATTGCTTGGGTCGATATGATGCGTAAGAGCGTTCTCTTTGAGATACGTCTCAATGCTTGTTCGATCCCATTCCAGCAAAGGACGAAGGATGATAAATCCATCGCGCTGATTGTATGACCCCATCCCCATCATCTCCGGCAATCCTGCTCCGCGGGTCAATTGCATCATAAACCACTCCAACCGATCATTAAGCTGATGGGCGGTGAGGAGATATTCATAGCCATGAAGTTGTATCAATTTTTCAAAAAATGTATAGCGTTCTATTCTTGCTTTGTTTTCAAAATCTCCATTTTCTAACGTACACGAATGAACATGGCATTTAAGATTATTTTTTGAAGCTAATGCAATCGCACTGCTTTCTTCTGCATCACTGGTGGGACGCGTATGGTAATTGACATGAGCAATGTCAAATGCGATATTATTTTCAAGGAGGAGATGGAAGAGGGCAGTGGAATCGACTCCACCGGAAAAGGCGAGGAGCGATTTTTTCCCATTTTGGAGGAGGTGAAGGTGGAGGAGGTTAGGCATTTAAAAATTCTAATAAACTATTTTTAAATTGTTCCACATCTGTTTGTTTCTTTGAAATTAAAAAGTCAAAAATGTCTTCTTTTGTTTTTATTCTTTCTCGAATAATTACTTTATATAATGCTTTTTCTTTTGCTGATTCTAAATTATATTTCTTTATTTCTTCGGGAGTAAAGGTTATGAATGCGCCTTGTTTGATATATCCATATAAATCTTTTTCAATACTTTCATAGGGTAAAAATAAAATATTATCTTTTTCAGAATGAATATGTTTCACATCTCCATCCAAAATACTTAACACATTTTCTGATTTAGCAAATATTTGTTTTGTATGATTTCTTTCCATAAGTTTCACAACGTTATCGGCTCCGCCAATTGGTAGAATAATATATTTTGCAAAAATTTTATCTTCTCTAAAAATATATTCAATAAACTCTTTTAATACAACATCCTCCACTAAAAGATATTTATCATAATCGAGAAATCCATACAAAAGACTTTTGATATAGTTGTACGATCTGTTTTCTAATGTACAGATTCCATTATCAAGTTCCATATAAAAAAGTTCATCATTGTTAAGCGTTTTCATTAAACCAAGAGAATGGGTTGTAAATAAGAGATTTATCTCATATTGAGAAGCCATGATTCGTAGTTTTTCGATTAGTCGAACTTGTGCCATTGCATCGAGGGATATATCTATTTCATCAATTGCTATAAGCTTGCAACGACTTTGAATTAGTTTGTAA
>JAVHOQ010000027.1:0-4235 GCA_036170115.1 Sulfuricurvum sp.
GGGAGTCGGTATAAAAATTCTATCTTTGAACATGGGACGGTCGTGGGACAATCCAATGTGGAACTTTCGTGCGAAATGGCGACCAAATTGGGCGAAGCGTTTGGGGCGCAATTGGCGGTAGGATCGATGGTATTGGTCTCCCGTCACTACGATAAAAGCTCACGGATGTTGAAACGGGCATTCTTGGGCGGATTGCTCTCTGCTGGGGTGGATGTTGTTGATTGTAATGCCATCTCTTCAAGTGTGATGCGCTATGCCCTAGCCAATGACGAAAAATACGCTGCAGGGGTACATTTTCACCAAAAAATTGATGATCCCACCAGTACGGTCATCACCTTTTATAACCACGAAGCGTTGCGCATCAACAGTGATATGTCCAAAAAAATGGAGAAAGCGTTTTTCAAAGAGACCTTTCGACGGGTCGATTATGCCCGCATTGGTCAAATTTATCCGTTGAACATCCCAACTGAGTATGCGCAATACCAACAAGCTGCTCAACTGTTGCTTCAGTCTCATCGTCTAAAATGTTTGGAATGCCGTATTGCAGTGGACATGACCCATGGTTTGGCATCGGAAGTGTTTCCTACGGTACTGAATAATTTGGGGGTTGAACACATTATGTTTAATGCCTACGAAGATGATAAACACCTTTCCAATATCAATACGTTGATTAAACGTTCCCACGACGATATGGGGGCGGTGATTAAGGCATTGAAACTCGATGCAGGGTTTATCCTCTATCCGCATGGTCAACGGTTGGATATGCTTTGTGATGAGGGGCGTGTCCTCTCCAAACAAACGGCATTGTATGTGGTGCTAAGTTTGCTCAATCAAGAGGCAAAAAATCTTGGGGTGACCAAAAGTGTCTTTTTACCTACGTGGGGGGCGGACATCGTCTATTTTGACCATCTGGAGATTGTTCGTGGTCAATACGCCAATTTCAAAGCGTCGAATATGAAACAGTACGATTTGATCGCAACCGGAGAGGGGAATTTTACTTTTACGGAGTTTGCAACGCACCGTGATTCGATGTACGCGACGTTGCGTATTGTGGAGATGATGGCAACCCAAAAAGTAAAACTTTCAGAGATTATCCAAGGGCTTCCCCACTTTTTTTATACCACTATTCAAGTCCCCTGCATCCAAGCCCTCAAAGGGAAAATGATGCGCAAATTCCTCGAAGATGCCAAAGGGAAACGTGCTTCCACCCTTGATGGGGTCAAAATTTGGTTGGAGGATAACGATTGGGTCTTGATGATTCCCGATCAATACGGGGATTACCTCAACTTGACCCTTCAAGCGGTTAGCGATGAGGCGGGAGAGAACTATACCCAACACTATATGGACAAAATTACCCAATGGTCTCTTACATGAAAGAGGCCTTTTCTGGGGTGAAAGTCGCCTTTTTTTGGCATATGCACCAACCTGACTATCGCGATAGGGAGGGGGTGATGAAAATGCCGTGGGTGTTTTTGCACGCGATCAAAGATTATTACGATATGCCATGGCGGATGCACACCTATAAAGGGGTAAAAGCGACCTACAATTTGACCGCTTCGCTCATCGAGCAGCTGTTACTGTATGATGATCCCCTTAAGTATGACTATTTTCTTGCGTTGTGGAGTCAACCCCCCTCCCAGCTGCGTGAAGAGGAAAAAGCGTTTGTGGTGAAATTAGCCCAATCGACCCAATACGAGACGATGGTTAAGCCCTTTCCACGCTACCAAGAGCTGTATCCCAAAAGCGACTTGAGTGATGCAGAGATGGTTGATTTGGAGATCCTCTTTATGTTGGCATGGTGTGGTCACTACCTCCGTGATCATAATGCCCATGTCCAGCGATTGATCCGCCAAGAACGCCATTATTCGCAGGACGATAAAGCCTTATTGCTTGAGATCCTTACCACGTTCGTCCAAGGGATTCTCCCTTTTTACCGTAAACTCCTCCATGAGGGGGGAATTTCACTCACGACTACTCCTTATTTTCACCCCATTTTACCGTTATTGATGGACATGACCAACGGTCAAAAAGCCAACCCTCATACCGTTTTACCCCAAGGTGCTTTTTCGCTCCACGAGGATGCCAAAGCACAAATTGGGCGTTCCATAGCATTGTTTGAACGGTGTTTTGGTACCAAACCGACCGGTTTTTGGCCAGCAGAGGGGGCCGTGGATGAATCCACCCTTGCGTTGTATCGTGAGCAAGGGATTGAGTGGATCGTGACCGATGAGATGATACTGCACCGCTCTTTGGGAAAAAATGATCCCTCGTTGAAACATTATCCCTATCGCTTTAATGGGGTTAAAATGATGTTTCGGGATCGGGGTTTGAGTGATCGAATCGGCTTTGATTATCGCTATTGGGAACCGCATGAAGCCAGTGAAACCTTTTTGCGTGAGATACGTCACAGCGTGGAAGGGGAGAGCGACCCTACGGTGTTGATTGTCATGGATGGGGAGAATGCGTGGGAATATTTCTCCAACAATGGGGAAGATTTTTTACGAGCATTGTATACCAAACTTTCCCATGCACAATGGTGTTCCACGGTAACAATGGATGAGGTGATGCACTATCATCCCTCCCAAGAATTAGAGCATTTGGCTTCTGGGACGTGGATTAATGGAGCGTTTGATACGTGGGTGGGTCATCCCCAAAAAAATCGCGCATGGGAGGTGTTGTTTCAAACCCATAAAGCGGTTTTGGAGTTTGAGGGGGAATTGTCTCCCGAAGTACGGGAAAAAATCCAACACCATCGCCTCGCCTCAGAGTGCAGCGATTGGTTTTGGTGGTACGGAGAGGATCACTCCAGTGATTTTTTAGCGGAGTTTGATGCGTTGTTTCGAGGACACTTGATCGAAATTTATCGTCTAATGGGGCAAAAAGCACCATCGTATTTAGAGGAACCTATTACAGCATGAAAACAACGTTTTTATTGGGAATTCATTTGCATCAACCGGTGGATAATTTTGAGTGGGTGATTGAAAAAGCGATCACTCAATGCTATGATCCCTTTTTTGAGGTGATGAAACGGTATCCAAATTTCAAATTTTCGGTGCATTGCAGTGGGTGGTTGATGGAACAAATTGCCCTTTTGCGTCCCAGTTTATACCACACTATCCAAACCATGGCGCATGAGGGGGTTATCGAACTGCTTAGTGCGGGGTATTATGAACCGATTTTAGGGGTAATCCCCTCATCCGATCGTGTCGCACAGATTCGACGACTCAATGCTTCGATTCATAAACGGTTTGGTCAAACCCCTCAGGGGCTTTGGCTTACCGAGCGGGTATGGGAATCTTCGATTATCCCCGATATGCACCGTACAGGGATACGTTATACGATGGTGGATGATTACCATTTTGAATGTGCGGGGTTTGATTCTTCCCGTTTAGATGGCTATTACACCACCGAAGAGGGGGGAATCGAGATGGGGCTTTTCCCCATTAGCCAAAAATTGCGCTACGCCATCCCCTTTTTGAGTGTTCAAAGTGCCATTGAAGCGATCCATTCGTACTGCAAAGAGCGTGATTCAGCGGCGATTTTGTTTGATGATGCCGAGAAATTTGGGATGTGGCCAGGCACCTACGAATGGGTGTACGAAAAAAACTGGTTAGAGACATTTGTTCAAGCGGTGTTAGCGGATGAAACGATTCAAACCGACCATTATGGACACTATTTTGAGCGTCACACCTCACGGGGAATTGCCTATTTGCCCAACGTATCGTACGAAGAGATGGGGGAGTGGAGTTTGCGTACCCACGATGCGTTGGCACTGCACGCAGCCAAAAAGCTCCTCATTGATCCTAAATTTTTGAGCGGGGGGATATGGAAAAACTTTTTGGTCAAATATCCCCAAAGCAATCATATTCATAAACGGATGCTTGAACTCTCTTCTCTTCGCTCTAAAATTGGTAAAAAACGGTTTGATACGGCGTTGTATAAACTTCAAACCAACGATCCGTTGTGGCATGGGGTCTTTGGAGGATTGTATCTTCCGAATCTACGCGATACGGCGTATAAGTATCTTATTGAGTGTGAAAATATCCGTTATGACCATCACGCCATGCACTTTACCCAAACCCATACCCATTACCCTAAAATCAAGGTGGTGACCCCCAAGCTCATTTGGGAATTTAATCCCCAAATGGGGGGACAATTGGTGGAGTGGGATCTTCGAGACAAAGGGTTTAATTACCAAAACACCCTAAACCGTGTGGAAGAGGCATACCATCAAA
>JAVHOQ010000028.1:0-4212 GCA_036170115.1 Sulfuricurvum sp.
TTTGGAATTAAAACATAAATTTTACTGGTCTGATTTTAGGGGGTCATTATATTATAGTATTCATCGAGTGACATGATCACGACGCTCTTGTCATTTTTGGTCGTCACAATCACCTCTTCGTTATGGTCACATACCTCATCGATGATCGTTTTGAGAGAGTTACGTGCGGTGGTGTAGTTTATGACGCGCATAGCGTTTCCTTTATGACAATTTTCTGTCATTATATCCTCTTTTCTTACCATTTGTTGCACCCACTTTTGGCTATAATCACACCATGACAATCCTCTATGACCACCCCTTTTTTATCATCACGATTAAACCCGCTGGGGTCAATTTTCACTCCGAAGCAGAAGCAGGTTTTGTGGTGCAGATGTCCCAACACATGGGCATCCCCCTCTTTCCCGTCCATCGGTTGGACAAGATGACCTCAGGACTGGTGATTTTTGCCAAAGATTCCCCCACCGCAGCCATGTTTGGGGAAATGTTTGAGTCACGCACCATAGAAAAATATTACCTCGCCCTTAGCCTACGCAAACCGAAGAAAAAAATGGGATGGATCAAAGGGGATATGGCAAGCGCGCGACGGGGGGACTACAAACTCCTCACCACCATGGACAATCCCGCCATCACCCAGTTTATCAGTTGCGCCTTGCGCCCCCATGAACGGTTTTTTCTCATCAAACCTCACACGGGCAAAACGCATCAGATCCGTGTCGCCCTGAAATCTCTCGGCTCCCCTATCGCAGGGGATGAGCGTTACGCTCAAGCCGATGAAGCACGTAAAGAAGAACGGGGATATTTGCATGCATACGCATTGCGATTTAGCCTTAATGGTGAAAAATTTGCATTTGTTTCACCTCCCGAAGAGGGGGAACGGTTTGTGAGTGCTGAGGCGCAAAACGCCCTTGAAGTGTGGGGAAATCCGTGGGAGAGATTTAGGTAATTTAACCCTTACTCCTTTAAATGCTCTAAAGCATTTTTTCATTTTACCCGTAAAATCCGCGTATGCAATCGAATCAATGTCTTTTGATTGGGGCGAGGATACTGAGCATAACTACGCTCCACAGTCTCCATCGTCAATTGGGTTAAGGAAGGGTGATTCTCCTCATCGATAATCGTAATATCCGAGACCGTTCCATCGGGATAAAGGTACATCTCCACATAATTGCTATCACCATCGTGAAAAAGATTCGCCTCTTTTTCGGCTAAAAGTGCATTGCCTATGTGCCGATCAATGCGATGAATGGTCACAATGTTCTCAAGGATATAGGCTTGTTCTTGGGGGGATAACTCCTCGAAAATCTCCCCATAATGGCGTTTGATCAATCCCGCAACGCGTCCCATGGGGACAATGGGGGCAGTCATAGGGGGTTGTATTATGGGGGATTGGGTCTGATTAACATCGAGAATGGGGGTTTTAGGGGGAGCAGTATCGGGGAGTAACCCTTTTTTAGATACCTTTTTAGGGGGGGGTGACCGTAAGGGTTTGAGGGGCTTTTTCAGGGAGAATGGGATGAAAAGGGTGGAATGAAATGGCTATTTTTTCCTCTTTGGGGGGATGATGCGGTTTGCTAAAAGGGTATCGCGCCAAAAATATCCCCACGAAAAGCACCAAATGGATCCCCACTGCCATAACAAAAGCGCGAAAAAGAGGTGAATGCAAGCCCATCATGCCATTGTATCGAAAATGGTCAAATGGTTATAATGGGGATTATAAACGAAGGGGAGGAAAAAAGTATGAAAATTTTGGTCATCAATTGTGGAAGTTCTTCGGTGAAATACGCCCTTTTTGACGCTATGACGTTGGTCAAAGAGGGTCTCATTGAACGGATTGAATGTTTTGAAACCGCGATTGCGACCCTTATCACTGAAATTGGGGCGATGGATGCGGTGGGGCATCGGGTCGTCCATGGGGGGGAAGCGTACCACGAAGCGGTCATCATTGATGAAAACGTCATAGAGACCATAGAATCGTTAATCCCCCTTGCCCCCTTGCACAATCCTGCGGCACTATCAGGGATTCGTGCGGTTGCGACGTTGTACCCTGCGGTGACCCAAGTGGCGGTGTTTGATACCGCTTTTCACCAAACGCTTCCTCCGTACGCGTTTAGGTATCCACTCCCGTATGCCTTGTACACCCACCAAAAAATTCGCCGTTATGGGTTCCATGGTCTCTCGCACCAATACGCCCTCCATGCGAGTGCCGCGTACCTGAATCGCTCTCCTGAAGAACTCAATCTCATCACCTTTCATCTGGGTAATGGGGACAGTGTTTGTGCGATCCAAAAAGGGAAAAGCATCGATACTTCCATGGGATTTACCCCATTGGCAGGGTTGATGATGGGGACACGCAGTGGCGATATTGATCCCGAAATCCTCCTCTACCTCGAAAAAAATCAGGGGATGAGCAGTGAAGAAGTTGATACGTTACTCAATACCCAATCGGGACTCAAAGGGATTTGTGGGGTCAGTGATATGCGGGATGTCATTGCTTTAGCCCACGACGGAGACACGCATGCGCACTTGGCACTGGAGATGTTTGCGTACCGCGCGAAACACTATCTTGGGGCGTATTGGGCGATTTTGGGAGGTGTGGATGGGGTGGTCTTTACGGGGGGAATTGGGGAACATTCGGCGTTTATGCGGAAAAAAATCCTCCATGGAATGGAGTATATCGGTATTACCCTCGATGGGCAACGAAACCGCTGTGAAGCGGAGGGAACCTTTATCATCAGTACCGCACAGAGTCGTATACCTGTTTTGGTGGTGCATGCCAATGAAGCGGTGGTTATCGCTGAAGCGGTGAGAGGGGCAATCACGGGGTAATACGCCTCTTTCCATCAGAAATAGTTGGAATAGGGAGAGGTTTTGGTATAATTCGCCCCTATTTTCTCCTCAAGGTTTAACCATGTCTTCAACCCATTATGATCCCAAAAATATTGAACAAAGTTATTATCCCCTTTGGGAAGATCGCGGGTTTTTTGAAATCGATGGGAATCGTGCCATCCTCAAACCCAACAAACATTTTTCCATTATGATGCCTCCGCCCAACGTCACGGGACGACTTCATATCGGTCATGCGTTGACCTTTACCCTCCAAGACATCATCGTCCGTTACAAACGGATGGATGGGTATATGACCCTTTGGCAACCGGGAACTGACCATGCGGGAATCGCGACCCAAAACGTGGTGGAGAAACAGCTTTTAGCGCAGGGAACCACCAAAGAGGAGCTGGGACGTGAGGCGTTTTTGGAGCGGGTTTGGGCATGGAAAGAAGAAAGTGGCGGAATCATGGTGGGGCAATTGCGTAAGCTTGGGGTCTCGCCTGCGTGGAGCCGTGAACGTTTTACGATGGATGAGGGGCTAAAGTCTTCGGTCAAAGAGGCGTTTGTCCACCTCTACAACCAAAACCTCATTGTTCGGGGAAATTACATGGTCAACTGGTGTACTCACGATGGGGCATTGAGTGACATTGAGGTCGAACACGAAGAGCATCACGGTCATTTTTACCACATCCGTTACCCTTTTAGTGATGGAAGTGGTCATATCGTGGTCGCTACCACCCGTCCTGAGACCTATTTTGGGGACAGTGCGATCATGGTACATCCGAACGATGAACGCTACACCCACCTTTTGGGCAAAAGCATTACCCTTCCTCTGATCCATCGTGACATCAAAATCATCGCTGATACCCATGTTGACCGTGACTTTGGGACGGGTGTGGTTAAAGTAACCCCCGCCCACGACACCAACGACTACGACGTAGGCAAACGGCATGATCTGGAATTTATCACCGTTTTCGATGAAAAAGGGATGCTCAATCACCATGCAGGGGAATTTGAGGGACTAGAGCGTCTCCAAGCGCGCAGCGTGATCGTCCAACGGCTTCAAGAAGCAGGATTTATCGAGAAAATCGAAGAGCATACCCATCAAGTGGGGCATTGTTACCGTTGTAAAAACATCGTCGAGCCGTACATCTCTAAGCAGTGGTTTGTCCGTAAAGAGGTCGCACGTCAATCGATCGATAAAACCAATGCGGGGTTAACGCAGTTTTTCCCACCCCATTGGATCAACAGTTACAACGCGTGGATGGGGGAATTACGCGACTGGTGTATCTCCCGTCAGTTGTGGTGGGGACACCGTATCCCTGTTTTTTATTGCGATGCGTGCGGTCATGAGTGGGCAAGTTTGGACGAAAATCCCGCTTCCTG
>JAVHOQ010000029.1:0-18966 GCA_036170115.1 Sulfuricurvum sp.
GAGGTGGAATTAAAAATCTTGTTTTACTGGTCTTGAAAAAAGGGAGCATTATACATCGTGCCATTGCACCAACGAAAGACGAAATCCCTTTTTCACGGGAAGCACCTCATGCGAAAAATAGGGATTGCTTAAAAACACCACCATATCACCCGCTTCCGGACGCAACGTAATGGTATTCCCCTTTTCATCGCACAAATAATTAAAAAGCAATTCTCCCCCATTAAAATGGTCATGGTCGGTCGGATTTGGGGTATACGACGTGGTAAACAAAACGGTGGTGAGTTTTCGTTCAGGAGCAACGGCGCGATAACCGATTACCTTGCCGAAATGATCCCGTAATTCACTGGAATCATCACTGTGTTGCGCGTAAAAACTTCCCGATTCATACCCCAAGACTTGCACTTTGGTTGAAGTCCCCAAAGAGAGGTTAAAAAAACGTTCCATAGTAGGACGAAGTAGAGTAAATGCCTTTTCATAGAGCGCTTGATGCTGGGGAAGGAGGGTATGAATATCGGTTTTTCGGATGGAGGTATCGAGGGCTTTTCCCCGAAGTTGCGCTTGGATAGCATCATGATCTTCTCGCGCGGAGGCAGTCATGTCACGGCACACGTGGGGAGGCAATACCCCCTCAATGACCATATAGGGAAAATCATGATACGGATTGGGAAGCCGTTTGGTGGGAATCTCCATACTTAATAACGCGTCGTTGGCATAAACGTACTGACTGATTTGGTGCATTACCTTCCGCTCCTCTTTATAATTTTTTTATCTGCTTGACTTGTTAGGCTTAGAAGCGTATAATTTTGGACGATTATTTCTCTCATAGAGTTCATGAATCATGAATTGAGTGACAGAAATGTCATTTCTTCACCGTGAAGCGGGGTTACGATAGGTTGCTTGGATGTTTCCGTGTCTACCCGTTGGAGGTTTAAAGCCTGTCGTCTCGCTTCCATCTTTCATCCAATACTGTACATGGTTACGACTAAGCTGTTATTTCCTCTGGGTTTTAAGACCAATTTATACTGGGCATCCCCTTTCATATACTGATAAACGACCAGATGCGTATTGCTAACACCAACCTCATGCAGTCGAAACCCTTTTGTGATTATCCTATCCATATTAATAATATCGCGAGCGGTCAATTTACCGGGGCAATCATTACAATAATGGGTAATGAGAATGTGGTGAAACCCTTTTTTGGCATCTCCGACCTCCAAGATGATCTCTTGGTCATTGAGGGTGAAAATGGCTTTTTTGGTCAAACCATTAATAAAATTCATCATAATAATCTGATTTTCTTTAAAAGGTTTCTTTTTTTGGTGCTGTTTTATCGCAGCAAGTTCACGCTTTAAGTGAGCCAATCGTTGCGAATAGAGGCTCATAAAATTTTTCTCCGGTACCGCTTATTTCGTATCGGTCACAATGTATAGTTGATCATGCCCCAGTCGTTTGAGGAGATCCATAACCCCGACAAAATTTTGGAACGCTGCTTCTTTATCACTGTACAGGACAACGGTCATCTCTGCTCCCCCAGTCTTGACCCGTTGCTCGAACTGCTCTAAAGTGACCGAAGTTTTTTCATCAATCCACAACGTACCATCTTTTTTGATGGTCAGTTTCATCTCTTGAGGTTTATGGTCGGCGTGTGTCCCTTTGGCATCGGGAAGATCGACGGGGATGATCCCTGTGCGAATAAACGTTGCCGTTGTTAAGACCATCACCAGTAGCACCAACATAATATCGATAAAGGGGATAACGTTGATCGTATCCATCCGTTTCATTTTCATCGATTACCCCTGTTTTCGTTGATCGATTTCCCACAGCGTCAACAACCGCTCCATCTTGCGCAAAAGGATATTATAAAAAACAATCGCAGGGATCGCAACGACCAACCCCATCGCCGTAGCTTTGAGGGCTAAGGCAAGACCGGTCATGATTTTTTTGGGATCGACTGCCCCTACATCCCCCAGAGAGTAAAAGGTGATCATAATCCCCAAAACGGTTCCCAACAATCCCACATACGGAGCGTTAGAGGCGATGGTGGCGATGGTGGAGACGTTATCGCTTAACTCCAGCTCCAACTCCTCTTTGGTCACATATTCCTCGATACGTACCGATTTATAGGTCATCATCCGCTCCAAAAAGAGGGTGATGGAAAAAATACTCATGAGAATTAAGATACCCATAATCCCATAATCGACCCCCATGTGCGCATAGGTTAAAATACTACTGTTTTCCATGTTTTCCCTTAGTAAAATCTAATATAATGGTGGTTCCCTCACCTTTGGTCGAGTGGACACGTAACCCTATACGATACCGATCGCAGTACCGCTTGACCAATCCAAGACCAATTCCGTATCCGGGCATACTTTTATCACTTTGGTAATAGCGATCAAAGATGCGCATTAACTCCATCTCATCCATCCCCTCCCCATTATCGCTAATCGTGAGGGTGGTATGGTGCAATGTGACCGTAATTTTAGGGCTAAAAGGTGAATACTTCACCCCATTATCGATGACATTATCGATCACTTTCCCCAAACCAATCCGATCAAGGGTCACTTCTAGGGGGGTACAGTGGTGTTCCCATTGGACGTGAGCGTATAAACCACCCAAAAAACGCAACCGTTCGTGAATCACATCGCACAGACAAAACGTCTCGATACGCTCCCGCTCCATCTGTTTTTTAATCAAATAATCCAGCTCATTATACCGTTCTTTTAACATCCCCGATGCCAATTCAATCCGTTCAAGCCGTTTGAGCGATTTTTCATCGGTATGATTTTTGCGCAACATTGAGACATTGGCGGTGATGGTATTGATGGGGAGGTTGAGTTCATGGAGGGTCTCTTGAGAAAAACGTTCCAAATGGTCAAAATGTTCTTTGAGCGGTTCAATGGCGATTTTAGCGAGAATTTTCCCCAATCCAATCGATCCGATCAATACCCCCAAAGCGATAACGCCCCATTGATTGAGATGAAGCATCTCATGGAGTGCGTAAATGATGGCGATGATGATGGCAACCCCCATCACAAACAGCGAGATAAGGGCGATTTCGACGCTACGGAACAAGGCGATACCCCATCCCCCGTACATTGAGAATCCGTTGCGCACCGATGGCTTGTTTGAGTCGATTAATATAGACCCGAATTGCCCCCTCACTGATCGATTCAGCGGGACTCCATATCGCATCCATGATCATCTCTTTGGTCACCACTTCCCCTTTATGGTGGATCAATAAGGCGATGAGCTGATACTCTTTGGGGGACAAAAGGATCTCTTGACCCTCTAAAAAAACCATTTTATGGTGGGGTTCCAAACACAGTTCCCCCACACAATGACGCGCGATAGAACCTCCACCGCTTCGGCGTAAAAGGGCGTGAATGCGTAGGAATAACTCATCGGTATCAAAGGGCTTTTTGAGATAGTCATCGGCACCGTTTTGGTAGGCTTGGTGTAAAACCGTGGACTCTTTGTGGGAAGTGAGATAGATAGCAGGGGTCTCATCGGAGGCAGTGCGTAGCTCTTTGAGCAGTGCTAACCCATCGATCAAGGGGACGTTAATGTCCAAAAGGTAACAGTCAAAACGTCGCTCAAAGGTGGCATTGAGTGCCTCTTGACCGTTACGACACCAGTGGACTTCAAACCCTTCTTCTTCTAAAAAGTCTTGAATCGACTCCCCCAAGAGGGGGTCATCTTCAAGGAGGAGAAGGTTAGTCAACATTGCTCACCGACCATGCAAGGGTTTCCCCCGCACGCATGGGGACGACGCTACCGTACATCTGCGGGACGATGAAGGGTTGTTTGGTCAGGACAACCTCTTTGTATTCGGCACAAATACCATAAATACGTTGGGCATTGTCACTGACGAACGCTTGAAGATTGTCCAGTTTACCGTGTGCGTCAAAAACTTCACAGAGCAGTTGCAACGCAATGGGGGCGGTAAAAACCCCCGCGCCACAGCCGCATGATTCTTTGGCATGACGGGGATGGGGAGCCGAATCGGAACCAAACAT
This sequence comes from Sulfuricurvum sp., assembly GCA_036170115.1. GTDB lineage: Bacteria > Campylobacterota > Campylobacteria > Campylobacterales > Sulfurimonadaceae > Sulfuricurvum. The sequence goes on from JAVHOQ010000029.1 coordinate 4,017, forward strand.
CACTTTGGGATGGGCATTTAACGCAAGGTTCAACAGCGCGTCTCGATCTTCGGGGCGTTTGGCGATGGGTTTACAAAACAGATGGGGTCGTAATATTCCCCCTGCCACATCATCAAGGGTAATCATAAGGTGGTGGACGGTAATGGTGGCGTAGAGATTGTCGTATTTGTCCAGCATTTCCACCGCTTGTGCGGTGGTAATGTGTTCCATAACGATTTTGAGTTTGGGGAAATTGACCGCAAGCATCTCATACACGCTCATAAATTCCGCTTCACGATCCATCACAAACCCATTGGTCTCCCCATGAACGCACAACACAATGCCCAATTCGGACATTGTCTCAAGGGTCTCTCGCATGGATTCAATATCAAAAGCGCTAATCCCCCCCTCTGAGTTGGTGGTTACGCCACTGGGGTAGAGTTTGATCGCCGTAATGGCATCTTGGACACCGATGAGAAAATCACGACGGTAGTTTTGGTAAAAGAGGGTCATGTAGGGTTCAAAATCATCCGATTCCATCACCTCTTTGATACGGTGACGATACGCTCTCACATCCTCTAGTGTTTTCACAGGGGGGACAAGATTGGGCATTACCAACGCACCGCTAAAGGTGTAGGAACTAAGCGGGGCAACCAACCCAAGCATCTCTCCATCCCGTAGGTGGAGGTGCATATCAAGCGGCATGGTCAAAGTAAGGCTTTGGTTCATCACTAACCTTTCAACTGATGTTGAGCGTTGGCAATTAACGCATTTAATGCCGTTTCGTAGCGAATCGCTTCGGATGCTTCGGTCGATTCAAAACGGGTGACCAAGACAGGCGTGGTATTACTTGCCCGTACCAATCCCCATCCTTTATCAAAAATAACCCGAACCCCATCGACATCAATAATCTCAATGATGGGCGGAAAATCCGCAGGGGGAGTTTGAAGAAGCTCTTTAAGACGGGTCATCAACGGAAATTTTTCATGTTCGGTGGTTTTGACCTTGATCTCTTCGGTGGAAAAAACCTGAGGAAGTTGAGCTAACTCTCCATCCAAATCGATCCCCTCATGGAGGAGTTCCAACATACGCAACGTAGCATAAATGGCATCATCATACCCAAAATAGCGATCGGCGAAAAAGACATGACCACTCACTTCACACGCCAAATGGGCATGAAGCTCTTTCATTTTGACTTTGAGATTGGAGTGACCGGTTTTGTACATCACCGCCGTAGCACCACGCGCGCGTAACGTATCGTACATCACTTGAGAACATTTGACCTCCCCAATGACGATGGGGTTGGTCATTTTGAGGGCAAACAGCAATGCCATCATGTCCCCTTTGATATTGTTCTTGTGGGTCAAGACCGCAATACGGTCACTGTCTCCATCGTACGCAAAGGCAATATCACCTCGCTCTTGAAGCACCGCTTTGATGTCTTCTAAATTATGCTCTTCGCTAGGATCGGGGTGATGATTGGGGAACGTTCCATCCGGATCGGTATAAATGCCATAGGCATCCAGTTCCAAAGCAGCAAAAATATCGATCAATCCCAATCCTGCAACCCCATTACCACAGTCATACACAATTTTTTCTTTCATCCCACGTAGATGAGCAAACTCCCGAATCATGTAATTTTTATACTCGGTGAGAGCATCAATCTCAATTACCTTACGGGGTACTTTGAGGGGAAAAGGGAGGATGTCGATGGTGCGACCAAGGGCATAAATAGACTCCCCAAAGAAGGGGAGTTTATCGATGGTGATCTTAAATCCATTGTACTCACTGGGGTTGTGCGACCCCGTAATCATCACGGACGCGCACGCGGTGACTCCCGCAAATTCGTGATAATTACAAAAATAGTTCACCGGAGTAGGTACCATACCCATCCCTAAAACAGTCATTCCCCCCGCATTGAGTCCCGCAGTGAGGTATTCAAAAAGGATCGGAGAGTGCGAACGGGCATCATACCCCACCGCAACGTATTCTCCGAAATGACGCATTTCATCGGCAAGTGCGTATCCTAAACGGGTGATGGTCTCTTCATTGAGTTCTTCTTGAAAAATCCCTCGAATGTCATATTCACGATAAATACTCATAATGTTCCTTTTACAATCGTAGTTGAAAAATTATAGCGTGCGGATTGTTAAAGAAGGTTTGAAGAGCTAGCGTGATTAAACGACTGTTGCATTGGGCGTTTGCGAATAAGCATAGATGTTGTACTTATTCCTTGAATCGGCGTTCTAAAGATAGGTGGTCATACGCATCCCGATAAAAACCCTATCAAGACTCCATCGATGACATTACAATACATCTGCCTTAAAGAGCGGTTTGCGATGAGGAACTTTCCCCAAGATTTGACGACCATGGGCGATGGATCCCGCTTTTGCACGTTCTTCGAGATAATCATAGGTTTGTAACGCAGACATCTTTTCAGCAATTGCCATGGCAATAAATTGATTCATCGAAATATGTTCTTGTTTGGAAAATTCTTTTAAACACATACCCAACGAATCGGGAAGTCTTAGGGCAACATTCATATCACTACTCCTTGTTCAAATAGCTCTTTTGGGGTTAAAATTTGGATACCGAAATGTTTTTCGACCCCTTCAAAATCTTTGGTATTGAACGTTACAATCGCCAATGCACCGCCATTAACAGCCGTTTCAAGTACCTTGTCATCACCACTGTCTTTTAAAAAAGGTCGCCACAAAACATGCTAGATTCCCTCCTTCGCGGGAATCACGAAGAAGTTATCCGTTTACCCTTAGCTGGTCGTCGAAAAATCAGTTATAAAAGTTTTATTTCAAACGAACACGCATCCGCTATACCTATTTTTTTATATCCGGAAAATTTCCAACCATCTCGCAATAATCTTTACGGGTTTTCAATGCTTCTACGATGACGTGCAAGGGCTCGGCATACAAATCGGGTATATCATACTCATGTTCACCCAATTCAAATGCCAGTTTCTCATACGGCGGGTCAAACTGCGCATCTACCCCCACTTTATTCCCCCGTGCATCGACTCGGTACCAACCGAACTTTTTTAGGTATATGGAATTTAATCCGTGGAGGCAATAAATACCTTTAACGTATTCCGAACAACTCAGTCGCTGGTAACACAATGCTGTGGGAATACTGTTGGCACGAAGCAGTGCCGCCAAAAGATGACTTTTAGCATAGCACCATCCTTGTCCTTGTTCAAGTACTTCACTGGCGCGTAGTGTCGTAATCCCTTTGCCTGCATCACCCGTATGGCGTATTTCGTCACGAACAAATTCAAAACACCGTTTCACGATCTGCATATCGTCCATACATCCTTCCGATAATTCACGTGCTTTTGCAACTACAGAGGGATGCTTAAAATCAATAATGTCGGAAAATCTTAAATAATCATACATAAGGGGGGAAATTTCATTCTCAATGGGCATTGGATCACTCCTTATTTAAGTAATATTATTCTAACGGCGTTTGCCTTAGTGACTAAAATAGCAAAGGGGATTATGTCACTTCACGCTACAAAATAGATAATCCCTCATTATACTTTTTCATATTGATAAATACTCTCCCCTGCATCCGTGCATCGTCAATGGCTCTATGGGTTAGGGTCAAGTTATCAAACCATTCGAGGGGATAGTGTTCTTTGCCGCTGTCGGAGTACCTTTTTTTTGAAAAGTGCCATCGCGTAGCTTCGGATATCGATCCCATTGTGACCTAAGGGAGATTGCCCTTTGAAACGGTGCAAATACCAACTCACCCACATAAAATCAAACGCTACGGGATAGGCAACAAAAACAAGTTTTCCACGGGTCTGTAATGCCATCAACCAGTCACAATAATAGTCTATAGCAAGATCAGGTTTAACGCACGCATTGCGGGTTTGGTCATAGGCTTCACGGTGAGCATTCCACCATTTCATCGTTGTTTCATTGGCGCACGACCCTTCCAACGCATGAAGATTAATCTCAAACGAATCGATCTCATTGCCCGCTTCATCGAAGGCGACACTGGCTAAACTCAACATCGCATGAATACCGGGAATCGCCCCATTGGTTTCGACATCGGTGCTGATGTAAATCTCTTCTCGTCTCATTGGTTCAGATTGGGGTATCCCACATTGAGGATCAATTCCAACTCTGGGGCTTTGGATAAATCCACGGGGGTAATCATCACCCGATCTAAGGGTAAACTCCCCCCATCGAGCTTACGGATGGTCGATTCATACGGTTTCCAGTTCAGCTGACCCAAGGTTTTTAATTTCCCTAATTCCCGCCCTGAGGCATTTTTAAACGCTTTATAGGGCAATTCTGAACAGTAGATATGCGCATCATCCATGGCGTAGCGGTAGTCATAAGGACGACCATGATATTTTTGTATTTCAGTCATAAATTGAGGAATAAACCCCCGATATTCAGGGCGTAAACGGTACACCGCGAAATGATCCCATCGGCTTTTGGCAATGTATCGCCAAAGGGGAGTCTCCTCTACGCCATTCATCGCCTCCACAACGACCCAACTACCATCGTTTTTTTGTTTCACAACTCCTACATGGGAAAATTCGGAGTTGGTTGCCCCCTCAATGGCGCGTACTAATTCTGCGGGGACTAATGATTCAAAGATAAAATCCCCCACCTGTGGTTTATAACGGATCGACCAATAAAGGGGGATACAAAATATATCAATAATAACGTAGACAAAAATAAGGAGTATCCCATACATCCGTATTTTTGCCCATTTAGTTGTGGGGAAGAGGGCTATCATCATTAAATTATCCCTTTTGTGTCAATTCAGGAGATAGATTCCCGATTACATCGGGAATGAGGGAAAAATTACCACATCGCTCGTGTTTTGTGGGTTTGTGGTTTTTTGCTGGCACTTTTGGCTTTGGCTTTGAACAGTACCGGTGTCCCTTCAAAATCAAACTGCGCACGCATTTGATTGGTCAAATAACGACGATAACTAAAATGCAACCCTTGGGGTTTGTTCATAATCAACGCGATACGCGGAGGACGAATGTCGTATTGGGTTACGAAATAAAGACGGATGTTCATGCCGTTGATACTGGGTAAGATATGTTTACGCATCGCTGCTTGGATCACTTCATTGAGTTTGCTCGTCGAAATACGTTGGGAATAATTTTCATTGATTTTGAGCAGCATCTCAAAAATTTTATGCACCCGTTGTTTGCTTTGGGCTGAGATGGTGATGATGGGAGCATAACTCAAAAATTTAAAACGATCCCGCACCTCTTCGATGATTTTGTCGTAATCCTCTTTGGGCGCCATGTCCCATTTGTTGAGGACGATCAAACACGCAAGACGGTTTTTATCGACAAAGCCTGCGATTTTTTCATCCAAATCCATAAAGGGTTGTGAGGCATCCAATACCAAAAGGGCGATGTCCGCATTTTCCAACATCTCTTCGGTGCGCATCAGAGCGTATTTTTCAATCCCTAAAATTTTCCCCCGTTTACGAATCCCTGCGGTATCGATAAAGGTAATTTCTTTATCTTGGTACTCAATGGTCTCATCGATGGGGTCAATGGTCGTCCCTGCTACAGAACTTACCACCGAACGTTCTTCCCCCAATAATGCATTCAGCAGAGAGCTTTTCCCTACATTGACACGACCGATGATGGCAACTTTCATCTTGTCCGAATCGCTAGGCTCATACTCTTTGACCAGCCCTTTAAACGCCTCTTCCATTTCAGCTAGATCACCCTCTAGCTCCCCATCATCGTCCTCGTCATCCATATCATCATCAGACTCTTCATCATCGTACGATTCGACAAACGATTCAAAACCATCCATTTGGTCATCTTCGTCTAGCTCACCTTCTTCAGGTTCAGGAGAGACAATCGCCGATTCAGGCAAAACCGAAGCAACCCAATTGAGCAATGGCAAAATTGAGCGGTTATGGGCAACGGAGATACCAAAGATAGTATTGGTACCAAACTCAAAATATTCCCACAATTTCTCTTGCATCTTGTCATTGTCAATTTTATTGACGACCAAAGCAATTGATTTTCCCATTGCTTCAAGCTCATAAAAAAGTTTTTTATCATCCTCTTCAGGGAGACTTTTCCCATCTACCATAAAGAGGATAATATCGGCTTTATGTGCCGCTTCAAGCGATTTTTCTTTGATCCGGTCAAAGAGTTCACACCCCTCATCCAATCCCCCTGTATCGAGGATTTCAACTTGTTTATCGACGATAATTGCAACCCGTTTTTTGACATCACGGGTAGTCCCCGCTTGTTCGGAAGTAATCGCATCACGTTGTTTGAGTAATCGGTTAAACAGGGAGCTTTTGCCCACGTTTGGTTTACCGATAATGGCTAATTTTTGCATTAATTGCCCTTTAAAATAAGTTTTTTATTATAGCAAAAATGGACTTAGGGTATGATTGCACCATGATGTACTATAACTATAACCAATTTAACCATGACATTCCAAAGCTTGGGAGTTTGTGCGAATCGTTTGAAGCCGACACGATCATCGCCGTTGCCCGCGGAGGGATGATGTTAGCCCATGCGTTGAGTATGTATTTGGATATACGCAATCTACACAGTATCCGATGTGAAAGCTACGATGAAACCTCTCAACGTTCATCCCTTACGTTTTGGGGAGAGCTGACGTTTCCCCTTGCCAAAAAGATACTGATTGTGGATGATATTGTCGATAGTGGCAAAACCTTACACACACTGCTCCCAGTGTTACACACCCATAACCCCACCGTTGTTTTTAAAACTGCATCGCTCTTTAGCAAGCCAAGCGCGATGATCCAACCTGATTTCTCCTTACACGAAGCTCACGATTGGATCGATTTTTTTTGGGAAAGAGATTTCTTAAAAAGCAATTTGCTATAATCCGATTAATCACAATTTTCTTCCTATTTTATCCCTTTTAAGGATTTTTATGCCAAAAGAATACATTTTTACCTCTGAGTCGGTCACCGAAGGTCACCCCGATAAAATGGCGGATCAAATCAGTGATGCCATCTTAGATTATATTATTGAACATGACCCTCAAGCGCGTGTTGCGTGTGAGACCTTGGTCTCGAATGGTTTTTGTGTTATTGCGGGGGAGTTAAAAACCCATGCGTATGCTCCCATGCAAGAGATTGCCCGCCAAGTAGTGCGTGAAATCGGTTATACCGATGCCACCTACGGATTTGATTACCGTTCCTGTGCTGTCCTTAATGGAATCGGAGAACAATCTCCCGATATTAACCAAGGAGTTGACCAAGCCGATGGCGAAATTGGTGCGGGGGATCAAGGGTTGATGTTTGGATACGCGTGTCGTGAAACTGACGTCCTTATGCCTTTGCCAATCTATCTTTCCCATCGTTTGGCAGAGCGTTTAGCGCACGTACGTAAAGAGGGAATCATCCCCTATTTACGTCCCGATGGAAAAACGCAAGTGAGTATCCGTTATGTGGATGACAAACCCGTTTCGGTCGAGACGGTCGTTGTCTCCACCCAACACGCCCCTGAAGTAGATCAAGCCAAATTGCATGAAGATGTGATTAAAGAGGTGATCGAATACGTCATCCCTCGTGAACTCATGAGTCCTACAATCGTTTACCACATTAATCCAACAGGCAAATTTGTCATCGGTGGTCCCCAAGGGGATGCGGGATTAACCGGACGTAAAATCATTGTCGATACCTACGGCGGTGCGTGTCCTCACGGTGGCGGTGCTTTTAGTGGAAAAGATCCCACCAAAGTGGATCGATCCGCTGCATACGCAGCTCGTTATGTTGCCAAAAATTTGGTTGCATCGGGTGCGTGTGAACGGGCCACTATCCAAGTTTCGTACGCGATTGGGGTAGTTCAACCCATCTCCATTATGGTAAATTCTCATGGAACCGCCATTGTCCCTGAAGAAAAACTCGAAGCGTGTGTCAAAGCGTTGTTCAATCTTACCCCAAAAGGGATTATTGAATCACTTGATTTATTGCGCCCTATTTACCGTAAAACAGCTGCGTATGGTCACTTTGGACGGGAGCTTCCTGAATTTACGTGGGAGAAAACCGATAAAGTAGAAGCAATTAAATCCTATTTAGGGATTTGATTTGCCCGATAATGCAATTTCCTTTCCTAAGGAAATTGATGTCATCGTTGTTTTGGTAACATTCCCGCTTAAAAATCCCCTCTCTCCTTAAACTTTTTAGCTACCTTTAACATTTTTTTGTTTATAGTTGTCGATATTTATAATTAGAGGAGACCCCGATGTCGGTATATATTAATGATACGTGTATTAACTGTGGTGCGTGTATTGATGAATGTCCAGTAGAAGCAATTGTTGATGAGGATGATAACCCAACGGGTGAAGAGGTCTACTACGTTTATGGTGATAAATGTGTTGAATGTGTTGGTCACCACGATGTTCCAGCCTGTGCTACCGCGTGTCCAACTGAAGGGTGTATTACATGGGATGAAGTAGGTGAAAGCCCCGCTCACCGTGATGACATTACCGCTGAAATGCGTTCAAGCAAAGCCAATATTGTTGACTAAATCATAGCTACCTTAGGATCAAAAAGTACTTTTTTTGATCCTAGTTCTCTTTTCTTTTCTTTTTTCTCTTTTCTTAATGTTATTCAAATTATTTTTTTGCTAAACTCCCACTCTATTTTTTACACACAAAACAGGAGTATTGATGCAACAAACATTATCAATCATCAAGCCTGACGCCGTAGCCAAAGGTGTCATTGGAAAAATTTTGGATCGCTTTGAAGCAGATGGTCTTAGAATCGCTGCTACTAAAAAAGTTCAGCTTAGTCGTCAAGACGCAGAGGCGTTTTATGCAGTACACGCTAGTCGCCCTTTTTTCAACGATCTTGTTGATTTTATGATTAGTGGTCCTGTTGTCATCTCTGTTTTGGAAGGAAAAAATGCTGTTCTCAGAAACCGTGAGTTAATGGGTGCAACCAATCCAAAAGAGGCAGAAGCGGGAACTATTCGTGCAGATTTCGCTGAAAACATTGATGCTAATGCGGTTCATGGAAGTGATTCTGTTGAAAACGCGGCTATTGAAATTGCGTTTTTCTTTTCAGGTCGCGAGATTTCATAAGTGACGTGTATTCCGTTTAAACATCTCAATTCTACTCCGTTAGAATTTGACGTTTCTGTGGGAAATACCCTTTTTGTTGGAACTTTGGTTCATAAAAAAGGTAAGATTGCACAGTTAAACGGTACAATAACAGGAACCGTCTCAATATTTTGTGATGTATGCGCTGAAAAGGTCAAAAAGAGTCTTAATGAAGAGGTCTCTTTTTACCTTTCAGATGGTATTATAAGTGAAAACGAAGATGAGCTTGATATTGTAGAGATCACGACACCCATGATCGACATGGAAGAGCTTTTACACTCAGAAATTGAACTCATTAGGAGTGACTATTTTTGTTGTTCACAGTGCGAAGGTAAAACGCTCGATAAAGAGTTTTAACGCGCGTCTGTTGTGTGCTTTCTCTTTTAAAAAGAGGCTTTGGCATTCATAACACAACGTCATACGAAGTGTTTACTTCGTTGACTCAATTAACTATAAGAAAGGGCTATAACCATGGCAGTACCAAAAAGAAGAGTGAGTCATACTCGCGCTGCAAAACGCCGAACTCACTATAAAGTTTCGCTTGCTCGTCCTGTAAAAGACAAAGACGGCACGTATAAATTATCTCATTATGCTAACCCTGTTACCGGTGAGTATAAATAATCGATGATTAAAATTGCAATTGATGCAATGGGTGGGGACTTTGGTCCCGAGCCAATTGTTAAAGGGACTATTGAGGCTTTAAAAGAGAAGAAATTTCAAGCGATTCTTGTCGGCAAAAAAAGTGAAATTTTATCTTTACTACCTAAGGGTTATAAAGATAAAATTTTGATTGTAGAAGCAGATGATGTCATCAGTATGAGTGATGCAGCAACCGATGCGCTCAAACGTCAAGATAGCTCTATTTATAAAGCAGTCGAATTGGTTCGTAATGGACAAGCCGATGGTGTCGTCAGTGCAGGTCATAGTGGTGCAACGATGACTTTAGCTACCCTTCGATTGGGACGATTAAAAAATGTTTTACGTCCAGCATTGGTTACGTTGATGCCCACCAAAAGTGGTAAACGTAGTATTTTAATGGATGCCGGTGCCAATGTTGATTGTAAAGCAGAACACCTTTTTCAGTTTGGAATTATGGGGTATTATTACGCCAAAGATATGCTTAAAGTTAATGCACCTCGTGTTGGTCTTTTAGCCAATGGAGAAGAAGACTCCAAAGGAAATGAAGTCACCAAAGAGACGTTTAAACTTTTAGCAGGTCAGCAAGGTTTTGTGGGTAATGTTGAGGGTAATAACATTTTTGATGGTTCATGTGATGTTATTGTTTGTGATGGATTTATTGGCAATTTAGTCCTCAAAGCCTCTGAAGGGGTTGCTTCGACTATCAGTTTCTTTATTAAAGAATACATCCGAAAGTCCCCGATTGCTATCACGGGAGCTTTATTGATGCGGAAAGTCTTCCATCTGCTCAAAAAAGAGATTGATTATGCTGAAATTGGGGGGGCACCTTTAGTTGGCATCAAAGGATGCGCTATCGTTAGTCACGGCAAAAGTAACCAAAAGGCAATTAAAAATGCCATTTTCCAAGCCATTCGATACGTTGACACGGGGATCAATATTCACATTGAAAATCGTCTTGAAGAACTAAAAAATTAAACTCGGCACACGCAAAGGTCAACCATGTACGCAGTGTTTCGCTCCATTGGAGCTTATGTCCCAGAAAAAATACTTACCAATAGCGATTTAGAACAGATGGTCGATACGACCGATGAGTGGATTTTTAAACGTACTGGCATTAAAGAGCGTCACATTGCAGCTGACACTGAAACGACCAGTGATATGGGGGTGCGTGCAGCACAACTTGCTATAGAACGTTCTGGACTTAACCCTAGCGATATTGATATGCTTATTTGCGCTACCATCTCTCCTGATTATTTTTGTATGCCCTCCACTGCAACCATTATCGCAACCAAGCTTGGGTTGGACAAAGTGACCTCATTTGATCTCTCCGCTGCGTGTACGGGATTTGTCTATGCCCTAAGCGTTGCTCGTGCCTTTATCGAATCAGGAATGAAAAAAAATGTCCTTATTGTGGGGGCTGAAAAACTCAGTTCCATCACCGATTATACCGACAGAGGTACCTGTATCCTTTTTGGTGATGGTGCAGGTGCGGCGGTTATTAGTGCCAGTGAGGATAAAACCCATGCCATTATTGATATCCATACGGGTTCAGATGGGGCGTATGCCGATTTATTGATGAGTCCCAATGGAGGAAGTGGTTCAGTGCATGATGATATACTGAAAGGATCTGCATGCTTTATGAAAATGAAAGGGAATGAAACGTTTAAGGTCGCTGTCCGTACCCTCACCAGTGATGTCGTGACTATCTTGCATGACAATAATATCCCCTCTTCTTCTATTGATCACTTCATCCCCCATCAAGCCAATTATCGCATTATCAAAGCAGTTGGGGATGCTCTGAATATGGAGGAGCGTCAAGTCGTACTCACGGTCGAAAAATACGGCAATACCTCTGGAGCCTCTATCCCTATGGCGATTAACGATATTTACGAATCGGGTCGTCTTCAACACGGAGATTTAATGCTTTTGGATGCGTTTGGTGGAGGACTTACATGGGGAAGTGCGCTGGTTCCCTTTGGTGGAAAAGGGAAATAAAACCCTGACTTCGCTACAATAAGCGACTTTTTCTAAAGGTCGTTTATGATTTACTCTAACTCGCTTATCACTATCGAACTTCACCAATCCACAATCCCTTGGCTTAAAATTTTTACTAATATCCCCCATAAAGAGTTTTCTGAATGTTCTACTGAGGGAAAAAAAGCCATTTGGATTGCACTTGATCTGATCGAAAAAGAGATGCTCAACTATTTTAAGCCCGAAAAAATCAATATCGCCTCCTTTGGCAATATGCTCCCACGCGTTCATTGGCACATTATGGCACGATTTATTCATGATAGCCATTTTCCAGAACCAATGTGGGGAATTAAACAAAGAGAGGGGAGTGATAAAATAGCTCCGATGGAGCCATTTTTAGAAGAATTAAAAAAGAAGTTAAGTGTCAATTTTGGATAATTAACGTTATTCGCTAAACTCTCCAATCCCAACAAGACGGCTATAGCGTGCTTCAAGACGCTCATTTTGATCCATTTTACGTAGGGTGACCAACTGGGTTAAAAAATATCCTTTAAGGGCTTTAGCAGCACCTACTTTATCGCGATGCGCACCAATTAGAGGCTCATCGATAACATCGTCAATTAAATCCAAGGACTTAAGATCGAAACTGGTGATCTTAAGCGCTTTAGTCGCCGCTTCCACTTTAGCAGGATCATTCCACAAAATAGCCGAACACCCCTCAGGTGAAATAACACTAAACACCGAATAGCGCATCATCGCAAGACGATCCGCCACACCAATGGCTAAGGCACCGCCACTTCCCCCTTCGCCAATCACCACAGAAATGGTAATGGTACTCAACGTGGAAAGTTCCAATAAATTACGGGCAATGGCTTCACTTTGATTGCGCTCTTCAGCACCCAATCCAGGATAAGCGCCCGGAGTGTCAATCAACATCAAAACAGGAATTCCAAATTTTTCCGCCATTTTTGCCATACGTAATGCTTTGCGGTACCCCTCAGGATTGGGCATACCAAAGTTACGCTTGAGCTTGTTTTTGGTTCCACGCCCTTTTTGCTCACCAATGATCATTACTCGCTCACTGCCAATCATCCCAAGATAACAAACAATAGCAAGATCGTCTCGAAAATGGCGATCCCCATGCAACTCATATTTTTTATCAAAAAGGAGATTGATATAATCAAGGGCATACGGTCGATCCGCATGGCGCGCCAACTGTAACTCTTGATAAGGAGAAAGATTAGCATACGTTTGCTCAACCTCTTTATCAAGGTCTTGCTTTAAAATAGCAACCGCATGATGGTCATAACGAACCTCTGCTGCAATAATTTCTTCTTGTATTTGACAAATAGTTTGTTCAAAATCGAGATACGTAGCCAAAATAATACCCTAGATTTTTTTGAAAATAACAACACCATTGGTGCCGCCAAATCCAAAAGAGTTAGACATAACCGTAGTCAATAATGCTTTTCGAGCAACATTAGGGACAATATCCAAATCACAATCGGGATCTTCAATCTCATAATTGATGGTCGGAGGGATAATTCCATCGCGCATTGCCATAATACTGATAATCGCTTCAATCGCACCCGCAGCCCCTAAACAATGCCCCGTTTGCCCTTTTGTTGAACTCATAGGGGGACAATTTTCTGCCCCTCCAAAGGTTGCTTTGGTCGCCATAGTCTCGTACCAATCGTTATATTTCGTACTGGTTCCATGCGCATTGATATAATCGATTTTTGGATGACCCGCCATTTTCATAGCAGCTTTCATTGCACGAGCAGCACCCTCACCCCCAGGAGCTGGAGTGGTAATATGATTGGCATCACCACTTTCACCAAATCCGATGAGTTCTGCATAAATATGCGCGCCACGGGCTACGGCACTTTCGTATTCTTCAAGCACCAAGGCAGCAGCACCCTCCCCCATGACAAATCCAGTACGATCCGCATCAAAAGGGCGAGACGCTTTTTTAGGCTCATCATTACGGGTTGAAAGGGCTTTCATGGCGGCAAACCCCCCAATCCCTGCACCACAAATAGCCGATTCTGCTGCAACGACCAACATTTGATCTGCACCACCGAGCATAATGGTTTTTGCGGCCTCACTAATAGCATGGGTTCCAGCAGCACACGCGGTTACTGACGCGAGGTTAGGCCCTTTGAGACCATGCTCAATAGAAACAAAACCACCCAACATATTAACCAACGCAGAAGGGATAAAGAAAGGAGAAAGCCGTTTAGGTCCTTTGAGTTCCAATATAATGGAGTTAGCTTCAATGGTTCCCAAGCCCCCAATACCAGCCGCTGCACTGATACCAAAAGAATCTTTATTAATATCTTCAGGAATGTTAGCATCCGCCATCGCTTCTTGTGCTGCTTTGAGTCCAAAATGGATAAAACGATCCGCTTTTTTGACCTCTTTGGGAGGCATAACCGTTGTTGGATCAAACCCTTTGACTTCTCCAGCAATTTGTACACTGTGTTGAGACGCATCAAAAATGGTAATCATATCAATCCCGCATTCACCCTCACAAATCGCTTTAAAAGAACTCTCTTTATCATGACCCAATGCGTTGATCATCCCCATTCCGGTTACTACTACTCGTTTCACATTTTCTCCTGCATATCCATGGTCTTAAACGATGGCTTCGATTAAAAAGCCAACAGTTAAAATCACTTTCACCAAGGGAGTTCCCTTGATGGTTTTGTGATTACTTTTTGCCTTCGATGTAGTTGATTACATCTTGAACCGTTTGAATTTTTTCTGCTTCATCATCAGGAATTTCGATATCGAATTTCTCTTCAAGCGCCATTACCAATTCAACAACATCCAAACTGTCCGCACCAAGATCTTCTACGAATTTAGAATCCGCTTTTACTTCGTCCGCGTTTACGCTGAGTTGCTCAACCACTACTTCTTTAATGTCTTCCAAAAGTGCCATAATAGCTCCTGTTCTTATGAATAAATGTCGTAAAAGTATAGCATATTTAACTTAAGAGGAAAAAATGTTCCCTTAAGAGCCTCTTTCAAATCTCCAAATCCATCCTCTAATTTAAGGCTATTGGAAGTTTAAAAAAAGCTCATTAAAGCCGAGTTTCTTGATGTTTTAGGTAAAATTTCTTTACAACAAAAAACAACCAAGACACAAGAAACTCTATGACAAACATTGTACCAACCCTCTCTAAAATGTCCCTTAAAATCCTTAACTGACCTTACGCAGTAAATAATTTTTTCGGGATAAGCGTGGTATAAATTTG
>JAVHOQ010000030.1:0-4184 GCA_036170115.1 Sulfuricurvum sp.
AGGTGGAATTAAAAATCTTGTTTTACTGGTCTTGAAAAAAGGGAGCATTATAGTAGCCGCATCTCCTGTATTAATCGTGGGAGCAGGAGCGGCAGCAATTATTGCAGGATTATATGGTGATGAAGTTTATGACCAATACACAGCAGCGCAAAAAACTTTTTTCAAATGGATGATTGACAACAATTACGATTTAAAAATGGCAAATGAAGTCAACTCCCTCTGGGAACAAGCCCGCAACTGGATCGCCCGCTATGACCCCCTCGTCCTTGACCTTGATGGCGATGGGATCGAAACGGTTGGGGTTAATGCCACCACCCATATCCTCTTTGACCATAACAACGATGGGGTAAAAACGGGGACAGGTTGGGTCAACGGAGATGATGGTCTCTTGGTGCTGGATCGTAATGGCAATGGGGTGATTGATAATGGCTCCGAACTCTTCGGGGATGGTACTACGGTCAATGGGATTAAAGCGACCGATGGGTTTAGTGCGTTGCGCTTTCGTCACCCTGAACTCGTTTCAGGGTCTAAGATTATGGTGAATAATCTTGATTTTAACATCCACACAAAGGCAGCGTAAATGAATACAACATTAAAAACTCATTCAACTACACAGAGAGATTACGATCAAGAACCAATAGTCATCCTAGATTCATCGCATAAATTATCACTATGGTTATTTTTTCTCTTTGCATTATCTCTTTATTCTTATGTGCTATTAAAACCAACATCACATTTTACTTACAGCAATCTCGTAATTTCGACAGCAATTTTTATTTTTCCAGTACTTTTTAAATCTTTGTCATTGCTACGGCAGGAACAAAAAATTATTTTAACAAACACTACAATAATACGTCAGTGGGGAAATGATATTATAGAAATAAATTGGTCTAAAAACACAACTACTCAAAAAAGTTTTATTGATTTTTTTGATCAACGACAAACAGAGACAAATTGGCAAAAATATTTAGGAGCTTTATTGAATGTTGTTTATCTACATCCTTTATTGTTGATTGGAAAATTTTTATATCATTTTCATAAAAGTAGATTGTCAAGTTATAGGTTATTTGATACTTTAATTATTGAAGATCATGGAAAAACAATTGCTATATTGATAGATAATAATATGGTATATCAAGAATTGGAAGAGTACCTATACTCCAAACAGATAATGATGGATAACTTGGCTATTTTTTACACACCTTTTTATCTTTCATTAGAATTTATTTCAAAGGATTAATAATGGCATTAAAGACAGTTTTCGATTTGATCGATAAAATATATGGAAAATTAATTGATGATGCTTTTGAAGAAGCTGAAAAAATGGGTGCAGATGGAACGAAGGCACTTTACTACATGATGACCACTACTGGTTTAGTATTATTTGACATTAAAGACCGTAAAATTTTTCTCTCGTTCCCAACGTCCTCGTTGGGAATGCAAACTAACATATACACTCCCAAGCTGGAGCTTGGGAGCGAGACAAAAATGAAAGGGGGGTGGCGTGATAAGAAGTAGCTTGAAAAAAATAGTATCACTTTTGATAGATATATTTTTATCGTTTGTTATTTGGACTTTTTTAATTCATGTACTAGACTTTTTAGGATGGGCGATTGATTATAAAAGCTTAGATTTCAATCATTGGTGGTGGCATAATATGGAAGAAGGCTCATTAGATTGGGGAATTTTTACTTTTATAGTAAGTTTTCCACTTACTTTTTTAATCGTTAAAAAAGTAAATATCAAACTTTAAAGGATCTTCTCTCCCTCCCAAAAATTCTATTTTTTAATCGTATAAAACTTACGTAATTTGGCATCCAAAGGGGCAAGAATTTTATACAACGCAGGGACAACGAACAAACTCGTAAGTGTCGAAAGCAATAATCCACAGATGACCGCAACCCCCATAGGAGCCTTGACCCCAGACCCCTCACCCACCGATAAGGCAAGGGGAAGCATCCCAAACGTCATGGCAGTGGTGGTCATCAAAATGGGTCGCAGACGCGAAAGACCCGCTTGGATAATGGACGCATCCAAATCATGACCGCTGTAATAGAGGCGATTGGCAGCATCGACCACAAGGGTGGAGTTTTTCCCCACCAATCCCAACAACAGCATCAACCCCATCATACTAAACAGCGACATATTCATCCCCGCAATCCATAACCCAATAAACGCCCCCGTAAAACTCAACGGCAACGCACTCATGATAATCAATGGTTGCAAAGGGGATTCGTACAATGCCGCAAGGATCAAATAGATCATCACCAACGCCGCACCAATGGCAACTCCAAACGCCTCATTACTCTCTTTCATGTGTTTGGCATCCCCATCGAGTTCAAAGGTCACCCCGTGGATTAACCACTCGTTTTGACGTGCATTCACAAGGGTGACAAGTTTATCCAAGGGTAATTTTTTGGTAATATCCGACCCCACAATCACTTTTTTGAGACGGTCAAACCGTTTGATGGTTGTGGGTGCAACACTGTGGCGGATGGAGATGACCGATGAAAGGGGGATTAGCTCTCCGGAGGCGGTACGGACATTCAAGGCATTAAGATGGTCGATGGTCTGGCGTTGGGTATCATCCAGTCGCATCACCACATCGTACTCTTTTCCTTTTTCGCGGATAAAGGTGATCGTCCCCTCTCCTGAATAAGCACTGGCGATAATACGGGCAACTTCCTCCACCTTCACCCCAAAATGGGTCGCGTTTTGGGTGAGAATTGTGACACTTAGTTGTGGGGCTTTAAACTGAATATTGCTTTGGACATTGGTTGTCCCCTCTATGCTTTTGAGCAATGTCATCAGTTTTTGGGCAGATATTTCGGCATCGTCCATGTTTTGGGCTTTGAGGATCACTTGATAGGGGGTGTTGATCTCATACCCGCCGATGTCATTGACCTCCGTGACGCTGGTCATCGTGAACCCTTTGAGCGCATCCAACATCGCGCGGGTGGTTTTCATCACCTCCGCTTGGCTTTTGGTGCGTTCATCAAGCGGTTTAAGACGGACGTACAATGCCGCTTCGTGCGCTTTTTGATCCGTTCCCCGTCCCACGTAGAGGGTACAGTATTGCACCTCTGCCATGGTACCCATACGGCGTTGCACCTCCAGTGACAGGGTTTTCATCCCCTCCACGCTCGTCCCCACGGGAGCTTTGAGGGTGATGTCAAACTGGCTTTTGTCCTCTTTGGGCATAAAGACCATCCCAAGGGTGCCAGAAAGGAGGATTGAGACGATAAAAATTCCTAAGGTTCCCACTAAAGTGATCTTTGTGTGCCGTAACACCCACTCGATGAGTCCTCGGTATTGCTCCTCCATTGCCACAAAAAAGGGTTCGGTTCTATGGTAAAACGCACTGTGTTCCCCTTTGGCAATTTGAGAGGCAATCATCGGAATCAGCGTCACCGCCACCACAAACGAAACGACAATCGCCGCAATAATGGTCACCCCAAAACTGGTAAAAAATCGCCCCACAATCCCGCTCATTTTTGCAATCGGGACAAATACCGCCAAAAGCATCGCCGAAATCGCCACAATCGAAAAGAGAATCTCACTCACCCCCTCCATAGCAGCAGTGAGACGGTCACGTCCCACTTCGAGACGTTTGAAAATATTTTCGATGACGACGATAGCATCATCAATAATAATCCCAATGGCTAAGGTCAATGCCGTCAAGGTCAAAAGATTAAAGGTTTGACCACTCCACCCCATGATCGCAAACACCCCAAAAATCGAGACGGGAAGTGAGACCGCCGCAATGAGGGTCAACGTGAGATTTCGCAAAAACAAAAAGATCACCAGTGAAGCCAAAATCGATCCCAAAATAAGGTCAAACTGCACCCCATGGAGGGTGTCGCGAATGTATTGGGTCGTATCTTGCAAGGGGGTGAGGGTCATACGCGGTTCCAATGCACGCAACGAGGGTAACTGCGATCGCACCGTATCGGCAATGGCAATGTCATTGGCTCCCGTCATCTTTTTGACCATCAACAAAACCCCCGCTTTCCCATCCAGTGAGGCAAAACTACGCTCTTGCGCCAAGGTATCGCTAATGGTCGCAACATCCCCCAACATCACCCCTTGTTGGATCTGAAGGTGTTGGAGCGATTCCACCGTTTTGGCATCATTATCGATGAGAATTTGGGTTTCGTGAAGCGAATCGATGGTTTTTCCCCCAT
>JAVHOQ010000031.1:0-4183 GCA_036170115.1 Sulfuricurvum sp.
GCTTGGGGATGTTATTATCGCCGAACCGGGGGCATTGATTGGGTTTGCTGGTCAGCGGGTTATTAAGCAAACTATCGGGTCTGATCTCCCTGAGGGGTTCCAACGGGCAGAGTTTTTATTGGAAAAAGGGTCGATTGATATGGTCGTTCCTCGCGATGAACTCAAAGAGACCTTGAGTGATCTTCTCACCCTTCTTCTCCCCTAATGCAAGTTTATGCGTTATGCGATCGCGATGCGTTACGCTCGCGAAAAATAACCTTAGAACAGTTTGTTCACCAAGCCAAAGAACACAACGCTACCATTTTACAATACCGTAATAAATCCGATTCCCCTGACACCATCCGCCACGAATTAATCGCGTTACGTTCTTTGTGGAAAAAAACCCTTTTAATTAACGATTATTATGAATTTGTTGCGTTGTGTGATGGTGTTCATATTGGTCAAGAGGATTTGTACGCGCTTGATCCCAATCCCCATAGCGCAATGACTAAACTCAAGCAGACCATTGGAAATACGAAAATGATCGGTCTTTCGACCCATAATCGTCAGGAGATTGAAATAGCCAACACTTTAGCGATTGATTACATTGGTTTGGGTGCGTATCGCGCTACCTCCACCAAAAAAGAGGCGTGCGTGTTAGGGGAAAATTTGGATGCCCTAGCCTCCCATTCGATCCATCCTGTTGGGGCGATTGGAGGGGTACGTTTGGACGATACGTTTACCTATGTGACCTACCGTGTCATAGGAACAGGACTGTTATGACCCTCTCTGTGATTTCCATTGCCAAAAAAGAACGCTCGTTGTACGATCCGCTTTATCAAGAGCAGCTGAAGATGATCTCTCGTTTTGCCAAAGTAGAGGATATTGAGCTTTTCCCCAAAGAGATTATGAAAGCCCATACGATTGGGGCAGACGCCTCTAAAAGCGCGTACACCAAACTTCTTGAACCCATGATCGGAAAAAGCTATTCTATTGCGTTGCATCCCGATGGAAAAAAAGTCGACTCTTTGGCGTTTAGTAAGCTTATACGTGATAAAATCGCGATACAATTTTTTATAGGTGGAGCGTACGGCTTTGAGGACTCTTTTGTCGCACAGTGCGACAGTGTGATTAGTCTCTCAGAGATGACCATGAGTCATAAGATTGCCAAATCGGTGTTACTTGAGCAAATATACCGTGCTTTTAGTCTATTAAATAACCATCCCTATCACAAATGAGGAACGATATGAGAGAGAGTGAGTTGCAATATTTCGAAGAAATTTTACTGGCCCGTCAAACACAAATTATCAAGAATTTGAATGGGGTTGAAGCGGAGATGGTACAATTACGAGAGTGTGAACTCAAAGATGAGGGGGATTATGCCTCGGTGAGTAATGATAACTTGGTTGAGAGTGCCATTAGCGCGCAACAATCCCAAGAATTATCGGAAATTGAGTGTGCATTAGCAAAGATCAAATCAAAACAATACGGTGTGTGTGAAATGTGTGAGGATGATATTGGTTTTCAACGGCTAAAAGTCAAGCCCCACGCGCGTTATTGCATTATCTGTCGCCCTATTGTTGAAAAAAATAGAGCTTAGGTCACAAGGAGAGGGTACGATGGAATTAAAACGTTACACGATTGCTTCATTTATATTTATTTTTTTAGTAGGGATTGCTACCTACACTATTAATGCAAATCCTTTGTCTTTCGACCTTTTAGGGATCCATTTTCCCAATTTACCGGTCGCTTTTTGGGTAGTCGTCCCTATGGCATTGATGTATTTGGTGAGTGTATTACATATGGCATTTCATGCGTTGTTGGGCGATTTGAAATTGCGTAAATTGGATCGCGATAATGAAAAAATGATCGATGCCATTACCGATGCCTTTTTGGGGGCAACTGAACGGACATACGTCTTTAAAAGTGATGCTTATAAATTAATGGGAAAAATTTTAACGAATGTGGTTTTGCTCCCCAATGAGTCGCTCAGAGAGGTCGGTCACGAAAAAATTGATGAAGCACTCCGTTTGGTACGTGATGTCCAAGAGAAGAAAAAAGTCGATCTCAAAAAATTCCATTTGACCAATTCCAGTGCGCTTGGGGTTCAAAACAATTTGAATCGTTTGGAGCGAGGCGAGTTAGGGGTAGAAGAAATTTTATCACGCCTTGATACCTATGGAGCGGTGGTCGCGTCTAAAGCGTATGAATCGTACGTTAAAATGGCTTCGGTAGGTTCCGTACTGAAATACAAACAACTCTTTACTATTACTTCTTTGAACTCTTTTGTAGAGCGTATTAACAGTGACCTTAATGGGATTGTGATGACTAATGAGGAGTTGTTAGAGCTTTTTAAAACGCTTGATCTCACGGAAATGGATTACTTAGAACTGTCGATGGGTGTGGCAAAAAATATGCTTCCTGAGCAACGCATCCGATTATTTGAAAGTGTTAGTGAATATAATGATGATGCAATGCAAGGGTATTTTTATACCCTCTATGATTTGCAGATGATTGATACGGCTAATGAAATTTTGAATAATACCGCTAAAGAAGATTATCTTATTTTTAAAGCGTATCGTGATTTAAAAGCGGCCAATAAGCATTATGATATTGCC
Source organism: Sulfuricurvum sp. (assembly GCA_036170115.1). Lineage (GTDB taxonomy): Bacteria > Campylobacterota > Campylobacteria > Campylobacterales > Sulfurimonadaceae > Sulfuricurvum. The sequence continues at coordinate 2,598 of JAVHOQ010000031.1, forward strand.
CTTTTTTTAAAAAAATAGTTCTCTTATGACCCCAAAGCTCTCTTTTACTACCCCCGTGTATGCGCTGGCTCCTTTGGCTGGGTATACCGATCTCCCTTTTCGTAATGTGGTTAAAAAATTTGGTGCAGACTTAACGGTCAGTGAAATGCTCAGTTCCAATGCTTTAGCGTATGGTTCAGAAAAAACCCTTAAAATGTTGGAACGAAGCCCTAATGAAGATCCTTATTCGGTACAGATAGCAGGTTCGGATCAAGAGGTGGTTCGTCGTGCTGTAGAGGTTTTGAACCAACAAGAGGACATTGATATTATTGATCTTAATTGCGGTTGCCCTGTCCCTAAAATTGTGGGTCATGGATCGGGAAGTGCGTTACTCAATGATCTCCCCCGTATGGCTAAAATTATTGAGATGATTAAAAAGACCTCGAATAAATCAACGTTGAGCGTCAAAATTCGATTAGGATTTGAGTCCAAAAACCATATCGAAATTGCCAAACTCGTCCAAGAGTGTGGTGCCGATTTTTTAGCGGTCCATGGACGAACCCGTGCGGGGAAATTTAAAGCACCCGTTGATTACGATGCGATAGGGGAGATCAAAGCTTCGGTTTCGATCCCTGTGATTGCCAATGGCGATATTGATTCCTTTGAAAAAGCACAATGGGTATTAGAGCATACGCACGCAGATGGGGTGATGATTGGTCGAGGGGCAGTTGGTGCGCCGTGGATTTTTCATCAACTTAAATCGGGTAATGCCCATGTGGATCCCTTGGTAAAACACGCTATTATTATGGAACATTTTGAAGGAATGGTACATTGGCATGGAGCTAGAGGGGCTATTTTATTTCGTAAACACGCCCATACCTATTCAAAAGGGTATGAAGGGGCATCCGCGTTACGGGAAATAATTAATCGCGTAGAAGACCCCACTGAAACCCGTGTGATTTTAGACGATTTTTTTCGTACCCATACCCAAATTGGCAAAGGGTATAATCCTTTTGAAATGCTGTGTGAATGTTAGCTTGAAAGGATAGTTGAGACAATGAAAAAGCGAATTTTCCTTTTTTTAAGTATGGTTCTATTCGCTTTCCCTTTAACTGCTTCTTCTGATGTTTTTATTGCCAAACCCCTTAATGCTTCTTCTGATTTTTTTATTACCAAATCCCTTTTGGATAAAATTGAAAAAGAGTATGGTCCTTTTGCCAAGCGGCGCGCCCTTGCACTGGTAGATATGATGAATCAGGCTAAAGATCATGATGAACTCACCAAACTCTCTATGGTGAATGATTTTTTTAATCAAACCCCCTATGCCCCTGATACTGAAACGTATGGGGTGCCGGATTATTGGGCGACGCGGTTAGAATTTATTGGCAAAGATAGAGCCGATTGTGAAGATTATGTGATTGCCAAATATGCCACCTTGAAGGACTTGGGTGTCTCTCCCAAAAAACTCTATATGACCTACGTTAAATTGGTCACGTTTAAAGCGTCACATTTGGTGTTGCTCTATTATGAAACCCCAAAATCGGTTCCTTTGGTTTTGGACAGTTATAACCGAAAAATTCTCCCTGCATCGCAGCGTAATGATCTAC
>JAVHOQ010000032.1:0-3849 GCA_036170115.1 Sulfuricurvum sp.
CGAAATCTATGCTGATTTTTGAAATATTTGAGGTTTAGATTTGCAAGTGGCTCTTTAGTAATATCGGCGGTTAAGCTAGAAGGAGCAACTAAATTATAGTTTCCTCCATCCGTTCCTGACAAACTCAATCCTGCAATCGTAACAGCTTTAGCGATTCCAACGTTTTTATCCCCAAACGCCCCTGTCGCACTTCCACTGAGGGTAACGCTATCACTTCCTAAGGCACTGACCGTTGCAGTACCACTCAAGGTCGCATCAACAGTCGCATCGTAGGTTTTACTTTGGGCGGTGAGTCCACTTACGACAAGGTTGGCTTTGGTGATCTCGACACTTCCCGATCCTGCTGTTGTAATGTCATACCCCGATTGATTGGAGTATTGCCCCAGTAAAACGGTTTGGGTTCCCACATTTTTACTGCTTGCGATTAATCCTGATCCAAACAATTTACTACTATCAGGCGTAATAGCACCGTTTGCATCACTCCACGCTACCGTCCCGGTTGCATTGGCAATAGCGGTTGTCCCATCATACACTTGCGTGACTCCATTGTTCATCGAAACAGTAGCCGTCACTTGCGTCAAAAAGGAGCGTAAAAGAGGGGCAGTATTTCCCTCATAAATGCGCCATACGCTACCATCTCCACCCACAGAAGAGATATCCCAATTGGCAAAGGTACTTTGGGTATGCAATTGAGCCGTTGTTTTAGCGACATTATTGCTATCTGCCATCAACGTTGGATTAACCGTACTGTCATAAAAACTGTCGGTAATAGTGGAATTTCCCACACCTCCAACAAGACCACCCACACCCGATGTACCATTTACCACACCGGTAGAATAACTGTTGGTGATAGTGGACGTATCCATGACTCCCACCAAACCGCCGATGGAGCTTCCGTTACTCGCATTAATCGAGCCTGTCGCATACGAATTGGTGATAGCACTTTTGGTAGCGACATTTACATATCCGTAAAAATAATAGCTGTTACCAGCACCCCAATTGGTAAAACCATAACTGCCTGTTTGTAATGTCCCCCCCTGTGCAACCAGAGCCTGTACATCACTGCGTGCACTGTATGCGGCTATGGCATTATCAAGATCGGCTTGCGTCGCAAGTCCACTGGAAATGTACTGAGTAAGATTATGTTGCGTATTAGCAGTCATATTTCCAACCAATCCCCCCACATTAGAGATATTCGCAGCATTAATTGAGACGGTAGAATAGGAACCATCGATGGTGCTGCCATCCATAGTTCCCACCAAACCACCGACACCATATCCATTGCTAGACGTAGTAGTTAGAGTAATCGTACCACTTGCATCCGAATGACTCATCGTACTCAACGTCGAATTACCAAGCACTCCTCCGATATTCTGACTATACGAATAACCATTATTGGTATCCGATAGGCTGATCGTCATCGCATTATGTATGGTATCGTTACTCAACGTTGAGTTTTGTGCATTTCCGATAAGCCCGCCAATATTACTAACACCCACATTGCCTGCATCATTGTTTTCAGTTACGGTTATAGCACCCGTAGCACTGCTGTTACTGATCGTATCATACGAAGATTGTCCTACAAGTCCACCGATATTTTGAACATACGCATTTCCCCCTGCTGAGACCGTAGAGGCGATAGCAATCGTCTCTGCCGCACTGGAATTATTAATTGATGAGCGATTACTATATCCAACCAATCCGCCAAACTGATTTCCACTAGCGGCACTTATCGAACCCGAAGCGGTAGAATTCGTAATTGTACTGCCACTATAGGTTGTCACATAGCCATAAAAATAATACGGTGTAGAACCTGCCCATGAATTTCCACTGTAATCGTAAAAACTTGATTGTAGTTGCCCTCCCTGTGCAATAAGTGCTTGTACATCACTGCGTGCATCATACGCAACTTTGGCACTGTTCGCATCGGCTTGCGTAGCGTAATAAGTACCCACGTAAAGGTCGTTACTTGAACTCGCGTCCATACTTCCGACCAAACCACCCACATTGTTGACATTCGTGGCATTACCCGTATCGATTGTTGTTGTTGTAGAAGAGGAACTGTCGATGGTAGTACCGTTCATAGTCCCAACCAGCCCACCGATATTTTGAATATACGAATAACCATTATTGGTATTCGATAACGTGATGGCAATGGCATTGTGCGAAGTATCATTGCTCAGGGTTGAATTATACGCACTCCCGACCAGTCCACCGATATTTTGGACAGACATATTACCAGCATCATTGGTTGTATTAATGGTAATCGTACCCGTGGCACTGCTGTTGCTGATCGTATCATTAGCTGAATTTCCGACAAGACCGCCAATCTGTGAAACATTACCATTACCCCCTGGACTTATCGTATCGGCAATAGTAATCGTTTCGGCTGCGTTGCTGTTATTGATCGTACTGGTCGAAGAAGCCCCTACCAGACCGCCGATATTTTGCAGATAACCATTGGTTTTATTGAGGGTAATGGTGCCTGTTGCACTTGACCCCTCTATCGTAGTTAAGTCTACCGTCCCAATTAATCCACCAACGTTCTGTGACCCAACAATAGCTCCGTTAGCATAGCTGTTGGTTATGCTAGAACTACCTGCAGCACCCGCCAATCCACCAACATAGTTACCCGTCATATTGGCATTTTCAATGCCGATATTACCAATGTGTGCATTCTCTATATAACCAAACAGACCCACGTAATTGCCGTAACTGCTAGCGGGTGTATCGATCGTCAAAGCACTTACAGTATGACCAAGCCCCTCCAGTGTTCCCGAAAAAGCGCCATTCATGTATGGATTTCCTATGGGTGCAAAAGTAACACCCGTTGCATCAAGATTCGTCCCCAACACATAATTACCGCTTAACGCCGAATTCATGTTTTGCAACGCTGTCATATCCCGAATGATGGTTTGATCCACTCCGTTGAGACTGATCGTGCTGCTATCGGCTAGGGAAATATTTCCGATAAACGCGGTTCTACCGCCATTCATCCCCATCGTAAGCGCATTGGTATAGGTTAGTGCCAACCCTGCTGTACCACTGGCACTTATCGCAGCATTGACGTTAATATCATGCCCTGCGGTAAGGGTGAGGAGGCTTTGTGACCATGTGAACGCTTGATTGATATTGATGTCGTTGGTAGCCGATAAGGTGACAGCTGTCCCTCCATTAAGGGTTGAGGTCAATGTTCCTCCGCTGATACTACTTCCAGCTAAGCTACTCCCCCCTGCTGATTCGATCGTGATGTCAGTGGGATCAATCAACCAATTGGCAGCTTTGATCGTGGTTCCACTTGCCACACTGAGTTCTTTTCCTGAAGTTTCGATAAATCCACCTGAGGCATCCAGCGTACCACTGACGTTGGTTGTCCCACCATGGGCGTAAAGTTCGATATGCCCTGTGATGTCATCCAAACTTTTGGCTTGAAGAAGACCGCTGTTGTTGACGACCCCATTGATAAGATCATTAGCAGCTTGGGTGGTGAGGAGGATGGTTCCCCCATCCGCGATGATGGCACCTTTATTTTCTACAAGGGCATTGAGGGTTCCTTGGTCGATGGCAATTCCTACTAACGAATCCCCAATAAAGTTAAGGCTTACTTTATCCCCTGCGGTGAGGGCAACCGTCCCTTTGGTCGCTTGGATGAGTCCTTGGTTGGCAACCTCTTTGCCTAACAATGCGACATATGCCCCATCGGTCACATGGATGGTTCCCATATTAATCACAGAAGCGTTTGACCCTGTGGATTCAAAGGTGTAGTGACCGTTCATAAAATTCTTATCGGTGATGTTCATGGTCGATGCGACCAATCCTGCGGTATTGACCGAAGCGTTTTTACCAAAG
>JAVHOQ010000033.1:0-3825 GCA_036170115.1 Sulfuricurvum sp.
AATTTTTATCGATAAAATCGTAATGAATTCCCGCTAAATCTTTTTTATCTTCGAGAGAATTGTAAAAAAACTCTTCGGCAACATCGCCTTGGTTATTGGAAATGTTTCCCAACAGTATCCCCATACGCTTGTTGGAGGTTCTGAGATCTTCAAAACGTTCGTCGGTGCGTTGATTGGATGCTTTAAGTTCTTTGAGTTGCTCATCCGTTTTGGCTTGTGAAATAGCCAAATTTGCCACGAGGTCTTTAAGTTCTTGATCGGTCATTGTGGGGTCTCCTTAGAGTAGGAAAAATCATAACCGTATTTTAGCGTATTTTTTAGACCCTGAATCGCGTTTGGAGTGACAGATCAGGATAGGCGCAACATGAGAGAAATCAAAAACCTACGTTATAATAATCCCATGGAAAATAATCTAAATCAAGAGATCATCGAGCATCTCATGCACCCCAAAAATTATGGCCCCCTTGACAACCCAACCGGTGTTGGTGTTGGACACAGTGAACACACGGGAGAATTTGTCATTTTTTATCTTCGTTCCCAAAACAATCGCCTTGAAGCGGTCACCTACGCTACCAATGGGTGTCAAGACACCGTCGTTTTTGGCTCCATGTTTACGGAGATGATTCAAGGCGAAACGTTTGAGTATGCCCAAGAGGCAGCCCAAAAGCTTTACCAAAAAGTGATGGAGGGTTCCCCCAAACAACAAGCGTGCGCCACCATGGTCTTAAAATCCTTTGAAGCGGCCAAAATTCATGAAGAACGTCAAAAACAAGGGTTTGATGAAGAACTCCATACTATCGAAATTGGGATGGATTGTGAGGTGGAGGAATGACCCACAATACCCTTTTTCAAGCAAAACATCAGTTATGGTTAAAAATCGCTTTTGCCTCCTTTACCCTAAATGACCCACACATAAAAAGTCGTTTGTATGAATTTTCCCAAATCGAATTTCGTCATCTCAAATGGCTAGCACAGTCACTGCATGAGGACAATACCCCGTATGACTATGAGCGTGATCCTCACTTTAGCATTGAAAATGAGACTTCGTTTGGGTTACTTGAGGATCTCCTCCAAGCTATCCAAGCGGTTCACCTTTCGTATCCCAAGACCCCCTTATTTGAGCGGATGCGCCATGATGAAGAGTACATCGTTCACACCCTTAAGGGGTATCTTACGACAACAAACGATGAAAGGATCACCGCGTTTAATCGTTCCCGAATATGGCGTGAAGGGACGCTTGATGAGGCAGAAACGGATGCGTTAACCCTCTTTTTATTCGAGGAACTGTATAAAGAATACGAACTCATTATGGTCTATTTTTACCAACAAATTCGTGCCACAACCCCCGCGCAAGTGACCCATTTTCAAGATCTGATCGATGAATCCCATTTTCATCTACGGTCGTTTGGGGAGATGATGGCAAAACTGGGAATACTGTCTCTTCCCCGCACACTTCATCCCCGCACCTATCAGATTACGGATAAGGAGAAATTTCTCAAAGGGGGGATTGTCGAAGAGGAAAACGCCAAAGACGAGTGCAAAAAACTCTCCTCCACTATTGGTGATACTCAACTCTCTGCCTTTTTTGAGTTTATCAATTTTCAAGAGAGTTACCACATCGAAATTATGAAAAAATTACTCAAGGAGCTTTAACATGGATCAGCAAGGGAACATTTATATTCTATTAGCGATCGTCGCCCTATTCGCCTTTGTCCTCACCCGCAAAAAAAATTAGTCGTCCGTTTTCTCGTGTTGCAATAACGTAACAGGGGCGATTAATGACCCTTGGAAGTGTTTAATTCCGACGTTTTGCAACTCTTTTAGTTGTTGCTGTGTCTCGATCATAACGGCTATTACAATAATATTAAGACTTTTCATCACATTGTGTAAACTTTCGCGAACACTTTGGCTATCGGAATCAAACAATATCTCAACAAGATATTCTCCATTGGCTTTAACGTAATCAGGATCAATCTCCTGTAAATACCCCGCACCACTTTCAGGGAGGATAAAATGGTCAATTCCAAAACGATGACCCCATTTTTTGACCATTTTGGCTACCATCGTGACCGTTTTAGGGTTACTTAACGCAATGGAATTACTCACTTCAAAACACAATCGCGTCGATTTGTAACGGGAAAAAAGTTCCAGTTGCTCCATTAACCATTCAAGATTAGCCGATTTTGTAATAAAATCAGCACTAAAATTTAACGCCATAGAGATAGTGGGTTCTTCTGTTTTTAGGTAATTGAAGGCCTGTGCAATCATATTACGATCGAGTTTATCGATTAATCCTAAACTTGTTGCGATGGGGATGAAATACCCTGCACAATGAATCACACCATTTTGATCCAGTAAACGTAAAAAGATCTCTTGGTGCATTACCTCCGCTTGACCCTCACGCATTTTAAGGACACTTTGCGATGCCAAAATAATGCGTGATTCTTGCAAACTTAACAAAATCTCTTTTCGCCACTCTTCCCGCCCAAGAATAAGGGAATGTTCGCCATCGCTGTTCACGTCAATAGCAAAATTGTGTCGAAGTTTGGCTTGGGTAAGGGAATAATCAGCACGGGAAAAGAGGGTTTTCATCGTATCATTTTGGGTGTAATTGCCCATACCGCATCCCAAAAGTAAATAGTCTACAATTTTTTCTTCTTGATGACTAAGCTCTTCTTGCATTCGACGCATAATTCCCTCAACTGTGTTTATCAGAGCAAGGGTCTCTTTTGCGGGAATCACGACCAAAAAATCGTTATCGTTGAGTCGCGCAATCAACGTATGGGGATAGTTAAAGTGTTCTTTTAGCAAGGAGGCAAACGAGAGGATAAGAGAGCGATAAGCTTCATATCCCAATTCTTGCTTCAAGCGATCCAGCTCATCAAAACCAAAGAGACAAAAAACCCCGACAGGGAAAGGGGTATCCGCTTCCAAATAATCGGGAAGGTTATTGACCACATAACGGCGGTTAAAAAGATACGATTCCGTATCTTTAAATTTCAACTCATGGTACCGCTTGAGGCGTTCATCTTCACGGTCAAAAATATCTTTTACCTTAGTGACCATACCATTCATCGCCACGGTCACCAATTGAAATTCGGTCGTAAAGGGGACTTTATCTTCAAAAATAAATTGGTTATTGATGATCCCTCTGGCTTGCGCACCGATGCGTTTAAGGGATTGCAAACTCAATGATAACAAAAGGTATAACGTCAAAAAAACGACACTCCCTAAAAGAGCAAAAATTTTCACCAAATCAATCAATGCACTGTAGAGCTGTTGATACGCATTTCCCGTATGACCACGTACCTCTAACGTCCCAAAACGACTCCATCCCATCATAATATCACTGAAAGCCGTTTTGTTTTGAATGTCAATCCCTTGGATAAACCACTGGGGAACGTTATGCACCTTAACGTCTATTTTTCGTTCATAGATGATTTTTCCCTCCATATCTTTGAGACGAATCACTTCATAATAGCCACTGTCAAAAATAGCATCGATCATCGTTTTCATCGTTGACGTATCCTGAGGATCAGCTACATGGGCAAGCGATAGGCCCAATGAATGGGAGGTATTTTTAGCTTCAGTATAAAGCTGATTTTGGACAAATACGGTCGAGGTTTTAAAATTCAAAACCATTACAGAGGTAAGAATTACCGCCAAGAAGAGGGTCAACATAAGGGAGAGTTGTTTAAAGAGGCTCATGGGTTTATTCCTTTTTTCAACTAATAACAAGTTCGTTCCACGGACGTTTTTGGGCTGTGGAAGCGGGGATCAGTTTTCCAATTTGTGCTTGTTTTGCCAAGAAAAGTTCATCCCCAC
>JAVHOQ010000034.1:0-17605 GCA_036170115.1 Sulfuricurvum sp.
GTAATTTTCCGGTAATGCTAATGGCGTGTGTGGGGCAACTGTTTTCGCAGTGGGTGCATTGGGCATTGACGCTCAAGGCTCGAACACAACTTTGCGGTGAGAGGGTTAAGAGACTCATGCCGCAGGTGCAACCACAGCATGGAGGGTTTCGTAGTCGGTAAGGATAAATTCCAATGTCATCTCAGCTGCATCATAATACAAGGGGGTACGGGATTCGTATTTCATATTGATGAGATACATGGGCGCCCATTGGAGAAGATGGGTATGTAAAAAGTCATACTGAACCCGTTCAAGGGCGGCAACGGCTTGGGCATCATTGTTTTCGAGTGCCTTTTTTTGGGCTTCACACAGATGGTACATAAATTCCAATTCAATCCCGATATGGTCAGAGGAGACCACGCGTGCTACTTCATAATCGACCAAAAAATCGTAGGCACTGTAAATATCGGTGACAGGATTGGCTCCACCGGTTTCGATCATCTGATCTTCTCGGGTGTAAAAGGTTTCGTAAGGGACTAAATGAAGTAGGGATAGATTGGTAAAATCGGGATTAAGATAGGTTTCTAAAAGCGTTTTGGGTGCAACCGTTGTCCGTTGTTCCCAGTTTTTCCAGTGGGGTAAAAATTCAAGCATGGTCTCATCGTGAATGAGGGTTTCTACCATCGTTTCATCCAATTCTTGGAGAAGTATGCGAGAAAGGAGGGCATAAATATTGCTTCGTGCAATGATTTCATCCATAATAGTAAAACCTTTTAAGTGAAGTGGTCAAAGTGTAGCAAAAAGGGGTAAAAATCCCCTTTAAGAACGCCCTCTTAGAAGAGGGACGTATTGGTAGATTAAGCTTTAATGGTCACATCGTACGATGCAGGATCCAATTTAACCCAAGGACGGAAGATATGTCTTGGTCGGCGAAGTTTGGAATTAGCATCCAATCCACGGGAAAGTTTATCTCTCCACGCTTGATAGACTTTCATATTGTTGTCGTAGTTGACAAAAATATCCCCAATTTTATCCCCTGCTTGGGCAGGTTCGAGCAATACTTTATGGTGCCAGCAGTGCATTCCTGATACGGGGTCTGGATGGGGTGCGGCTACAGCATTTTGCCATGAACCACTCAATCCATCCCACCATACATTTTCAGAGTCGCGGTTATAGATAGGGAAGCGTTCAGCTTTAAACCCTTTGATCCCCTCCACGTATTTGAGTTTACCCTCTTTGCCATCCATTTGGATTTCAGCTACGGGAACCCCAAAACTGTTGATACCTGTGGTACCACTGTAATCGTCAATTTTGGTTTGCGCTCCTGCTTTACCGACATTGGCAGGTGATTCTTGGAGGAATGCTTTATTGCTCAAATCACGTGGTGCAGCCCCAGGAGCTACTTTCCCATCACTGACCCCATTTGGGATGGTGACATGATTGGTCAGTTTCCATCGTCCACCGTGGTGCGAACACGCCAATGTCCCGGGAAGAACTCCCTCAGTAGGAACCGCCATAGCCACAAAGTGACCACTTTCTAATCCTGAAACGGTATCAACGATTTTGACACGAATGGCATCACCGCGTTTGAATCCAAGACGTTTAGCATCTCCCGTACTGATCCAAATGGGATCATGATTTTGGGAAATCTCCATCAAATGTTTGGAGTTTGCCGAACGTGTATGGATATTGTACGGTAAACGGAATACCGTATTGAGGGCAAACGCATTTTTCTCAGTCATATAAGTATGATTGACATGAGAGACAATATGCACCATCTCCTCTTTTTCTTGCTCATTCCGAGGATAGATCGGCATAGCGTATTCAGGCCATTTCCAATCTTTGGCAACCCATTGGGTATAAACATCCAATTTTCGGGTTGGGGTGGTAAATCCTTGAACTTTTTTGCCATCGATTTGGATACCAATTTTTTTGGAATTTCCTTTGTCATCAACGACACTGATAATTCCTGAACCATCAACACTCATGCTTCCTGCATCGTATTTATGTTCATACGATTCTACTTTACCCTCTTCGACTTTGAGTTCACGCTCTTGGACATTGTAAATTTTGTCCTCTTCAAGCCATACTCCATGATCTCTCATGTAAGAGTATACGGGGAACTCTTCACTTTTATAACGTTCATCATTCATAACGGTTTCAAAGAGTTTGGGCAAGTTGTCCCCAAAGGCAGCGTCGTACCACTCCGCAATGGTGACCGCTTTACCAGGATGACGTTTGGATTCCCACATTTTTTTGATGTTCAAGCTACCATCAGGATCGATGTAATCGGTACAGAGTTGGAACCAAAATTCGTTCTCTTCCCATACTTCCCCAAGACCCGCTTTGATATGGGCTTCAAGGGTGGCACGGTTAGGATTTTTGGGTTTCCATCCCGATTTTTCCAACGCAACGCGCAATACCGGTTGACGGAAACTTGTCCATCGTGCAGGAAGGGTCGCTTCGGAGTGTTGGTCGTGACGCTCACCCGCCAATCCGACAGGAAGAACATAGTCCATATACCAGTTGGTCTCTGACCATACAGGGGAGAGATTAAAGGTAAGCTCCATTTTGGACTCGTCTTTAAGCACTTCAATCCAACGAAATCCATCGGGATTAATCCAGACGGGGTTGTACATACGGGGTGCATAAACCGCCAATTTACTGGGTACTTGCAATCCACGATCGTTCCATTTTTTCTGCCATGCGGTATCGCTCAAAAGATGGGGCAACAAAAAGGACATTTCATAGGTATTTAAAGGCCATTCCGGTGGCCATGTCAATTCATTCCACGCTTTAACGGGAGGTACATCTACGCCACTTTTTCCTTGACCAACAGTTGCACTTCCCCCTTTTCCACCGACAGAAATATCGTGAGCGTGATAAAAGCCTGTTCCGCCGACATTCCCAATCGCGCCACGCAATCCTGTGACAAAGAAGACCGCTTTACCGACCATCCAGCCTCCACGGTTCCCCGCTGCTGCTGCACGCCAAACGTAGGTTGAAATCGCATCTTCTGCCCAAATAAACATTTCATACAATTTTTCAAGTTTATACGCAGGGATGTGGGTCTCTTTTTGAGCATATTCAAGGGTATAGGGAGCATACATATCTTTGAGAAGCTCCAAATACGCGTCAAAATCACGTCCCTCAGGAAGCTTGGTAACGTATTTTTTCTCTACCATGTAATTAAGATAGTCGCTATCTTTCATCAAAGTGTCCCAGTTAAACCAACGCTTTACAAAGTCACGGTGAACAAGATTGTCATTTAAAATACGGCTTGCCAAATAGAGATAGATGACCGATTCGGTTCCCGGCCACGGTGCCAACCAAAGATCCGCGATACCCGCTGAATTGGAGAGACGTGGATCCATAACGACCATTTTTGCCCCTTTTTTACGGGCATCAGCGATATAGGCAGCTGCTTGCGCAAAATAGTGACCGGCATCGGCAGCGTGTGAGGAGTTGAGGAAAATGAGTTTGGCATTTCCCCAGTCAGGACTGGTACGGTCATCGTTAACAAAATGGATGGTTGGGGTACGCCCATTAGCCGAACAAATATTGGTATGGGAGTTATAGGAATCCAATCCCAAACTTTCCCAAATTTTGGGGACAAACCCGTTTTCATTGGGGCGACCAACATGGTACATCACCGATTTACGAGAAAGTTCATCGCCAATTCGGATGGTATCTCCCATCTTTTTACCGATGGTCGTCATTGCCTCATCCCATGTGGTACGGATCCATTTTCCCTCACCACGTTTAGACCCGGGGGCGCGCTTGAGGGGGAAGGGGATACGATCGGGATCGTACATTTGCGACTGAACGGCATACCCTTTGGCACAGTTACGACCACGTGAACCCGGATGGAGGGGATTTCCCATATATTTACGAACGGTTAAGGTCTTTTTATCGACCCATGCGGTTAATCCACACGAAGCTTCACAGTTGGAACACGCAGTGGGAATAATCATGAAATCATGAACTAAAATACCCTCAGGATTCTCTTCACTTTGGACACCATGACGACCGATACCGCCCCGTTTCCAGTCGGTTCCATCGAGCTCTTGGAAACTATCCCATTGATCCAAAGGGGGATAGAAAGAGAGGGTATCAGGGGTATTGGTAAATTTACTTTTTTTGAGTGACTCTGCTGCTGCATCGGTGGAAAATACCCCCTTGGCAACGGCAATGCCCGCAACGGTAAATGCGGTACCTTTTAAAAATGTTCTTCGGCTTTCTAAATACATCATTTACCTCTTTAGCTCATATTTAATAGTTGTGGGATAACTAGCCACACATGTTTGCTGATCCACAGTCCGACCAAGGCGGAGACAGCTGCAATTTTCAATAAGTAGTAGCGTTCCTTCGTGATACTCATGCAGACTAAGACCATCGGAATGATAAATGCCATCATTTGACCAATCCAGAACAAAATGGTGTATTCACCCCCCTTAATGAACGCTAAGGTTGCAGCAACCTCTTCGGCTTTCATCGCACCAAAAATATACTCCGACATATAAAGGATAAAGGCGGCAAAAGCACTTAATCCTAAGACAAGTCCCAAATCTTTTTTGACGGCATTATCAAATTTATTGCCCCCCAACAAAATCATCGTTGCTGATCCTGCTAGCAAGGCCGCTAAAATCATTTGCGCCGATTCGGTGGGCATTTGCCACAATTCACGTGCGGTTGATTCTGCCATCAACCCAGCGGTATACAAGGTGACAGGAATCGCTAACAATACCGTCCAACCCAAATACTTATCATAAAGGGCTTCATCTTTTTGCATATAAATAGCGTACGCCATCGCCAAAAGAAGTCCGACAAATCCTGTCGCCATCCATGCGCCAATGGTGATAGCGGACGTAAGGTGAGGATAAAAGAAAATATGCCAAAAACGGAACATTTGGTGCAAATCAATGACCGTAAAAAATAAGAAGATGTGGATAAAGACAATCGAAATTGCCACTGCGGGAAAACGGATAAAACCGGTTTTTTCGGGGTATTTTTTCAATAAGAAAAAAGTCACGAAGATAATCCCTGTCCCGATACTTTTTGCCCACATATTCATGGTGATAATCCACCCCCAAACGATACCAGGAAGTGCTACGTCAAGAACAACGATGGCATTCGTTGCTGCAATCATTTCATGTGCCATTAGTGATGACCTCCTAGTGGAAGATGGGTAAGCTTGTTGAATAGATTATGACCTTCACCACGGAACGATGCCAATGGATTGAGTTGAACATTACCACCACCTACATAGAAATGGTGTGGATCTGTCCCTTTCTCGGGTTTACGAACTTGAACATCCCCTTGATGTTGTTGAATATATTTACTAATATTAGAAGTTGGATTATCCAAATCTCCAAAAATATTGGCTTCAACGGGACACGCAACAACGCACGAAGGCATCATAGAACTGGCGATACGGTGGGCGCAATAGGTACATTTGTCGGCGGTTTGGGTTTGAGGATCAATGTAAATGGCACCGTAAGGACATGCCATAACACACCCAGCGCATCCGATACAACGCTCTTTATCGATATTGACAATACCGTTTTCAAGATAATGCAAGGCACTAACGGGACAAATACGTTCACACGGTGCATTGGCACAATGATTACAACGAAGTGGGGTAAAGGTTCGTTTCGTCTCTGGAAACGTCCCTACATCGACATATTTAACACGAAGACGCCATGTAGAAAGGGGAACTTCATTTTCCACTTTACACGCAATCTCACAGCCCTTACACCCCATACAGAGATGAAGGTCCACCAAGAAACCTAGCTGCATATATTCTCCTTGAATTATTATTATTGTTTTTAGCAATAATAACTATTTAGCACCATTATAATAAGCGTACAACGGCATTTCTGCTGAATTGATGGTAACCAAAATAGCTTTAACAGAAAATAAATTTTGTTTATTTTTTGTTATAACTTTTTGATATGTAACCATTGAGTAACTTCCCCAATCGGGAAAAAGAGGAAGATTTTAGGGTAAGCGGCACCGTACCGAAGCTTCGTGTGCCCCTAATCCTTCGGTATGGGCAATGAGTGCGCAGGCTTCTCCTATTTGGGCAATTCCTTGTGCGGAAAAAGCGATAATGGACGATTTTTTCATAAAATTTTCGACACCCAGCGGGGAATAAAATCGGGCTGTTCCCCCCGTAGGGAGGGTGTGATTGGGACCTGCGACATAATCACCAATCGCTTCTGGGGTGTTATGACCTAAGAAAATAGCTCCTGCGTGTTTAATCGAAGCCAACAGTTCAAAGGGGTTGTTGGTCGCTACTTCGAGGTGCTCGGGGGCAATTTGATTCATTAATCCAATCGCTTCTTCCATGGTGGTGGTGATAATAATGGCGGCACGCTCTTCAATGGAGGTACGGGCAATTTTTTCACGGGGGAGTTTTTGGAGCCATTTTTCAATCTCAATCACACACTGATCGGCGAAGGCTTGCGAGGGGGTAATGAGAATGGAGCTTGCCATCTCATCGTGTTCAGCTTGGGAGAGGAGATCAATGGCGATGTGTTCAGGATTAGCCGAATCATCGGCTAACACCCCAATCTCACTGGGACCTGCAATCATATCGATGTTGACTTCGCCAAAAACCATTTTCTTCGCCGTGGCGACAAAAATATTCCCCGGCCCCGTGATCACATCGACTTTGGGGATGGTTTGGGTGCCATACGCCATAGCACCAATGGCACTAGCACCACCGACTTTAAACACCTCACTCACCCCACACAAATGACACGCTGCGAGTAAAAGCGCATTGGGTTCATTATCTGGAGTTGGGGTACAGACGATAATTTTTTCGACTCCCGCAACTTGGGCGGGGATAACGTTCATCAGTAAAGAACTGGGATACGCCGCTTTTCCCCCAGGGATATACAGACCTGCACGATCAACAGGGGTCACTTTTTGTCCTAAAATGGTTCCATTGGCTTCGGTATCAAACCAACTTTTTGGGAGTTGTTTTTCGTGATAGGCACGGATACGATCGTAGGCTAAATGGAGCGCCGATTTGAGGGTGGGTTCTAAAGAATCGTAAGCTTCTTTCATACTTTCTGTAGAGATACGTAAATCAGTTCCTGAAGCGGGAGTCCAATGGTCAAATTTTGTGATATGAGCAATAAGTGCGTCATCGTGATGGGTACGAATTTCATCAATAATATTTTTTACGATGGAGCCAACGTGTTCCATATCCATCTTCCCACGGTTAAGAAGCTCGTCAAAAACCGTTGAAAAATGGGGATCATTGCTATGAATAGTGGTCATTTTTTTCCTTTATTATTTGTTGGTTTTTTTGTACTGGGTGGTGACGATGGTGAGCGCTTGTAAAAAACTTGCTTCATCCAGCGCCCCCATCAGAGGTTCAAACATCGCTTGACCATCCCCTTTGATAAACCATGTTGTTGGCGTTCCCCCCACATAAAGTTCACGCGGGAAAAGGGGATTATCCTCCATATACGCTATAACGGGAACGTAATTGGCATTCACCTTTTGGATAACACGGGGATCTTTGAGGGTAGTGGATTCCAACTGAAGACAATAGTGACAATGGTGACTTGAGACGATAAACAGCATCGGTTTATTAAGTGTTTTGGCGTGTTTGAGTGCCGTAGTGTAATCATGCTCCCATTGGATAGAAGCACCCCACATTGTCGAGAACGCAAGAACTAAGAAGAGAAAAATTTTCATCGTTTTTTACCTTTTTTGAGTATTTCTTTGGCAATGGTATCGACGTTTTTATTGCTGACATCAATTACCACATCGGCAACGTTGAGGTAGTGAGGCAAACGCTCTTCATAGAGGGCGCGGGCTTTGTCAATGTCTTGAAAGAGTGGCCGTTTTTTGAGTTTTTTCGCCGCATCGGGATGGGCTAAAATACGCTCATAAATGGTATCGAATGGGGCATTGAGTAAAACGACTGTCCCTACTTTTTTGAGTGCAGGTACTTTGAAAAATCCCCCCCCTGTGGAGATGATGGTATTGTCGACACTTTTTTTGAGCCAACGGGCTGTTTTACGTTCCAAATTTCGGAAATATTCCTCTCCTTCCGTGGCAAAAATCGCTTTGATCGAGCGATTTTCGATGCTTTGGATAATATCATCGGTATCCAATGCCATCATGCACGAGCGTTGCACCATGGCGCGAGCAACCGATCCTTTTCCTACTCCCATAAATCCTATCAAGACAATATTTTTGTTTTTCATTCGTCCACCATTACGTTATAATATTTAAGAAAACGGCAAAATCATACCATTAAAAAACTTATAATGCTGTGTAACGATCCCCCTCCGTGGGACACGTGATCAGCCCCTCTTTGGTCTGAATGGTCACCGGTAAGCTTTTGGGGCGACGCATGGAGATGGGATCGACCATACTCACGCTAAAATGCAAATGGGGTGCGGTGGTATAGCCCGTATTGCCCGAATAGGCGATAAGCTGCCCTTTGGTAACCCGCTCTCCTATACGGACTGCCGATCCCCCCTGTTTGAGATGATAATAATTCCCCAAGGTTCCATCACTGTGTTTAATGGTGACGTAATTCATATAGGGTCGGTAAGCAGGAGATGCCCCTCCTTGATTGCTACTCACATCCACACCGACGACTTCCCCCTCTCGTGCAGCATAAATGGGGGTTCCAATAGGGACAGAAAAATCGATGGCGTAGGCAGAGAGTCCTTTGTGCGAAAGCCCCCCATTGTACCCTTGTCCCACGCGAGCACTCATCCCACTGGCAAAAGGGAGACCATAGAGATACGCATCATTATGACGGACAAACGCAGATCCTCTTACCCATCCGTAGGTTGATTTTTGGGCAGTTGGTTGACCCGCATGGAGGGGATGGAGACGCACCAGCTCTTTTTTACTGCGTCCTAGTAATTCGATATGTAAGGGGAGCGTTTGATTGGGGGTTAAATTGGTCAGGGTTTCAAAATCCAAGGAGAGGGTGACCACATACGGGTTAAGATTTTCCGCTTCAAAAACAATGTCTCCATCGGGTGCGGTTGCTTCACTCACCAAGACACTCTTTGTGGAACCGATTTTGGCGGTTTGTTTGATTTTAGCGATGTCAGAGCGTTTGAGTGTCCGCAAATGCTCTTCGTAGGCTTGCTCTTGCTCTTCGATAAAATGGATGCTTTTGGTCTCCAAAAGTTGCTCTTTGCACAACGCATCGAGGGTTTGAATGGAGTTTTTGGGGAAATTTTTTTGGTAAAACGCAATCGCTTCCGAACGGACACGGGGTTGGTGTAAGGGTTCTAGTTCGATGGAGGCGAGATGGTGAAATTTTGGTTTATTGTTAGTCTCAATCGCCTGAAGTAACGATTCACGGTAGAGTTGAAAAATTGCCTCTTGTCGGGAAGCAAGAGAACGTAACTCTTCCAAATAATACCCCAATAGCTTTTCCTCTTTGGGGGATTTTTTGGCTAATTTTTCCCCCAATTGTACGGTTGTTTCGACATCGTTACAATAATTAGCGACCAGTTGGGGTTCATGGGAGATCAAATACTGTTCATTGAGTTGGCGTAATTGCTGAGAATCTTTTTCCAAAGGGTGCGAGAGGGAATAAAAGGGGATGGGGGATTGTCCCGCAACGCTGATCATCCCAACTAGGATCAAAAAAAACCATCGCACCATGTTTGTTTGCTCCTTGTCGGACAATGTAGCGATAATTTTAGCACAGCTAAAGCGTATGAGGGGTCTAAACTGCTATAATTGACGCTATTTTTATTCATTATGGAGCGTCTCATGTCCAACCGTATTTTAGACTCAATCAAACCAGGTGTCGTATTTGGCGACGATTTGCAAACCCTTTTTAGAATCGCCAAAGAAGAGGGATTCGCCCTTCCAGCGGTCAACGTGGTCAATACCGATTCGATTAATGGGGTGCTTGAAGCGGCAAAAGAGGTCAATTCTCCCGTCATTATCCAATTTTCCAATGGGGGTGCGAGTTATTATGCGGGTAAAGGATTAAGTAACGCGCATGAAAAAGCGGCGATTGTTGGGGCGATTGCAGGAGCAATGCACGTTCATGCGATGGCAGAGGCGTATGGAATCCCTGTGGTATTGCATACCGATCATGCTGCACGCCATTTACTCCCATGGATTGATACGTTGTTGATGGCAGGAGAAGCCCATTTTCAAATGCACGGCAAACCGTTGTTTAGCTCTCATATGTTGGATCTCTCCGAAGAGCCTTTAGAAGAGAATGTGGCGACGTGTGTGGAGTATATGAAACGGATGGATCGTATTGGGATGACCTTGGAGATTGAGCTTGGGGTCACAGGGGGGGAAGAAGATGGGGTGGATAACACCAATATCGATAATGCACTTCTCTATACCCAGCCTGAAGAGGTTGCGTATGCGTACGAGCAACTCTCTGCGGTGAGTCAAAACTTCACCATTGCTGCTTCATTTGGGAACGTTCATGGGGTCTACAAACCCGGTAATGTTGTCCTTACGCCGACCATTTTGGATAACTCTCAAAAATACATCGAAGAAAAATTCAATACGGCTCCCAAACCGGTTAATTTTGTGTTTCATGGGGGATCAGGGTCTACGTTAGAAGAAATTCGTGAAGCCATTGGCTATGGGGTGATCAAAATGAACATTGACACCGATACGCAGTGGGCAACATGGGAAGGGGTCAAAGCTTATTATCTCCAATACGAGGGGTATTTGCAAGGACAAATCGGTAATCCTGAAGGGGAAGATAAGCCCAATAAAAAATATTATGACCCTCGTAAATGGCTCCGTGAAGGGCAAAAAACCTTGGTGAATCGGATTAAAGTGGCATTCTCTGATCTCAACGCACTCAATCGAAACTAATAATTATGATTATCTATATTCACGGATTTGGAAGCAGTGGAGAGGGGTCTAAAGCCAAAGCATTGCGCTCTTTTTTTGGTAATGAGGGGTACATTGCCCCTTCGTTGCCTACTAATCCACAATTGGCCATTTCTACCCTCTCGGATCTTATTGAAAATTTTTCGCGTACGGATACGGTCTTTCTCATTGGAAGTTCCTTGGGAGGATTTTACGCACTTCATTTAGCGCACAAATATGGTCTCAAAGCGGTACTCATTAATCCTGCTCTTCGTCCGTATGATAGCCTTAAAAATGCATTGGGAGAGGGGGAAAATTATTACGATGGGAGTGGTTTTGAGTGGAATCGTTCCCATTTAGAATTGCTCCTCTCTTTACGACCTGCGACGCTTCCGGTGGATAATCTCTTGGTTTTACTCCAAAAAGGGGATGAGGTGTTGGATTATCGGGATGCCCTTGAGACCTTATCGGAAGCCTCCCTTATCGTAGAAGAGGGGGGAAATCACAGTTTTGAGGGGCTTGAACGCCATATTTCGACCATTAAAACTTTTTTTAATCTCCCCTCCCATTGGGATTCTCAACGACTTGTGGAGGCTATCACTTTTGCTGCTCATGCGCATAAAGAGCAAAAAACCCCTATGGGATTACCCTATTTGCACCACCTTATGAGCGTTGCAATCCACACGATGGTAGGGGTGCGTAACGATGCCCGTCCCAAAGTAGAGCAAGAAAATGCCCTTATCGTAGCCTTATTGCACGATACCATCGAGGATACGGCGGTCACTTATACGGAGATTACAGAAGCGTTTGGGGAAGAAATTGCCAATGGGGTAGTGGCACTGACCAAAAATACCGATCTAGGGGATAAATCCGCCCAAATGGAGGATTCTTTATTACGGATTCAAACCCAACCGCACTGGGTGTGGTGTGTTAAACTCTCCGATCGTATCACCAATCTTACAGGCGTTCCTCCCCATTGGAATTCCACGAAAAAAGCTTCGTATCGTGCTGAATCTCACAAAATTTGGGAGGCGTTGCACCCTGCATCAAAGCACCTCTCTGCGCAATTACACCAAAAAATTCAGCAGTATGATGAGGTGACTCCCCTTTGATGAACCCTATTTTTGGGAAAGTTTTTTGGAC
Organism: Sulfuricurvum sp.; assembly: GCA_036170115.1. Classification (GTDB taxonomy): domain Bacteria; phylum Campylobacterota; class Campylobacteria; order Campylobacterales; family Sulfurimonadaceae; genus Sulfuricurvum. The sequence goes on from JAVHOQ010000034.1 coordinate 11,968, forward strand.
AACGCTGCTTTTTACCCAAAATCGGTACCATCGTTATGGGGTGTTGGGGCATACGCTTAAGGTAGCCTACACCGCGGTGAAACATCGTCAGTACCGCTTTATCATCCCCGCATTGCTCCATGACATCGGAAAACCGTTTTGTGCGTATCAAGATGAAGAGGATCAAGGAGATGGGACGTACAGTTTTACCAATCATGAAGAACTCAGTTGGCATATTATTCGTCGCTGTCCCCTGATTTCCCAACGTACCAAAGAGCTGGTTCGGTATCACTATTTAGTACGGGATATTGAGGTTTCCACACGTAAAGGGAGAGTCACGCGATTACGCCGTATCCAAAGACGGTGGGATAGCCTCTCCGATCAGATGCAAGGGGAGTTAAAACTTTTTTTGCTTTTGGACGATGCGGGGAAAAAGTAAACGCGATTTAGGCTCTATTCCAATAGAGTTTTTTCCCAAATCCCAACGTATTATCGGTCATCTTGATCGTATCAAGGCGTATGCTCCATAACGTTGGATTCAGGATGCGCGCGTAAGGAAATGCCCTAAAATAGCACTCTTTTCCCCGCTCATCTTGGATCATCTCCCCCTGAAATTGTATCCCTTGAATTTTCCCTACTGTGGTGGTCTCTACTGACACGGTCCCTGCGACATTGGGAGAGTGGAGGAGCGTGCGACCATGCTGGGTTTTTGGGTTACTGGCGATGATAAAGGTGATTGTATCGGGGTCGTAAGCGTAAAAGAGTGAGCAACATTGGAGCGTTTCGTGGTACGTAGCAAGGGATAAAAGGTGCCATTTTAACGAAGTTTAGATTTTTAGAAGAGGAGATGATATACCATCCATTTATCCATTTCATCTCGTGAGAGGATGGAATACAGATGCGTGTAAAAAATTCAAAACAGAGCTGAATTCCCGCTCAATGACGGAGATCGTCACCCTGAACTTGACTCAGGGTCTAAGAGTGCGGATCATCTCCATAATGACAAAAGGATGGCATAAATGCACGAATTACAAACAGAGAATGAACAGCCATTATTGGTTGTGAGGTATGTATGGTGGAAAGTGTTGTATGGAGAATTTTGGAATCTTCTAATCATACTGGTACTTATAGGATTAACTACAAAAAATTTTGATTTTTCTTGGCATGGATTATTTTTAAGTTTTGTATCTACTTTAGCTCTTTTTACAATGCTATATACTTTCTTTGAGATGCTATTGTTGAAAGAATTTCGATTTTATAACTATAAACTTGAACAGATATACTATTTTTTTGGAGTCAAAACAATAAATTTGTGAACAATCAGATTTTTATATTTACGCGGAAATATTTCATCTGTCCGATGGTATATTTTTAGGTCAAATAAAGGATATTCACTATTTTACAAAAATCAAATTTTACTCCCATTGCATCTTTTAAAAAAGAATGATTTTATTCAAATAAATGAAATACTTTCCGTTATATCTAACCGTTCAATACAAGAAATAAAAGAAGTCACTATGTACAGTGGTGGCTTAAATCCATTTATAAAATCAACATAATCAGACGTTAGATTCCCGCCGTCGCGGGAATGAGAGAGAAAATTATGTGAGCAGTTGCACAATTTCGGCGAGGCGTTTGGTGCTAAAATCTGCCCCTTTAGCCTTAATACTTGATTCATATTTGGCAAATTGTGCGGGGGTGCCAATGATCGCGTAGGGAGTGTTGTTCATGGAGAGGATCGTTTTATCTTCGGGAGAGAGGAGAAGCAATTTCGTCATTGCCCCCTCAGGGTAGTTGGCATGGGTGTCCCGTTTTCCATCCACAGGACTCCACTCATCACGATTTGCAATCCAATCCGCCAACCCTCTGCGGTTGTACAAACGGTTCATGGAGGAGGTGTGAACGTAGTCATGATGGTTAGGCACCATGGGGTAATCACTAAGAGTGAGCGAAATTTCCTGCGCGGCCATATACTCATAGAGTTTGTGCAACGCATTGTTACTCAAGCCAAACCCTACGTGACGCGTTTCGATCAAGACCCCATGGAGTTCCAAATTACCATTACGGGCATACGTGATACGCTCATCGTATTTAAACTCAATGGCTTTACCGGTTTTGGTCGCTTGGTCTTTGGCTTGGGCGTTAAGCTGGGCAATACGATCCGCACGTTTGTTAATCGCCATCTCCGCAATCGCCATAGGGATGAAACTTTCACTGACTACATCAAGAATCAACAGCTCTTCGCTGTCTCCCAATGAATTGCCATACCCTCCACCAATATCCGCGTGCGCGCCGATCATCGAGACCTCAACACGGTTAGTACCATTACCCAAGGACTCAAGGGGGAAGTTGGCACGCATCTCATCGGCAGCATCGATTTGGACAATTTTGGTCGCGGAGTGGTCACTGATATTGAGATTAAACCCAATATGGACACTGCTGGCAAAGCCGATGGAAGAGACCGTATCAAACAATCCCACAAAACCAATCACACTTCCCCGCTCCACATCGGCATAACGGGCATTAAATTCATTGACAAAATCACGCGATTCGGTCGCCCCGCGACTAAAGCCATACACATCGACAATAATGGTTGCATTCGGATGCGCTTGCTTGACCTCCGCGATGGTATTGGTCACTTGCTCTAACATCCACAGTACTTTATCTTTTGCCGCTCCTCCAAAGGCCATATTTGCTGTGTTGTAAAAATTGTTACGGGAAGAGGCGGTTTGTACCTCTTTGATCTGCTCAGGTGTTAACGTTTTACCCCGATAATCTTCGGTTCCAACCCCCTCGACGTACAGCGCAATGTACCCTGCATCTTTGTACATTTTATAGATTTTAGCTACATTGGTTTCGGATTTATCCCCAATGGCTAAATCGTTCCACATATTATTCCCTGTGCCATCAAAGCACGCCCCAATTCTGATTACTTCTGCCATTATTGACCCCTTTTTTTTGTAAAATTAAAACCGTGATTTAAAGGATTGGAAGGGAGAAGGAGCCGTTTGTGGCACTTGTCTAAAACTATCCGATTCTTTGGTAAAGCGTAAATTTCCGCTGTAGCGTAAAAGTTGACATTTCGATTCATCCACGACAATATCAATGTGAAGTGTTCCACTACTGATCTCATTGACCCCAAAGTCAGGATGGGTCATTTTGCCACACTGATGTTGGGTATCGCTTTGTTGTTGCGCTTTGGTACACTCATTAAAATGGTATTTTCCCCCTTGCGTATCGGATTTCATTTGCATAGCACACATAAAATCGGTATGACCAAATTTCGCAATGCTTTGTTGTTGCCATGAAGGTAAAGGATAGTCAAAGACCCGCTCTTGCGTCATACAGACAAAAGTCGTTTCAGGGGCAATGCGAAAATAGGGTTTATTGGCAATCAGTTGAGGGGTCTCTTGGGGACTCATCCCCGCAAACCCGCCACTAAGTTCCCCCTCTTTGGATCCACGATAGGTAAACAGTGGCTCTTGGGTAGGGGTATAGCGTTTAAAATCGCCCAAAAGTTGAAAGCGTGAGTACAAAGAGGTATCCCCCTTACGTAGTACACTTAGCTCCAATCCCCCAAAGCGATAACCACACCCTGCGGTATCTTCTTGAGGAGACAGCACAAGAGGAAGAGTGATTTGGTAATTGCCATCGGGGAGGGTTAGTGTCCGTTTGGTAAGGGAGGGTTTGAGGGTTCCGGTGGTTGAACCACTGACACTGCACCCTGCTTTAAGGGTGGTCGCAACGTACATCAGGGCATAACTGGCTTCCAAACGAGGATCTTTTTTACCTGTGAGGGTAAAGAGAGGAGTCTCTTGTGCCAGAAGGAGGCTCAAGGGTAAAAGGGCGAAAAAAAACAATTTCATGAAGACCCACTTTGGCTTAGATAGGTTTGATTATAGAGTATCCCGCATAAAAAATAATGGGTTTTTGAGGCAGATCATCGGGTTTTAGTGGAGATGTGGTATTTTGTTACAGTGCGAGTGTATATCTTTCTATTTAAGAATAATGGGTATGATAGCGTTATCTATTTATCAAGGGAGTTATAATGAAAACTTTTGTTTATGCTGTCCTTTTGCTCATTGGATTGATCGTTTTTAAGGCGTTTTATTGGGATTCGCATCACGCATCAACCACGGAGACCAATGCAACCGAAAAGGCTACGGTCACTCCTCAGCCTGCTCCCTCTACCGAAGATACAAATAACCTTCACGGGGTTGCAGGTGAACTCACTTATAAAACGGGATGGGAAGATAAGAGTAAACGCCCCATTGATCAAGTGGGTGATACCATTGCCGGTAAACTCAAAGGGAAAATTGAAACCCATTGAATCAGCCATTCCCTTTTAACCTCATTGTCGTAGGTGGCGGTGCAGCAGGACTCATCGCTGCCATCACCGCTGCACGACACCATCATCGGGTTCTTCTACTGGAAAAACTTCCCAAAATTGCCGCCAAACTCAAAGCCACCGGAGGGGGACGGTGCAATCTGACCAATACCCTCTCCAACGAAGCGTTTATGGCACGTTTTGGTCGTGAGGGGAAATTTATGACCCCTGCGTTAGAGGCATTGGATCATAAAGCCCTCATGGCATTTTTTGCCGAGATTGGGGTAGAGAGTCACGCCCCTGATGGGTATCGCGTTTTTCCAGTTTCCCACAGTTCAGCCACCATTATCACCGCACTGGAAAATGAACTGGAACGTTTGGGAGTTACCGTGATTGGTTCTTCGAGGGTAGAACAACTCCATCAGGATGGGATGAGGATACAAGGGGTAAGTACCGCAAAGCATACCTATCACGCCCCGTATGTCATCATTGCTACGGGGGGATTGGGATATCCCACCTTAGGTGCGCAAGGAGATGGATTTACCCTCGCTTCCTCCGTGGGACACACCATTACCCGACTCTATCCTGCCATGATGCCCTTACGTACCCACCAGACGTGGGGAGCTAATTGTCGTGCCGATACCCTCCCCAAAGTGACCATCAAAGTCAATCACCCCAAAGGTAAGGGGATTCGTGCCACGGGGGATTTAATCTTTACCAAAAATGGGATTCGAGGTCCGGTGGTGTTGGACATCTCCCGTGAAATTACCCCCCTTTTGGACACATACGGCACCATTGAGCTGTTGGTGAACATGACCAAAGGGCTAAACGAAGAGCAAGTGCGTGAACACCTCAAAAAATCGATTCGCCAAAATCCCGAACAATCCACCCTCACCCATCTCCAAACCCTCCTACCCGAGTCGGTGTGTCGTGAACTGTGTCTTCTTGCGGGAGCGGATGGAGAAAAAGGGTTTAATGCCCTAGAGGGGATTGTGCGGGATCGGCTCCTTAAACTCTTAGCATGGACACCGCTTACCATCACCGGTCATGAGGGATTTGATAAGGCGATGATCACCCGTGGGGGTGTTGCGCTCAAAGAGATTAATCCCCACACTATGGAGAGTAAAAAGCTCAAAGGGCTTTATTTTTGCGGTGAAGTGATGAATCTCGATGGTCCGTGTGGAGGGTACAATCTCCAATGGTCATTTTCCAGTGGATATGTGGCGGGGTTGTTGAGGTAACTTTTTAAAAACAATACGTAAATTTTAGACAAACATTAGAGAGCCACTTGCAAATCTAAACCTCAAATATTTCAAAAATCAGCATAGATTT
>JAVHOQ010000035.1:0-3763 GCA_036170115.1 Sulfuricurvum sp.
GTATCATGATTCGCAGTAGCACGGGCGAGTTGTTGGGAGAGTTGTCTCATTTGGGATTTGAGCTGTTGGTTCTCCTCTTGAAGCTGTTGGTGCGTATCATGGGTGTGTTCTTTGGCAATGAGTTGGGTAAGCATCGCCAAAATTTCGGTATTATCAGCTTTTTGGGTAATATTGACGGTATGGTGACCATCACCTGAAAGATTAAAAGTGTGACTCGCGGTGGCAGATTGGGGGGGGAGTTGCTGGAGTGGAGGAGGTATCTTTTTGGGCATTGTAGCATGTCCAACCACCTCCAATGACGGTGACAGCACCACCGCCAAGCCATGTGAGTAGTTCACGATTATCTTTATCCAAAAACCACTCTACCATCTGCTACTCCAACTATTTTTATGGTCACACAGTGTACTCAAAAATCTCTTAAAGGTTTTAACCTCGTCATCCAGAACATCCACTTCGTCACTCCCGCGAAGGCGGGAGTCTAGCTGGATTCCCGCCTTCGCGGGAATGACGGAGATCGTCACCCTCATAGATTTCGTCACCCCGAACTTGATTCGGGGTCTTAGATTGCGGATCGAGTCCGCAATGACAAGATGGATCTAAAAGAGGAGATGCTGAATCACGTTCAGCATGACGGAGAATGTTCAGCATGACGGAGAATATTCAGCAGGACGAAATTTACCGTTGGAGGCAAAAAATTTCTCACATATCCCGATGATTTTTGCTTGTCGATCTTTTCCCACGGGTTCGTTTTGACGAATCGTGTGAACCTTAGCAATCAAATCCCCTATCCCCGTAGGGATAAGCGTCGTTAGATATTTTCGCAAAGCGGAACTCACCGCCGGTGCCTTTCCTGAGGTAGTAATCCCCACACACACCTCCCCCTCAACAATCAACGCAGGAAAAATAAAACTGCACAATGCAGGGGAATCGACACAATTCACCGGTGTTTTGCTCATCCTACACGTATGATAGATTTTTTCTTGTTCGTGGAGATCATCCAATGCCCCGATGACCAAAAAACGCGCTGCTAAATCACTTAGCTGATAGGTTCGCTGTATCACTATTATGGGATAGACACGGGCTAAAGCACGAATCTCTGGATGGATTTTGGGGGCGATGACCGTAAGCGTGGGGGTGAATTTTAGAAGCTGTTCGATTTTACGCAATGCCACAACGCCTGCCCCAACGACTACAATATCTTTATCGTGTAGATCAACAAACAGGGGAAACAGAGCCATTGACAATCCTTAGTACTAAACTGATTAAAAAGTATACAAAAAAGTGTCTGTATAATCGCTATTTTAGACTAAACTTTTTAAAGATAAAAAAGTCTGAATATAAAAATCGTTAAGGACACTCACTATGAACGGAAAACTTTATTTGATCGGTTGCGGCCCGGGGGACAGTGATCTTCTCACGCTCAAAGCGTTTAACACCATCCAAAAACTTGATGTTGCGTTGATTGACCATCTTCTCACCCAAGAGATCATTGATTGCATCCCTCCCCACACCAACGTGGTGTTTGTGGGGAAAGAAAAAGGGAAGCACAGTTTTCCTCAAGATGAAATTAATGCGATGATCACCCATTACGCTCATCAAGGCTATACGGTCGGACGGCTCAAATGCGGTGATCCGTATATCTTTGGACGGGGAACCGAAGAGGCACTCTATGCCTCTACCCATGGGATTGATGTAGAAGTCATCGCAGGAATCTCTTCGGCGTTATCCGCGCCCCTTTCGGTGGGAATTGCCCCTACTGCACGGGGGGTAAGTACGGGGATGTCGATCGTCTCCGCCCACTTATCCGGTGATCGGGTTAATCTTGCATGGATACCGCTTTTGGGAATCGATGACCATACGACTGTAGTGTTGATGGGTCTTAGCCGTACACGTCACATCGTGCAAGAGGCATTAGCCCAAGGGATTGATCCACAACTTCCCGTTGCCATTGTCTCAAATGCCACCACCGCCACCCAAAGTTCCATCATCACGACCTTAAACGACCTCACCCTTGCGGCAAAAACCGCCCCTAAACCGGCGGTTTTGGTTTTTGGTCAGGTGGTGAATCTCTCCACAGTACTCCCCCACTATTCGTATACGCCCAAGGAGGTATCGTATGACATCGCTTGCTCAAGCTAAGGAATCCCGCAGTCTTAAACGACACAAAACCGAATCCATTAAAGACGCGTTTAGTGCCACCCAAGCGTATGCACGGCTTATTGAGTATGCCAAAACGGGGTATGAATCGATCGTGGAAGAGGATAAAGAGTTTGTCCTCAAAAGTTTCGGGATATTTGATCGCCCCGCAACGCCGCAACGGTTCATGATCCGTTTACGTATTGCGGGGGGAATGCTAAGTGTCGAACAAGCCATGGCAGTGGCGTACGTTGCTACCACGTTTGGGCAAGACTATATTGATCTTACGACCCGTCAGCAAATAGAACTTCGTTATCTACGGATCGAAGATATTCCCCAAGCGTTGAACCTTTTGGAGGGGGTAGGGGTGACCAGTTACCAAACAGGAGTCGATAATTTTCGCAATATTCTCATCGATCCGCTCGATGGTTTGGCGATGGATAATAGTATCCCCTGTAAAACGATCATGGAGCAAATTCAAGCCATTTTTCTTAAAAACCCCGACTGGATCACCACCTTGCCCCGAAAATTTAATATCGGTATCAATGGGTCACTCTCCAATCGATGCAATGTTTTTGGTCAAGATTTTGCCCTCTCTCTCGCCCAAAAAGGGGAAGCGTATGGCTTTAACCTCTATTTGGGGGGGCGAGTGGGGAGTTTGGCACACGATGCGGATATGTTTGTCACCCCTTCTTATGCGGTTAAGGTTTTTGAAGCGGTAGCACTCTTGTTTAAAACCTATGGTTTTCGGGATAATCGCAATAAAAATCGACTTAAATTTTTGATTGATGCGGTGGGAATGGGGGAGTTTAGAGCTGCCATTGAAACGCAATTGGGGCATTCGATGCCCAAAGCGGGGGAGAATTTAGCCCAAAAAGAGGGGGGTGACCATTACGGTAGCATTACCCTCAATGATGGAACCCTTGCCCTGTATGCCGCTGTTCCTGCAGGAGTTTTTAGCGGAACGAATCTTTTGCACGCTGCCAAAATTGCCCAATCTCAAGGGGGTGCTATTCGTCTCACCATCGAACAAAACCTTATCATCACTGGTATTTATGACCAAGAGGATGCATTGCGTTCGCCCTTGTTTGTCCATTATCCCAATCGCCCCTCACCGTACATGGCCAATGTGATTGCCTGTGCCGGAAGTGACCATTGCCCCTTTGGGGTTATTCAAGGAAAACCCGATGCCCTTGCCATGGGGGAGTATTTAACCCAAACTCTCCCCCTAGAACACGCCAAAATACGGTTTTACTGGTCAGCGTGCATCAAAGGGTGTGGCGTTCATGGGGCAGGCGATATTGGGTTTGTGGGGTGTAAAGTCCCTTATGAGGGGAAAACGGTTCGAGGGGTGGATATTTTTGTTGGTGGGAGTTTGCACGGTGAGGGGGAAGAAGCCAAACTCTTTCTCAAAGGGATTGTTTTACCCAAAGCCAAAGAGTATGTTGCTGCGCTACTCACCTTGTATCGTGATCTACGTACCCCTGAAGAGTCGTTTGAAGCGTGGATCAGACGCGTTCAGCACCACTATAGCTTGGGGGAGATTGCCGATGTGGTACGTCACAATTATACGATGCACGTCACACCGACAATGGCGATGTTTACACCCTTGCAAGGACACTAAGAT
>JAVHOQ010000036.1:0-3757 GCA_036170115.1 Sulfuricurvum sp.
CCCCAGCGGTCATGCCGCAAACGATTCCCCTTTCACCCGTGACCACTTCGCACACACTGCCCAATGTTGAGGCAAAAGCGCAGCCAACGGTGCCATCGGTAGCTACGGTGACCAAACCCGTCGAGGCGACTCCCCCCCCCGCGCCACCCATACCGCCTCAAGTGGATACCGCTTCGATCAAAAATCAGTATTTGGGGTATCTGCGTCAAAATGTGGAGGATCATAAAAATTATCCCAAAAATGCCAAACGATTGGGACAAACAGGGACAGTGGAAGTCACCTTTACGGTGATGGCAGATGGCACCATTACCAATGTAAAAGTGAGACAAAGTTCTAATTTCACCCTTTTGGACACGGCTGCCAAAGAGATTTTAACGGCACTTGCCAAAGTACGCCCTATCCCCAAAGAGCTAGGAAAAGATGCGTGGGAAATTACCCTTCCTATTAGTTATATTATAGAATAACCCCTTTTTTTCTTCCACTTTTTTGGGTATACTTGAATCTTAATGAATGAAGATTGACAGATTCAAAGGGTTTTGATGGAAAAAGGGTACATTCAAGAAAATTCATCGTATGTCTCCGTAGAAAATTTTTTAACGGGTGGACGAGACGATGAGGTGCGTCGAGAGATGTTCTTTGTTGATTATATGCTTAACCATTTGAACAATCTTATTTTTGTTGCCAACAGTGAACACCGTTTTGTTTATGTAAATGAGCTGGTTATTGCCAAATACGGGTATACCAAAGAGCAATTTTTAACGATGACCATCCCCGATATTAATGTAAGTTGCGAAACGGAAGAAGAGGCTAAAAAGCTTTGGGAAACGTACGAGCGGGATCGTCATATTATCTTTCACAGTATCCATAAAGATGCCCAAGGGCGTTTGTATCCTGTACTCATCCATGCCTATTACGTTGATTATGAGGGAGAGCGGTATAATTTTGGGGTAGTGGAAGATGAAAGTTATATCCAAAAATTGCTGGATGCTCAAGATGGATTTGTGATTTTAACCGATGGTAAAAGATTGGTGATGGGTAATAAAAAATTATTGGATTTTTTTGGATACCCCGATTTTATCGCTTTTAATCAAGAGCATCAGTGTGTATGTGACTTTTTTAGGGAAGAAGAGGGGTTTATTTACAATAAATCCAAATGGATCACCGAAGTAAATCATGCCCGTCATAACGATGCTAAAGTTAAAATTATCCATCCTCAGACCCAAAAAGCCCATATTTTTTTGGTGCGTGCGGCTGCGTTTGACTCCATCCGATCATTGGTCACTTTTACTGATATTACCGAATTAGAACGGTATAAAAATGAGTTGGAACATTTAGCCATTACCGATGGATTGACCTCACTGTACAATCGACGCTATTTTAATCAGATATTGCCCCAAGAGATCAATCGAGCGAAACGGAATAAAAAATGTATCGCTTTCATCATGTTGGACATTGATTTTTTTAAACAATACAACGATGCGTACGGTCATCTCAAAGGGGATGAAACCTTGGTCAAAGTGGCGCATACCATTAAACACTATTTTAATCGTGCAAGCGATTTTTGTTTTCGATTGGGGGGAGAAGAATTTGGGATTATTTGTACGGTAAACTCTCCTCAAGAGAGCCTTAATCAAGCCAAAGTTCTTCGCAAAGCGATAGAAAAATTAGAGATTTTGCACACCAAGAGTAAAATTTCCCCTTTTGTGACCGCCTCACTGGGGATCATTATTAGTGATACTACCGTGTGTGAGGATAATCTCTATTCGCTTGCTGATGAGGCTTTGTACCGTGCGAAAGAGACAGGAAGAAACTGCATTTGCGTCCATAACAATGGGTGTTTTCTCCCGGAAGTGGATTAAATCATCATTGGTTTATCGGTGGGTTCGATCTCTTCAAAATCGAGGATAATTTGATCCAGCATCCGTTGGGTCTTTTTGATTTTGGCAATATTGGCATCAAAAATGGGTTTTGAGGCGGGAAATGCTTCGGAAAGTTCGGTATAGATCAAAATCCGTCCCCCAAAATGGCGGTTGAACTCATCAAAAGCACGTTGCAAATACCCTTTTTGGGTAGTATGACGGAATAATGCTTTGATCATTTTTTTGCGCTCTTTGATGGGAATCGATTCATCGATTGCTTCGGCAACCCGCTTGATGTCCATGCGGGAAAAATAGACACCGCTGTGATACGGGGCAAGTAATTTATCCCCTAACTCATCGACAAATCCGGGGACATACTCTTGTGCCTCCTCTGCATCTTTTTGATCACTTTCACACGTATCGGTGTCGCATTTATCGCGTATAAACTGGTCAAATTCCGCTTTTAAATCACTAAAATCATTTTTTATCATTTGGTTTCTCCTGTAATTAGGTCATAAAAATAGTGGGTCATTGCGTTAAGAGCAATATCCTCACTAAAGGTATCCGCAAAGCGTTCCAACGCGATGGGCATCAGAAGCTCCCCGTGTAGGTTCCCCTCAACAATGCGGATAAAATCACAATAGCCACTCTCACGCGCCAAAAGTGACGCATGATGAAGCAACGAGAGAGCCTCTTCTTGGTACTCTGTGGCAATCAGCGCACCATTAAGCTTGGAATTACCCATTTGGGAGAGGGTAAAGGTGACATCATCGGGGCGAATATTCATGGGTATGACCATGGCATTGATCCCGTTTTCTTTAAACAAACGGTTGACGGTCACGGAAAAACGGTTACTGTGGGCATTTTCTGCGATAAACCCATACAGCAATGTTTGGGTGGTGATTTGGTTGTCTTGGTTCATCATACGTGTGGTATCCCCCATAGTTGGTGTGCTTCTTCCTCTTCGAGTGCGCAACGGCGGCAGAGCTTTTCCTCTTGGTTGGTGCTAAAGATCGTTCCACACTCATCGCACGCTCGAACACGGTAGGCAATGAGGGTCTGAACTTTGGGTGCGTACCACTCCCGTAAATTGTAGGAGGGGGAGAGGGTAAGGGCATTGGGTTCACACACATCGTGACACAGATGGCATTTGACACACAAAAAGGGGTCAAATGTGATTTTACTGTTCCGAGTATCGGAGAGCAATGACCCCGTAGGACAGATACGATAGCACATTTCACACGCGGTACATAAAGAGGTATCCATCAGTTTTTGGGAGGTAAAAGACAGGTGTGTCCCATCAATAACATGAAAGACTTCGGGGGGTGTACTTCGTTTGAGCGCGGTGTAAAACAGTTTGCGTCGATCGGTGATTTTTTTGGTTCGGAGTGCTTGAGTATGGGACGAATCTAAGGTGTGATGGACAAATTCATCGGTCGATTTTTGGAGCTCTTTGTCAAAATTTCCCTGTATTTTTCCCAATTCTTTGAGATGGAATGTTTTGAAAAAATCTCTCCGTTGGGGAGGTAAATCCTCTTTGTGATAGCCCACTTCAGTACACGTGACGTGGAAAGGAGAATCAATGGCTTCTAGGAGATAATTGACATCTTCACACGTTTGGGAAAGTTTTTTTAAGACGCTTTCCCCAAGAGTACATCCAGAACAATGCCCCGTATCCAAGGTAATTCCCTGTTTCATTTGGGCAAAAGAGAGAAGTTGTTCGGGACTTAGAGCTGCCAGACAGGGGAGATTTTTTTGACACGAGAGGAGGTTTTCTTCTTCGGATAAAAACGCAAAGAAAAAATCAGTAGGGGAAAAATCATCCAATGCGAGTGCTTCGGTGGGACACACACTCACGCACCCAGCACATCCGACACATAACGCATGATTAATCGCGG
>JAVHOQ010000037.1:0-3740 GCA_036170115.1 Sulfuricurvum sp.
AAACTTCCAATAGCCTTAAATTAGAGGATGGATTTGGAGATTTGAAAGAGGCTCAAATATCAATAGCACGCTTCGTTAGGTAAATGGATGAAACAAAAAAATTTAAAAACAAAAATACTCCTTACATTATCCGGTATCATTATCAGTGTCGCTTCGGCAGTCGCTTTTTATACCATTGTGCATGAAAAGCATCAAAATACCCTTCGGATGGAAGAGGCGTACAACGCCGTTCGTCTCAATTATGAAGAAGCGATTAACGAAACTGTCCGTTTTTACACGGCACGCGCTTACGCAAATATCCGCTCTCCCTACGTCTTAGAAGCATTTTTCGCCCACGATCGCAATCGTCTCTATCAACTGATTTTACCACGATGGAACGTTATTTCCCAAGAGAACCCTTCCTTGATTGTTATGCAGTTTCATAATGCGGATGGAACCTCGTTGTTACGGATGCATCAACCCAATCTCTATGGCGATCTCATCGCATCGCACCGTCCGATGGTTGCGTACATCCATAAAAAGCACACCCTTGTCTATGGATTTGAAGAGGGGCGCAAAGGGATGGCATTTAGGATACTGATCCCCATTTTTGACCAAAAAAGGTACGTCGGTGCGATAGAGTTTGGGTTAATGGCTTCGTACATCAACGATACCATTCGCCGCCATACGGGTTATGACGCTTTTTTCCTTGTGAAACACACGTTATTGGGTATTTTTGCCAACATGGATGATGATATTTCCATTGGAAACTATCAAGCAATCGATGTTCATCCAAAACTCATCCCTTTGGTCAAACGGTATCAAAACACGTGCGATTATCTCCTCAACTGTATCATCGATGAGGGTAACCAAACGTTTGCTATATCATCATTGCCCATCAATAACTATCTGCATCAACCCATCGGTGCCATCGTCTTTATCCGATCTATCCCCAATTTTTGGGATTACGTATGGCAAACGGTTATGGCAAGCGGGTTGATAGCTCTGAGTTTGTTGATCCTATTGGGCTGGATTATCAGCCGTATTTATGATTCTGTCCGTGATAAAATGACTTTTCAAGAGTTTTACAGTCAAACGGTCTTGGATGCCATCCCCTCACCGGTCATTGTGACCGATGGGTATGCGCTTATCGCTGCGAACAAAACCTTTCTCTCCTATTTTCAGTATCCGGAGGTAACCGATTTTAAACAGGATCATGCGTGCGTGTGCGAATATTTTCAACAAGGGGATACCCAAGAGTATCTCATGCCCATGCTCAATGATCAGCGTTGGACAGAGTATATGGCACAGCATCCAACCATCAACCACAAAGCAAAAATTATCATGGAAGATGTTGTGACCATTTTTGATGTTAAACTCTCTCTCTTATGCTTTAAAGAGGAGCGTCGCTACGTCGTTATTTTTACCGATATTTCATCGATACAGTCGATTTCCATGACCGATTCCTTGACAGGGCTTGCCAATCGGCTCCATTTTAGTATGGTATATGACTATATGATCAACGTTTCGTTGCGTGAGCAACAACCCTTGGGGATTATCTTTTTTGATATTGACCATTTTAAACACATTAACGATCAATACGGACATCTTGCGGGTGATAAAGTACTTAAACGCTTGAGTCATCTACTCCAAAAACGGCTACGTAAAAGTGATATTGCAGCACGTTGGGGTGGGGAAGAGTTTGTGATTTTACTCCCTGATACCGCATTAGAAGCGATTTATCAGATGGCAGAATCGCTTAGAAGCTTGATTGCCCATGAATCCTTTGAGATAAATACGAGGATCACCTGTTCCTTTGGGGCAACTATATTAAAAGAGGATGAAGGGGCAGAAGGGTTATTAAAACGGGCAGATGGACTCTTGTATCAAGCCAAAGAGGGTGGACGGAATCGGGTGATCGTCGAATAACCTCTTTGGTCATCCTGAACTAAGTTCAGGATTTTTGTATCTTAGTGGTTATACATCTTGAGGTAATACTCATGCGCCATACGCCCTGAATCAAAGGCGGGGATGACATCGCTCATCGCGGTTTTGACGATTTGCGTCCATTGTTGCGGATGGTCATAATAGGTCGGGATGATCTCATTTTCGAGAATATCCATCAAATTTTTACTGTCCTCATCGTCTTGTACTTCAGGGGGGGTGGTGTGGTCAATGGGTGGGATGGTAAAGGCATTAATCCCATGTTTGGCAAACTCAGGGTGCCATCCATCATCGGTGGAGAGATGGATCGAACCGTTCATACTCGCGGTCATTCCACTTGTCCCACTGGCTTCACGGGAAACACGTGGGGTATTAAGCCAAACATCAGAGCCTTTTTTCAAAATCGAGGAGAGTTCCAACTCATACCCGACCAGCACTGCCATGTTTTTAAACTGGTGACTGATATGGATGAGTTCATTAAACGCATTGACCGCATTGGTATCAAAAGGGTAGGGTTTACCTGCCCAAATGATTTGAATAGGGCGATCCGTTCGTTCCAACATCGCTTTAAAACGGGAAAAATCCCGTTTCAATAACCCAGGGCGTTTGTACTCGGCAAAACGGCGCGCCCAGACCAAGGTCAAGACATCGGGATCGAACATTTTCCCCGTTTGATCCGCGACGACATTAAACAAGAGTCGTTTAAGGTGTTTTTTACGACCGATGAGGGCATAATCTTCATGCTCATCCAATGCCGATATCATCCCATGATCCGTCCAAAAACGGCGATTTTGAGCATTGGTAATCGAGATAATTTCGGATCGTCCTGCGCACTCACTCCACATTCGATTCGCCACTTCTCCGTGCATTTTGGAGACCGCATTGGTGATTTTGGTGGAGCGTAATGCCCCCACGGTGAGATTAAAGCTATCCTCATGCTCCATATTCATAATCCAACGAACCGTCGCTAAATCCAATCCATTAAAAAATCCAAACTTGTGAAGCAAATAGATATTATGTTGCTCATTCCCAGCATCTTCAGGGGTGTGAGTGGTGAAGACCACCCGTTTTTTGACCTCTTCCATATCATTAAATTTGGAATACAACTCAAAAACCAACGGCAACGCATGCCCCTCATTCATATGGTAAATATCCACATTTTGTTTGAGCGCGTCCAACACTTTAACCCCACCAATACCTAAAATAACCTCTTGAGAGATACGGGTCTCTTCGTTGGCATCGTAAAGTTTATGGGTGATGGTACGGGCTAAAAAGTCATTTTCAGGGATGTCAGTGGAGAGCAAAATCAACGGAGCGGAACCAAAAATATGGGGCGGTAGATAAAACGCTTTGATATGAACCTCTTGGGAATGGATGTTCACCGTCGCTTGAATCCCTAAATCTTCCAAAAAGTAGTAGTGTTTTCGGATGAATTCGGCTTCGAGTGAGCGATCTTCGTGACGCGATTGGTCATAATACCCAAAACTCCACAAAATCCCCACACCGACCACATTTTGACGTAAATCATACGCACTGCGCATATGGGAACCTGCCAAAAAGCCCAATCCCCCTGAATAAATTTTCAACGCTTGATGGACAGCAAACTCCATCGAAAAATAGGCAACTGAAGTGGAATACTTCGGATCGATCTCATAATCGTGTAGAATCATTCGTTTTTTCTCTCTTTTTTTTTGGGTAATCATACCGACTTATCGGCTATTTTTTCTTTTAATGGTGTATGAAAATAGATCATTGCCTCAATGTATAATGACCCCCTAAAATCAGACCAGTAAAATTTATGTTTTAATTCCAAAACG
>JAVHOQ010000038.1:0-17027 GCA_036170115.1 Sulfuricurvum sp.
TGGGTGTCACGTTTATGGAATTGATTCCAAAGATTGTGGAATTTTTGGGGTAAAAGTGGGCTGGATTCCCCCTCTCTAGGGAATGAGGAGGTTGAGTGCTTCCCCTCCCCCATTACCGTTGATCAAAATAATAAATTGAGCTTTCATTTTTGGGCTTTTTGTCTTTCCATGCCAAATAAGAGCTTTTGAGATGGTTCCCATCCGCGCTAATTTCGTGGATAATGCGGTGGACATGATCCTCATCCGATTGGCACAATTGGGTACTCATATCACACTCAAAAATGAGTTTATGAGGGGAACTTGCTTTGAGGTTGGCGATAAATTCGGGCTGATTTTGTTTGGAGCAGTAGTGGGTCGCTTTGAGATTGATACACTCAATCTCCTTGCAATGGTACATACTCACCATCTGTTTGATCGTATTGGGCAAAAGGTCTTCTTGGATGGTGACATCCCCCCCGATAAGTTTAAATGCCATGGCGGTGGTCAGTGTCCCTACTAATGGCAATACGGCGGGATGTTGGTAGGACAGACTCTCTCCTTGCTTGGCTGAGAGTACCCACTCCCCTTTAAGCGATTTTTCCATCCAATCAAACATATCCCATGCGGTGGTATTTTCTGCGCCATGAACCGCCATACACCCCATCATCATCCCGACTATCAAACTGCGTAATCGCATTGGTAAAACCCTCCTTGAATAAAAGTTTATTGTACTTTATGAAAAGGCAAACGCCCATTAAATACTTAAGTCCCCTTACGCCCCTCTTCTCTCAAAGGTTTAAGGGTATAATTCACCCTTAATTATTTTAATCCAAAAGAATGAATGATGACCATACTCTTAGCCGATGCCATTTTTACCCCAGAGACGATCTATCGCGATTATGGAATCGTGTTTGATCACACCATTATAGACGTTGCCCCCAATGAGCAATTACGCGCTACCTATGGGGAAGCGTGTCAAGAATTGGGCAAAGGGTCGATCCTCATGAGCGGAATGATCAATCCTCACGTCCATTTGGAGTTTAGTGCCAACCGTTCTACGCTTCAATATGGGGAGTTTATGCCATGGCTGTCCAGCGTCATGACCCATCGCGACACCCTCATCAACGACTGTGATACCGCGTGCATGGAAACGGTGATCCAAACCATGCTAGACAAGGGGATCACGGCGTTTGGGGCGGTGAGTTCGTATGGATTTGATGTCGATGCGTGCGCCAATGCCCCCCAAAAAGTGGTCTATTTTAATGAGCTTATCGGCTCCAATCCCCAAATGGCAGATACGTTGTACGCCCATTTTCAAGAGCGACTCTTTCATTCGCAGACGATTACTCGCGAAGGATTTTACCCCTCCATTGCCATTCACTCCCCTTATTCGGTTCATCGGGTATTGATCCAAAAAGCCCTCCGCTATGCCCACGAAAACGATCTTCGGGTCTCCGCCCATTTTATGGAAAGCACCGCTGAGCGTCACTGGCTTGATACTAATGAGGGGCATTTTAAACCCTTTTTCGCAAATTTTTTGAAGCAATCGACCGCTGCAAATACCCCTAAAGATTTTTTGAGCTATTTTGATCAGGTTCCCACCCTTTTTACCCACGTTGTCCATGCCAATGAAGCGGAATTGCTCCACCTCAAAGCGGGCAATCACACCATCATCCACTGCCCCATCTCCAATCGTCTTTTAGGCAATGGTGCGCTTGATCTTGAGAGCCTCAACGATCACGCCCTTGCGTGGGTATGTGGCACCGATGGACTAAGTTCCAATTACGCCCTTGATCTTCTCGAAGAGATGAAAATAGCCCTCTTCATGCACCACGGTCACAATCTGCTCCCCCTTGCCCAACAATTATGGCACAGTGTTACCGCAGGTGCAGCAGAGGCGTTGCGATTAAATTGTGGTACAATCGCGAAAAATTTCGATGCGGATATTCTCATTACCCGTGTGAAGTATGAAATCAATGACCAATTAGCCATTCATCTGTTGTTGCGACCACCGCACATCGAATCGGTCTATATTGGTGGAAAAAAAGTCAAAGGATAACCTTTTTATGCAACTCTTTACCAACACCGTCGAATTTTTTGCCCACGTCATCCGATTTATTCAGACCAATTTCAAAGCGACCGTTTTGGTGCTTTTTGTCGTGTGGCTCATTATCCCCTCGGAGGATACTGCCATTACGTCCCACAATCTTGAGGAGATTCTCCTCTCTGGCCCTATTTTGGATGCCACTTCTATCGTAAAGCAACTTGATGATGCGGGTGAGGACGATACCATCAAAGGGGTTTTGTTTAACATCGATTCCCCCGGTGGTGCCGTTGCCCCCTCGGTGGAAATTGCCTACGCGGTCAAACGACTGCAAGCCAAAAAACCCGTCGTGATCTACGCTTCGGGAATTATGGCCAGTGGGGGGTACTACTCGGGGATTTGGGGTCAGGAGATTATGGCGAATCCCGGAAGTATGATCGGCTCCATCGGGGTTATCATGGAAGGGGCGGATATTTCCGAACTGATGCAAAAAGTGGGGGTCAAAACCCAAGTTGTCCATGCTGGAACGTATAAGCAAGTCGGTACCTTCGACCGACCATGGAACACTGTGGAACGTGCGGAGCTGGACAAAGTGATCCAAGGAACCTACGCCCTTTTTGTGGGAGATGTGGCACGGGCGCGCCATTTGGATGTGAATTCAAGCGGTGAGTTTGCCGATGCCCATATCTTCACCGCTGCCCAAGCCAAAGAGGCCAAACTCATCGACCGTATCGGAGTCGAGTACGATGCCAAAAAACGGGTCGAAGCGTTGACCAAAGTGGACGATCCCGTATGGAACAAAGAAGATCCTATGGACAAGTTTTTTAAACGGTTTGCTGCAGAGGGGGCAAGCTTGGCGCACCTGTATTTCCCACCGATCACCCTCAAATAATGCCCAAACGTATCCCCTTTGGGCAGATCAATACGGCACACAAAAATGCTGTTTTTCTTGCCATTTACGTGGAAGATTTCGCACCATGGAAATACTTCAAAGATCAAATGAGGGATCTTCGCTGTCCGGGCGTTATCATGCTTGATCGTTGGGATGGTCGTTCTGGATTCCCTGGGGGGACGTTGGAAGTAGGGGAATCGTTGCTCGATGCCCTTGTGCGGGAGGTCAAAGAGGAGATTGGTATCACCATCAAACCCCATAAAGTGAAGGGGATCGCATCCCATGAGGGGAAGATCGTTACCCATTTGTACGGGTTAAACGTCACCGAAATGGAGTTTTTTCACCTTTTTTACCACATACTGAATAATTTTTCCCGCTCCATCCTTCTCCACTCCTATGAAGAACCGGATGAATCACACTTTATGTCGGAAATCACGGGGATTAAAATCATCCCTTTGGTGGAGCATCACGGTAAAGGGATCAACAAATTTTTAGGAAACAGTTTCGCGGGAGCTTCCCGTGAAGATTTGCTCATCTTTATGCACGAGACTTTGGGGATGGATGTCTCGTCGTATAACTAAAATTATTGCTCCGATAGTAATGGCTGCACCTAAATAATCGCTATCTCCACCACTTCGGCTCGTACACTGCGATGGTCACTCATCGCCTCAAAGCGATCCCCGACACGCAGCGTATCCAAATCGATCACTTTCCCCTCACGGGCGATTTGGGCAAAGCCGCTTTTGTTTTTATGGCGTGGATGATGGGCATCCAATCCTTGGGTGAGTTGCGTGATCATAAACTGTTTTTGATGGAGTGTCGATTCGATGCTCTGCGTTAGCCGCTCCATCAACGGGGTGATCTCCCCTCGGTTTTGGTCTAAGCGTTGCGTCATCTGTCGGTTCAAACGTTCCCGCAACTCTTTGACCAGCGCATGCTGCACTGCCAAACGGTGTTCTACCCCATGATGGCTAAACGCCTCTTGCATCGAAGTGAGCTGTTCGTGTTTGCGTTCCAGTCGTTGCAGGATCATTCCATAAGCACGATGTTCCATATCATCGATGTTTTGCAACAGCTCATGGTGATCGGGGAGGAGCATCTGCATCGCAGCACTGGGGGTGGGGGCGCGCATATCGGCAACATAGTCACTGATAACCCAGTCGATCTCATGCCCCACCGCTGAGACCGTTGGGGTTTTCATCGCATACAGCGCATCGGCAACAATCGCTTCATTAAACGCCCACAAATCCTCGATGCTTCCACCCCCACGACCTACAACAACCGCATCAGCATGGAGGGTATCGGCGTAACGTAATGCCCTGGCGATTTGCCCCCCTGCGCGTTCCCCTTGCACCAACACATCGATTACAATGAGGCTAACCAACGGCCATCGTTGCGTTGCGACCCGTTGCATATCCTGCAGTGCCGCTCCTGTGGCGGAGGTGACCAGTACGATTTTTTGGGGAAATTTGGGGAACGCTTTTTTGCGGGTGGGGTCAAAATAGCCTTGGGCTTGGAGTTTTTGTTTGAGTTGTTCGTACGCAACTGCCAATGCCCCCTCACCGTAAGGCTCGGCACTAAAAACATTGATTTGATACTCGCCACGCGGTTTGTACAGGGACAACGCCCCATGCAAAACGATGTGCGATCCCTCTTGGAGGGAAAATTTTAGTCGTGCGGCATTGCCTTTGAACATCACACATTTGATGGCAGAATCGTTGTCTTTGAGGGTAAAATAGATATGACCACTGCCGTGTTTGGTGACACGAGAGAGTTCCCCCTCCACGCTGACAAACTCAAACGTCGTCTCCAATAGGGTCTTGATTTGTTCATTTAACCCTGAAACGCTCAGTGAAATCGCCATAAAGGTTACTTTTTACGGGCAATCATCAAGGTCGAAATGTCCATCGAAAAACTTTGGGTGTACAGCATCTCAAACCCTGCTGCTTCAAGTTCCGCTCTCATTTTGGCGACCGTCAAAAATCCTTCGATGGAATCGGGCAAATAACGGTACGCTTCGTAGTTGTTGGAGATCATTCCTCCGATACGGGGGAGGACGTTGTTCATGTACCAATCCCGAATTTTGCCTAAAGGGGAGGGGTTTTCGTTTTTCATAAATTCAAGAATAACAACTAATCCTCCCGTTTTTAAGACACGATGAAATTCATTCAGTGCCTCTTGACGCTCCATGACATTCCGAATACCGTACGAAATACTCACAATATCGGCGGTACCCTCACCTTGGGGAAGCTCTGTAGCGGGGGCAATGTGAAACGAGAGGTGGGGAAATTTTTCTATTCCAACGCCTACCATCCCCTCGCTGGGATCAACCCCCACGATGTTTTCTACGGTAACGCCGTTTTCGTGGGCTACGCGTCCCCAATACCCCATCATATCGCCCGTGCCGCACGCCACATCGACGATTGAGAGGGATTGACCTTTGGGACAGTACCCAAACGCCAAATTACACGCTTTTTTGCGCCAAATGGTATCCACCCCCATACTCAAAACACGGTTGGCACGGTCGTAGGTGGGTGCAATATCATTAAACATGGAGACAATTTTTTCTTGTTTGGTCATAAACATTCCTCATTTTTTCTCATCCAAAGGAGAATCGTAGCGTCGATTTTAGCGTGCAGTACCTCAAATTTCTCTGTAATGTTCCCCATTGTCACACAACCGCCCCCAAGGGTAGGGGCAAGGTAACACGCATACCAGTCACACCACGCACCCGTTGCTTCAAGCATACCCGCTCCCCCCTCGATCATCACCAACGCATAGTCATTGATTTTTTCCAACGAGGAGCGAATAAAGACCTTGCGGTGAGGGACATGAAACAAGGGAATGGTACGATCAAAATCATCGTGATGGGAGTAGATCATAACATCAGGGGCTTTTCCTCCGACCAAACGGGCATCCAGTATAGGGCGATCGGTTCGCACCGTATTGCCCCCAATGACCATTAAATCACATTTATCCCGCAACGCATGAACATGAGTGCGCGCTTCAGGAGAGCTAATGATCCCTCCATCGATGGTTCCATCCAAACGTTGCGCCCATTTAAAAAAAACAAACGGTTTGGTTTGCCACTGTAAAAAGGGGGCTAAAAGATGTTTCCCCTCCGCTTCTAAAATGCCAAAAGTACACGCAATCCCCGCTTCGTGGAGGAGCGTTGCCCCATGAGAGGCGATGGGATTGGGGTCTTTGACACTGATAAAAAGGTGTTTGATTCCCAAATCGCGGATGAGTAACGCGCACGAAGGGGTTTTACCGTGATGGGAACACGGCTCTAGGGTCACTGCCATCCAAACGGTATGAAAAAGACCGCGATGATGGGTACGAAGATAGTCATGAATATGATGGGAATCGTCTGAATGGGCAATCGTATCATCGCCACTTAAACGCGTATAGGCATCCCGAAGGGCGTACACTTCGGCGTGCGGTCCACCGGCACGCTTGTGTACCCCAATGGAGAGAACCGTCCCCTCCAAAGAGAGACAAACCGCTCCCACAGCGGGATTAGGAAAGGTAAGAAGTTGATATTCCCATGCCGTAGTAAGGGCAAGGTGCATTGCATGAGAGGGATGGGTCACCACTGAAAGTAGGTTTTTGCCTTGCTGATTGAGCGGAAAGGGATTTTTTGTTCCCCCTGATCGTCGGTTAAAAGAGTGATCTCTTCCCCCAGAACCTCAAGGATTTCACCCTCGAATTTTTCTTTGCCAATGAGGTTAATAAGGGCTTTTTCCCCTACGGATTGCTTAAAATGGTCTAAGGTTTTTAAGCGTCGCTCAATCCCCGGAGAACTTACCTCTAAGCGGTATTCTCCACTCATAGGGGGGGTTACGTCCAACAAAGGGTTAATTAAATGGGTCACTTGGGTGCATTGATCTAAGGTCACACCCCCTTTTGCGGTGATGCTGACGCGATAAATGGTGTTTTCATTTTCATTCAAAATTTGGGCATCGTACAAAGCAAGACCGATGGACTCGACCATTTTTTTGATATCACTTTCAAGACTCATCTGTTTTCTCCTTAGCAATTTTGGCAAACAATGCTTCAATGTTTTTACTGCGTTCCAATACATCATCAAAGACAAACGTAAGACGGGGACTTCGAAACCACCCCTGATCTTTCATACAATGTTCTTCGATGATCGGGCGGGCTTTTTCTAAGAGTTTTAGCAACGCGGTACGCTCTTGAGCCGTATAACTGGAAGGATCTAAATAGACTTTAGCGTCACTGCGCCCTTTGGAACACTGCACATCAATCACATCCACCTCGCGAACGCGTGCATCAGAGAGTTGCGAAATACCTTCAGGAATCAATTCCTTGAGGATCGATTCGGTTCGTTTTATTTTAATTTGCGCCGGCGTCACAGGGTTACTTTGGTCTCAATTTTTTTGAAGGTTTCGATGACGTCACCCACTTTAACATCGGTATAGCCATTGAGAACGACACCACAATCAAACCCTTTGGTGACCTCTTTGACATCGTCTTTGAAACGACGCAATGAGGTCAAATCACCTTCATGAATAACGACACCCTCACGGATAACGCGCACCATTCCACCCCGTACCAATTTACCATCAACAACCACACATCCCGCAATGGTTCCGCCACCTTTTGGCATTGGGAACGTATCACGCACTTCGGCTTGTCCGGTATTTTCTTCACGGAATTGTGGAGCCATCATACCACCGAGTAACAATTTAACATCGTCAATCAACTGATAAATGATGGAGTAGGTTTTGATCTCTACCCCCATTTGTTTTGCCATCGCATTCACATTACCCGTAGGACGAACATTGAACCCTAATAATGCACAGTTTTCACTGTTATTGACCAATGCCACGTCATTTTCCGTGATTCCACCGACACCGCTGGAGATCACTTCCACTTTGACCTCTTCATTACGTAATTCTGCAAGGGCTGATTTAATCGCTTCGAGAGAACCGTGAACGTCGGTTTTAAGCACCACTTTAAGGGCTTTGATACGACCCTCAGCAATCAAGGAGGTCAAATCATCAAACGAGGCTTTGGTACTCAACGAAAGTTCACGATGACGATCATAATCAGAGCGTTTTTGCGCTACTTCACGCGCTTCACGATCACTTTCCATGACCATCATCACTTCCCCTGAGGGGGGAACATCACTCAGCCCCACAACCACGGCAGTTTGACTGGGTCCGATTTCTTTGAGTTGCACCTTACGATCATTGATCAAAGCACGCACCCGTCCATAAGCTCCACCACACACGATGTTATCACCGATACGTAAGGTTCCATTTTGAACGATAACGGTCGCAACCGGTCCACGCCCTTTTTCAAGGGTACTTTCCACAACGACCGCTTTTGCCATAACGTCAGGGTTAGCGGTGAGTTCCATCACTTCGGATTGAAGCAAAATCGCTTCTAAAAGTTCATCAATACCGGTCATGGCCTTGGCAGAAACCGCAACAAACTCAACATCTCCACCCCACTCGGTAGGATTAAGACCCAATTCCGCCATTTGCGCTTTGACCAAATCGGGGTTAGCACCGGGTTTGTCCATTTTGTTCACCGCAACGATAACGGGAACTTTCGCCTCTTTGGCGTGTTTGACCGATTCACGGGTTTGTGGTTTCACTCCATCATCCGCTGCCACAACGATAACGATAATATCGGTCAGTTGCGCCCCACGAGAACGCATCGCACTAAAGGCTTCATGCCCTGGAGTATCCAAGAAGGTGATTAATTTCCCTTTTTGTTCGACCGAATACGCACCGATATGCTGAGTGATTCCCCCCGCTTCACCGTGGGCTACTTTGGCATTACGAATCGCATCAAGCAAAGAGGTTTTACCATGGTCAACGTGTCCCATGATGGTAATAACCGGAGGACGCTCTACCGATCCTGCACTGTCTTCATGCTCTTCATCATAAGCGGCTTCGAGATTAAATGCATCTTTGGGATCAATCGTCGTTACTTCAACCCCAAATTCACTGGCTAAAATTTCGATTTCGTCTTTGCCCAAAAAGTCATTTTTGGTGACCATCATCCCCAGATCAAAGAGAACCTTGATAACCGCAGAGATGCTTTGTCCCACTTTTTCGGCAAATTCATAGACACGGACATCTTCAGCAATTTCGACATGGGTAATGACTTCGTCTTCTTTGGCATCTTTGGTGTATTTTTTACGGGATTCACGCGAAACTTGACGCGTTTTACCCCGATTGGAACCCTGTTTTTTCCCACCGTTACGACCGATAGGTTTTTTCTCTTTGGGTTTTTGCTCCTCTTCGGGAGGTAATTTTGCGTGCAAATCACCAAAATCCAAAAGAACCACTTGCTCATCTTCGTAATCCATGGAGATTTCTGACATTCCTCCACCGAAGATGTCCAAACGAACCCCTTGGTCTTTTTTACCCACAGGGGAATTGCTTTGGCTTCTTTTCGCTTTTTTCGCTTCCAGTTCACGTTGTACTTCGGCACTCACTTTACCATACTGAGAAATATTCGCTGATTCATTGCGCATAGGGGCAGTCACAACCTCAACCGGACGCGCTTTTTTGACAATACGCAATCCTGAGGGTTTGGGAACGACAACGGCTACAGGGGCAACAACGGCTTCTGCTACTGCAAGCGTTTCCACCTCGGGAGCTTTGGCAACAGGGGCATTCACCGGTGATTCTACGGTAACAACACGCTCTTTAACCGCAGGAGAGACTTCCACAACAGAAGAAGCTTCAGGGGTTGAGACTTTAGCAGCACTGGTTTCATGGGCTACACCACCCATAATATAGTTCATAATTTTTTCGGCTTCTTCCATCGATACAGTACTAGAGGCGGTTTTTACATTCAATCCCATAATGGCTGCTTTATCCACAACCTCTTTTGAATTGATCCCAAGTTCCTTGGCTATTTCATGAACTCTTACTTTACCCATCATTAACAACGATCTCCTTTAAACGATTCGCGAGCATTACAGGGGTATTGCTCTTGCAGTGGCGGGCAAGTTGCCCCGAAGTTTTTTTATGATCCACACACGAAGGGCAGACATAGAAACTTCGCCCCATCCCGTTATACCGCTCCAACTTAGCTTCACGACACTGAAGTCGAAATAACATCGATTGCTCGAAGCGTCCACGACAGACAATGCACATACGTACGGGATGACTACTATTTTGTGCCATTATATCGAATTCTTCCTTTGTTTATCGTTCAACGACCAACCCATCATTATCGAAATTTAAAATCTTCACGTCAAAATCGGGAAACGCACCGATAAATTTATCGCTTAGCGATTGGGCATCTTGATCATACACCATATTAAAAAACGTCGATCCGCTCCCCGATAATGTCGACATTAATGCCCCATTTTCGTAGGCAATTCGCTGAACATCAAACAATTCAGGAAACATTTTCATCCGTACACGTTGATGAAAACGATCTTGTGTCGCCAAACGTAACATCTCCCAATCTTCATTAAAAAATGCCCCAACGGTCACTGCCACATGGGAAAGATTAAACACGGCATTCTCTTTACTGTACGATTTGGGCAACGTTAAGCGCGATTTTGCCGTAGAAATGGGTTTATTGGGGATGACAACCACCGCTTTGAGGTAATCGGGCATGTGTTTTTGTTGCGAGAACACTTTTTGTTTCTCTACCATCGCCGAATTAAATCCCCCCATCACCGCTGGGGTAATGTTATCGGGATGGGTCTCATAAACCAACGCATAATTGAGAATACGACGCTTAGAAACTTTTACCCCTGCGGCTTCATGGGCGCAACTAATCGCGCTAACAATCACCGCTGAAGAACTTCCCAATCCACGCGACATAGGGATTTGATTGTAAAAGGTGAACTTAAAATTTTGACGTTTTTGGGTCAAACGACGGTAATGTTCATTGAAAATACTCACAAAAAGGTTATTCCCTTTTAGGCGAGGATTATTCTCCCCTTCCCCTTTGATGGAGACGGTAAAAAATCGGGAGGGGACCAATTCAACACGATTACGCAGATCAACCGCTAACCCCAAAGAATCAAATCCAGGCCCAAGATTAGCACTGGTGGCAGGTACACTTACGAACACTTTTTTTCCTTATCCAACGGCATCTATTCCATAATACGGAGTATTATCGCTTTTCAAATTTTTTATTTCTAAATGAGTAGGAAGCTCAAACCCTCTCATAATTGGCTCATCGAGGGTGCTTACTGAAATGGTTGAGCTATTTTTAACGAAATAGAGCTTTCCGTACGCTTTGATAGGGTGATTTTGGTTAAAAAAGAACCCATCTAAGGCAAAAAGGGGGATTTTTTTAACAAGACTTAAGGTTTTCAAAAATAAATAGGTCACTTTGATCCCCATAAAGCTTCCCGGTCCATTGGCGTACGCTAAGTGACGCAAAGCATACGTCGCTAAGAGTGTTTCAAAAATATCCCCCAACGCATCCGAACCCATTTTGTCACTGGTGATGGATTCGACTAAGCTTCCTGATTCATCGTACACACCGACCAATACAGGACTCCCCAAGGCGATGACCACCGCATCATGCATACGCTTTTGCCATCACTTTGGATTCTGCCGTTGCCAATTCAAGGATCTCATAATTAACAGGATCTTTGAGCAGCTTGACCGTCAATTTATGATTAAGGTCATGACTTCCCGCGAAAGCTTCGTAATTGCCAATAAAGTTCATCCCTATTAACGACATATCCCCAATGGCATCGAGAATTTTATGACGGACAAATTCATCGGTAAAGCGTAGTCCTTCGGGATTGAGGACTTTTTTATCATCCAACACCACCGCGTTTTCCAAACTACCGCCCAAAGCCAGCCCTTTTGAGCGAAGATATTGAACTTCATGGACAAACCCAAAGGTTCGGGCGCGGGCAATCTCTTTTTTGTAGTTTTCTTTGGTGAACTTCAAACTGTAACTTTGTTTATCAATGACAGGGTGGGAAAATTTAATCGTAAAATCGTAATTAAGGTCATTGGAGGGGGAGAGTTTGACGTATTTATCCCCCTCTCGTACCTCTACTTCTTTGGTGATACGCATCACTTTTTTGGGCGCATCGAGTTCCACAATCCCCGCTTCATCCAAAAGCATACAAAAACTCATCGATGAACCATCCATTACTGGCACCTCATCGGCATCCACAATGACCCGAAGATTATCGATTCCATACGCATAAATGGCCGAGAGCATATGTTCGATGGTGGAGATATTAACCCCCTCTTTACCGATCACCGTTGCCATTTTGGTATCGACTACATTGGAGGGAACAAGAGGGATAGAGACACCCGCATCACTTCTAAAAAAGACAATACCGCTGTTACTCTCCATGGGCTCAAGCGAGAGGTGAACAGGAACCCCTTTATGCAATCCGATCCCTACCAATTCGACCTTTTTGCCAATTGTTGTTTGTCGTTTCATCTCTTTACCTCTCTAGCAATGCGCTTATCGTGTGTATTATAACCGTTTTCACGTATTAGTGCATCACCGTTTTTGCAGCGTCAATCACACTGCTGATATTATCGTGAATCCATTGGCTGTCCATCCACTCTTCAGGACGTACTTCGATCCCTTGAACCAAAACGCCAAAATGGAGATGATCCCCCATCGCATACCCACTCGTCCCTGTTTTGGCGATCTCTTGCCCTGCTTTGACCTTATCTTTTTCTTGGACATGGACTTCAGAACAGTGACCATACAGGGTATATAATCCTAACCCATGGTCAATGATAGGGAGATTACCATAAATGCCATTGGGTTGTGAAAACACTGTTGTACCGGCATTGGAGCTTTTAATCGATCCCCCCTGAACGCTGGCTAAATCCAATCCCATATGGTAAGCGCTGGAGACATTCTCTTTTCCTTTATAGCTGTAAATACGATGATCGGCGAAATCCGCCACTTTTTGTCCGTTGACCAAGGGGTAAAACGGGAGGGGTCTAAAATCATGCAAGAGTGCCGAAGAGACCTTAGAGGTAATTCCGTGAATCACTTTTTCATTATCGGCACGCACTTTTTCATTGATGATTTTAAATTGCTCTAAACGGTCAGTGACTCCGATGGTTTGGGGATACACATTGGCAAGTTGGGCAATTTTACCGTTTAAAAATTCATCTTTTAACTCAATATTAGAGACGCGATAGACATGGTCTTTGAGCCGTACGGGGACAGCGGCTTTGGTCTCATTACCCGCTTTATCCCGCGCTACGATGGTCGCATTAAAATTGGCTTCTTGTGCCGGCCATGCCAACAACGACGCGTAATACCCTTTTTTGTAAAAAGGTTCCGCCACAAACGTTTTACCAAAATTGGTCTCAATCGTAACGCTTTGCAATTGAGGATCATCCACTTTACAAATAACAATCGCCGATCCCCCTTTTTGGATTTTATACGAGCTTGCCGTCACAGAAAGCAGTGGTGCGCGCTGATCAATCACCAACGTCATCGTCTTTTTGGTCGTATTTCCCATAAACAATCCCCAGAGGCTGTTATCGGTCGCTTTGATTTTTAGCTCCACCGATTGGGCTTGGGGGTTACGAATCCCTTTGGGGGGGAGAATTTGGAAATGGCGTTTGGTGACCGTAGAGGGGGTCGTATCGTCGATAATACTCCAATCTTCATGAGGGCCAACAAGGGTTGCACTAAACGACTTAAGACCACTGGCATCCTCAACGGTGACATCAATGGGATCGTTAAAATTCCAATATCCCGTACGACTGATAGTCATTTTGGGATCCGCTCGCTCAAAACGGGGCGACATCATCATAAACCCTATCGCCCCGATGGCTGCGATACTTACTACCCATCCCATTACATTCGATCCATTGCCTCGTCGTCTACTCACCCTATTACCTCCGTTATTTTTTTCAGTATTTCTTTGACCATTTCATGGGACGTTTGGGGTGCTATGTGTGCAACCGCACGGCGCGCATGACCCTCTCCCCCATACGAATAAAGCAGGGTATCACACGTCATTTTTCCATCACTGTGGATAAAAATCTTCCCTGTGTCATAGCGATCTTCAAGGATCAAAAGGGCGATGTTGACCGTCTTGAGGGTTAATGCATCATCCATGATCACTTCGCACCCACTCGCATCACACCCTGTGTGTTCCAACAACGATTCATCCACCTCAAAAAGGGCAACACGACCATTCAGCAGCAGTTTCATACGTCCCAACATCGCGCTTTTCATCCGTAAAAAGGCTAATGACCGAGTGTATACCAATGCTTCGGCGCACAGTGCATGATCAGCACCCAAGCCAATCAATGCCTCTGCCATCGCAAACGTGGCACCCGTGCATCGAACATCACTAAACCCACGCGTACCATCCAATAGTCCCGTATAAAGCGCGTTCGCCATTTTACCATTGATTTTGATGGAGTGGGCAATAAACCACCCATAAAGGAGTTGAGTGATACTCAATGCCTCCCCATCCGTGTGATGATCGATCGTGATTGATTCCCCCTCATACCCACTTACCTCCGATTGGCTAGAACCAAAACGTATCAGCAAATCGGCATCCGCAGGAAACCTCGCGGTCACTTTGGCAAACCACGGAAGAAAAGCAAATGTAGGATCAAGGGGAGAAGTCGCACAAAAAAGGGTCACTTTGGTATTCATGCGCAAAAGATGCGAATACATCGCACACCCCGCGCCCAACCCATCGACCCCGTGAGAGACACTTAAAACAATATGACGCGCAACGTCGATACGTGTATACACGGTAGGATTCCTGATCGCAAAAAAGATTCGCGATTATACCCGTTTTTAGAGATTGAACCGATGGAATCTTACGGTGCGCATTTCGTTCATCCCCAAAATTCTTAGCGTATTTTTCCAACCACTTTAAGGAGCAAATCACCCTAAAAGTGGCTATACTACGGCATTGAAATGATTTTCAGGCTATTTGAAAGCTCATTGTCATTTTGATTGGAAAAAACGGCGAAAAGCCCTATTTTTAGGGAAACCGATTTTGGGAAACGCCCTATTTTCCGTACTTGAACCGACACAGTCACTGTATTGAAACTATACAGATTCTATCTTAAACATAGGATGCCAATCCCTTGAACCGACACAGTCACTGTATTGAAACAACCCGAGTACCAAAGCGCACGCCCCGCCCACGTTACTTGAACCGACACAGTCACTGTATTGAAACAATCAAAGCGTTTAGATTGAGCGTAAACAAAATGGCCTTGAACCGACACAGTCACTGTATTGAAACACGAAGACGAAATTCCGTTCTAGAAAGGAGATAGGATCTTGAACCGACACAGTCACTGTATTGAAACTCAGCTGGGCGATACACATTGTAAATTTTGTCGGGCTTGAACCGACACAGTCACTGTATTGAAACTTGACGATACACCAAATGACGAACACTACCGAAACGCTTGAACCGACACAGTCACTGTATTGAAACTTATTAGGGGTTCCAAACGTCTCAACAACTACCCCCTCTTGAACCGACACAGTCACTGTATTGAAACTACGACACCCCCTAAACTTTTATTATCTAAACCATGCTTGAACCGACACAGTCACTGTATTGAAACAAATCTTTCTGCTTTGGGATTAGAGTCTATTTCTTGCTTGAACCGACACAGTCACTGTATTGAAACAATGCTCTTACGCGTACAGATATAGGGCTTAACCTTACCTTGAACCGACACAGTCACTGTATTGAAACTCTCTTTTCCCCACCGAATGGATCTGTGGGAAGAATCCTTGAACCGACACAGTCACTGTATTGAAACGAAAGTGTCCCTATGATATTTCCATATAATGCTCTTCTTGAACCGACACAGTCACTGTATTGAAACTGTTTATTGCGAAACATAAACTGACGAAAATCATCAGCTTGAACCGACACAGTCACTGTATTGAAACATGTCAGAGAGAATGGATTTTGCTAAATTTCCAACTTGAACCGACACAGTCACTGTATTGAAACAGTTAATTCGAGCGACCCAATTAGAGAAGGTGATTTCTTGAACCGACACAGTCACTGTATTGAAACCGCATATATGATAACTCAGTGGCTTTTGTAATGATCCTTGAACCGACACAGTCACTGTATTGAAACTTGATTCAGCCGTACCACCACTTATTATCATAGACCTTGAACCGACACAGTCACTGTATTGAAACATCACAGCGTTGAGGACATTTTCACCCGCTTCATCCTTGAACCGACACAGTCACTGTATTGAAACTGTGAGGAGGGATGCGGTACATAGAAGCGATATCCGCTTGAACCGACACAGTCACTGTATTGAAACATTTTCACTGAGGATTTATTACAAAACTTACGAATCTTGAACCGACACAGTCACTGTATTGAAACTTGATTCCCCTATTTATTTGGATTTGATTTTAAAATCTTGAACCGACACAGTCACTGTATTGAAACAGCAACAGTACAGCATGGGGATTTAGTTCACTACTTGAACCGACACAGTCACTGTATTGAAACCTGAGCGCGCCTACCTGTTAGTAGTGGATAAGGGGGCACTTGAACCGACACAGTCACTGTATTGAAACATTTTCTCTTTTGCTAGAGCAAGCTTTTGATCAAACTTGAACCGACACAGTCACTGTATTGAAACAGTGGTATTTTTGAAGTTGGTATTGGTGTTTTTTATTCTTGAACCGACACAGTCACTGTATTGAAACACTGACAATTCACCAACAGCGGTGCTCTTGGGCGGCTTGAACCGACACAGTCACTGTATTGAAACTCATACCAATAAAATGAAGTATCTCATTTGGATAACTTGAACCGACACAGTCACTGTATTGAAACCCATTTAAGCACGAAAAAATCGATACCCTCAAAAACTTGAACCGACACAGTCACTGTATTGAAACTTGACGCTCAACCCAAATCTCAGGCATTAAGTAGCCTTGAACCGACACAGTCACTGTATTGAAACAAAATCAATTGAAACTTTTTATCGAACACAGGCAACTTGAACCGACACAGTCACTGTATTGAAACTGGATGAAGCTTATAGATATTACACAAAAAAAAGCGCTTGAACCGACACAGTCACTGTAGAGCCTCTTTCAAATCTCCAAATCCATCCTCTAATTTAAGGCTATTGGAAG
>JAVHOQ010000039.1:0-3625 GCA_036170115.1 Sulfuricurvum sp.
TTGGTCTTGGACGAAGCCGATACCATTTTGGACATGGGATTTATCCGTGAAGTAGAGCAAATCATCGATATGCTTCCCCCAAAACGGCAAACCCTTTTGTTCTCAGCGACCATGACCGGATCGGTCAAAAAACTCAGCGAACGGATTTTGAATAAACCGATGGTTGTGGAGATCGAAAACCTCTCCCCTGCGGATTTGACGATACAACAAATCGTCCACCCCGTCGAAAAAGAGCAAAAAAGTCTTCTCCTTTCCTATCTGATCGGCTCGAACAATTACCCCAATGTCTTGGTCTTCACCCGTACTAAACTTGCCGCTGATGAGGTAAGTGCGTATCTCAAAAACAGTGGTCTTCCCTGCGCAACCCTTCACGGGGACAAAAAGCATGGGGCAAGAGATCGTGCGTTGAGTGACTTTCGAGAGGGAAAAATAAAAATTCTTGTCGCGACCGATCTGGCAGCACGAGGATTGGACATCGATGATTTGGGCGTTGTGATCAACTACGACATCCCCCACATCGCCAGTGACTACATTCACCGTATCGGTCGTACGGGACGCGCGGGGAAAATTGGGGTGGCTATCACCCTCCTTTCAACCCTTGAACATATCTCATGGAAAAAAATTGAGGCTCTTTTAGGCAAAGCACCCCAACGGATCGTGATTGAGGGTTTTGAACCCCCCGCTATCTTGGATACCAAAAAAACGTACGGAAAAAGCCTCTCCAAAGAGGGGGAGAAAAAAGGGAAAATCGAAGGGGCATTTGGCAATAAAAAGAAAAAAGCTCCCGTTCAACCGAAATTTTTGGGAAAACGGGGACCCCGCGTAGCCAGAGAAGAACCCAGCAGTACCAAACCCTCACCCAAAAAATCGGGGGGACGGGGACGCTAGGCTCCTAATCTTCTCTCCCCTCAATTCATTGATGTGTTCCTTAAGCTATGATTACTCAGGATGAGTAAACTAAAAGTCTGTATTGAGGACACTACTACTCTTTTGGTGGTAGGAAAACGCTTTACCATTTTAGGGAATATAAATTTTGTCTAGCATCTCTTCATACTCTTTTTGACAAACACTTTCTGAAGTAATACCCCCACCGCTTTTGTAGACTAACTGACCATTCCTCTTCTCGATAAAGCGTATTGCTACGGCACTGTAAAGGTTTTGTCCATCATAATAACCAAACACACCCGTAAAATAACCCCGCTCATACCCTTCTATCCTTTCTAAAATTTCGGTCGTTTTTTTCTTAGGGGTACCACTGATGCTCCCTGCGGGCAGTAGCGTTTTGAGGATGGCACCTAGATTGTCGCGCCAATCTAAGGGTAATTGTCCCCTAATATGGGAACTTATTTGATGCAGTTGTTTGTTTCCTGCATTAATGGTTGTTACATAGCGAAATTTTTTGACTTTAATGCTAGTGGCGACCATTCCCAAATCATTTCGGAGTAAATCAACGATCATCGTGTGTTCTGCAATCTCTTTGGGATCATTTAAAATGGTCTCTATGGCATTGGGAAGGGTCGCATCAATCGTCCCTTTCATGGGATAAGTGTGAAGGGTATTTCCTTCAATGGTAATAAAAGGTTCAGGAGAAAAACAGACAAATTCTTCTTTTACCCGAAATTTATAGGGTGCATAGGCGTGTTGATAAATTTCTTTTAATGAATAGGGGGTATGGATGGGGGTAGGTTGGGTGAGATTAATAAGATACGTATTTCCATCTCGAATCTGCTTTTGTATATAATCAAATTTTTTTTGGTAATTTTGTAGGGATATAGGAGAATAAGCGGGTTTATGGGGATTATTGAGGGGAGACTTTGGGTGATGAAAGGCGAATTCAATGTCATGATTTTTTAACGTATCCAAAGGGGAACAAAATAGGTGTTCCCCTTTGAAATCGGTATAAAAAAAACAAGGAACGCTGTTTGAGACGAATTCGCTGAGGCTATCAAACATTATGCAATAAGCGATTTAAGGACAGCCATCCGGATGGAGACCCCATTTTTTACCTGTTCGAGAACTTTACAACGGGGGTCTTTAAGCATCGCATCATCAATATCAATATTACGGTGAACCGGTCCTGGGTGTAAGAGAATAATATCACGTTGACCTATGAGTTCTTTGGTAATACAAAAATCGCTGGCGTAATCTTTAAGGGAGCCGTAGGTCTGGTGCGAATGACGTTCAGTTTGGGTTCGTAAGGACATGATGGCATCGACGTTGTCAATGACATCGTGGAGGGTATGGGTTGTTGGAAAATTGGTTTGGGGTAAAAAATGGGGAGGGGCAACAAGGGTAATTTTCATCCCAAAACGGTGTAAAAGTTCCATATTGCTATTGGCAACGCGGGAATTTTTGATGTCGCCGACGATAGCGATTTTTTTCCCTTTAATGTCACCAAAATGGTTTTGAAGGGTAAAAAGATCCAAAAGAGCCTGCGTTGGATGGGCATGTGCGCCATCCCCAGCGTTGATGATAGAGGCGTGGGTATGTTGAGCAAGGATATCAGGGACACCTGCATGGGCATGGCGAACGATCATGGCGTGAGGTCCCATGGCATCGAGGTTTGCTGCGGTATCGACAAGGCTTTCCCCTTTTTGGGTGGAGCTTTTTTGGACATCGAGATGAACGACTTGGGCACCTAGGCGTTTGGCGGCAATTTCAAAAGAGCTTTTGGTTCGGGTGGAGTTTTCAAAAAAGAGGGTAATAATGATTTTTTCTTGGAGAAGCGACTCTGAATGTCCATCACTAAAGTGCGAAGCATCGCGCAAGACCGCTTGAATGTGTTGGGTTGTAAAGTCACTGGTCTGGATTAAATGGCGCATTCATTTTCCTTAGTTTTTATGGGTAACGTATCAAGTAATGCTTGAGCTAACAGGGGGGTATTATGCCCTACAAAATAGAGTGAGTCAAATTTTTGCTTAAAATAGGGGAGTGAAATATGGGTGAAATTGTCACGGTTTTTATGGCAATTAAACGTCCATAAATAGGGAATATTCGATTGTTTTAGCCGTTCGATACTTAAAAGGGTATCGTTAATACACCCCAAAGAACAGTGGGTGACTAGCAATGTTGTGGCATTAAAATGGCGTGCCAAATCGATCATCATCGTATCCTCATCCAAGGGTACCATCATCCCTCCTGCCCCTTCTATGAGGGTAATGTCACAATACTTTTCAATCTTACTTAATGCCGTATCGAAACGGGTAAAATCAATTTTTTGCCCTTTATTGGCGATATAAGGGGCTGCTGGAAGCGAAAAAGAGAGGGTGACAATATCGGAAATTTTGAGTTTTTTCAATTCAGGATTATGCACTTGGGCGTGTTTCAACAATAAGCTTCCATCTGCTGGGACACCATTAACCCCTGTTTCTATGGGTTTGTACACGCCCACTCGATATCCCATTTGGGTATAGGCATTCAAAAGTTGTAAGGTGGTGTAGGTTTTGCCTCTATTGGTATTGGTGGCGGTGATAAAAATACGTTTTGGCAAAAGGTCTCTTTTTATGAATAATTAAATGACATTTTAATACAGATTGGATGATGAATTGCTTTGAAAAAAGGATTTTAAGTAACATTGAAAGAGCTTTGTACAGGGAAGGGAAGGGGAATATTGTCGCTAAAGTGT
>JAVHOQ010000040.1:0-16773 GCA_036170115.1 Sulfuricurvum sp.
TATCAAATTTATACCACGCTTATCCCGAAAAAATTATTTACTGCGTAAGGTCAGGTTATAAGAAAACCTAAAAAAAGATTATCCTAAAAAGATTCTTCTAAAATGTGATGGTATTGTAACAATTGGTAATTTATGCAACGATTTAAAAAGAGATTTCACCCCTTATTAAGATTGTCATATCTATAATGGGAGCGGTTATTCCGTAGAAAAAGCTTTAGTTTTTAATAAGTAAGGCGAAGGTTAAAATATTAATTTTAGAGAAAAAGGAGCATGGATGAATAGATTGTTAACAACACTCTGTCTTGCGGCATCATTATCTGCAGCGAATGTATTAGCAGCAGATTATGTAAATAAGGGTATCCTTATTTCAGCCCAAGAAGCAGTTAAACTAATCGGAAATCCAAAAGTGATGTTTGTATCGGGTGATAATGAGGATATCTATAAACTCGGTCATATTAAGGGTTCAGTAGAGATGTATGCGCATCACCTACACCATTCAGAGATTGATGGCGAAATGCACTGCGCCCCTTTATACCGTTGTGTTGATGATGCTCAAGAACTCATTGGTAAAAAAGGGATCAGCAATGATATGACCATCATTGCGTATGACGATTTTAAAGGCCCCAATGCGACGGGTGTCTACTCTTTTTTCAAAAGCTTTGGTCATAAAAACGTAAAAGTACTCAACGGAGGACGTGCGGCGATTATGGCGATTGACCCTGCTCAAAAAGAGTATGATGATCTAAACAACCAATCCAAAGAGATCAAAAAAGCCCAAAAAGCGTCTAAAGATGCACTCAAAAAAGAGGGTGCGGATGCGACTGCGTTGAACGCTTCGATTGCCAAAGCCGATGCGGACATGAAAGCCCTTAAAGTCAAAATGGATGAAGTACAAACCCGTCTTTTGGTAGTAAAAGGGGATGAGGTCGATCAACCTAAAACCTACAAAATTGACCCTAAAAAATTGGATTACTCGGTCATCGCAGGTAAAGAAGAAGTCAAAAATGCCATGGATGATATTCTTAAAAAGGGTAAAAAATCCAAATACGTAATTATTGACTCTCGTGGTATTGCAGAGATTATTGGTGAGCGTAAAATGGACAATGTTGCCCGTGGTGGACATATCCCAGGGGCAACGTTTATCGAGTGGTCACAAATCTCGGATGCCGACAAAAAAATGTCGTTTAAATCCGCCGATGCCATCCAAAAAGTGTATAACAATTACGGTGTTACCAAAGACAAAACGATTTATGCGTACTGTCAAGTGGGTGCGGGTCGTGGTTCTGAACACATCACCGCACTTCAGTTACTTGGTTACAAAAATGTCAAAGTCTTCACAGGAAGCTGGGATGTTTGGGGTAACGACATGAATCTTCCGATTAAACGATAAGGCTCAATAATGACAAAAATAACAAATGATAATCGTCGTAATTTTTTGAAAGTTTCAGGGATGACCGCTGCATTGGTAGCGTCTCAAGGGTCACTTTTTGCTAAAACAGAGGTAATGTCGGTCGAAAATGGTAAAGAAAATTACCCCAATACCAACTACACCGAAACCATGTACCGCAATGAATTCTCTTTTATTTATGGTAAAAAAGAGGAGCATGGGTTTGCCTATCACTGCGTCAACTGTCAAGGTAACTGTGCGTGGGAAGTGTGGTCAAACAACGGTGTCGTAACGCGTGAAAACCAATCGGCACGTTATCCTATCATCAATGCTAAAATCCCCGATTTCAACCCACGTGGATGTAATAAGGGGGTGCAACACTCTCAAGTAATGTACCAAAAAGACCGTATCCTCTATCCGATGAAACGGGTTGGTGAACGCGGTGAGGGTAAATGGAAACGTATCAGCTGGGATGAAGCGGCTGAAGAAGTATGCCAACAAATTTTTGATTGTATGACCGATCCTAAACGGGGACCGGATAAATTGATGGTGCATGCGGGAACTGGTCTTTTGACCGAAGGTCGTCGTGGTGCGCCATTGCGTTTCTCTACCCAATTGGGTGCGATTCGTATCTATCCTTCATCGTATCTTGGGGATATGTTCTCGGGTGCGGCGATTGCGTACGGTGAGGGTAACGTCGGATGTACGTGGGATTTCATGTATACCGTTGATACGGCTGTCATGTGGGGAGGAAACCCATCGGTTTCCCGTATTCCTGATGCTCACTTCGTATGGGAAGGGAAATACAACGGAGCAAAAATCATCGTTATTACCCCAGAGTTCAATGCAACGGCAAAATCAGCCGATTTGTGGATCCCGATTAAAGCGGGTGCGGATAACATCTTGGCGATGAGTGTTATCAACGTTATCTTGAACGAAAAACTCTACAAACCTGAGTTTATGAAAACCTTTACCGACCTTCCGTTCTTGGTCGATGTAGCAACCCAAAAAATGATTCGTCGATCGGATATGGAATACGCTGCCAATGAGGAAGATCACCATAAATTCGAGGAAGAGTTCTATTGTATGAACAAAGCAACCGGTAAAGTTGCCCTCATGCCAGGTTCTGAAGGGTCAAAAATCAAGTCCCTTCGTCTCGATGAGCAAGGAATCACCCCTGAACTAGAGGGTTCTTGGACGATTACCGATATGCACGGGACTGCCCGTACCGTTACTACGGTATTTGAAATGCTCAAAAAATCAGCGGCTAAATTTGCCCCTGAAGCGACCAAAGCAACGACGGGGGTACACCCTGATACCGTTCGTCAATTGGCACGTGACATTGCTATTCCTAAAGTCGTTGAGATCACCACAGGATTCTCATTGAATAAATATTTCAATGGGGTTATGTCGATTTGGAATATCTCTTCCATTTGTGGTTTGACAGGGCGTATGGGACCTTATGGCGGATTGAATACCGAAAACGAATTTACCCTCTCAGGATTGGGAGTTTTGGGTGGATTCAG
Organism: Sulfuricurvum sp.; assembly: GCA_036170115.1. GTDB lineage: Bacteria > Campylobacterota > Campylobacteria > Campylobacterales > Sulfurimonadaceae > Sulfuricurvum. The sequence goes on from JAVHOQ010000040.1 coordinate 2,914, forward strand.
CGGTAAATACAATGCCCGTTTTGGTTCAGGATTCGTGGGTGAGTTCGTCTTTGGTGAGGGGATGAAATCGTTTGATAAATTCTTTAGCGATGAAGATGTTAAGCGTGCGCAAAACGGTATGTCCAAAAAAGAGTATATGGCTGTATTATCAGAAATGCTTAAGCAAGGTGAAAATGATACGGTTAATAAAGAATCAAAACATGGAAATGTGAATAAACCGTGGTGGCAACCTGACTGTGCATTGATTGTAGCGGATTCTAAATTCCGTCGTAACAAAGGGTCTGAATACCGTAAAGCGTTCCTTGCTAAAACCAAATTCTATGGGTATGTCGATTACCGTATGTCCGAAGCTGCCCAATTTTCGGATATTTTATTACCCGCAAAATCACACTATGAAGTGTATGACCTTAGAACCTCTCCAGGGTATCACCGCTTTACGAATTTGGCACAACCGGTTGCCAATATCAAAAACGTAGGTGAAGCGATGGATGAGTGGTCGATGTTTACCCTTTTGGCGAAAAAAATGGAAGAGCTTGCCAACCGTCCTCAAAACGTGAGCAAAGCCAAAGTTCCCGATCATAAAAAATACGCCAAACCAGGGTTCCATGATTTGACTATTTTCCACAAAGAGTATACCAATACCGATCCTGAGTCTGAGGGTGCGGGTGAAAACTACCTCGGTACCGATAAAATGGCGGTTCAAGCAGCATTGGAAAAATGTGAGCAGTATGAGCCATGGACGATGGAAAAAATGTACAAAGTGGGCGGATTCTTGCTGATCAATGAAAAAGCGGCGAAATCTTCTCCGTTGTATTCTGACCGTCCGTACAGCTCGATGGAGTTCAACCTCTATAAATTTGAGCGTCTTGAAACCCTCTCGGGTCGTCAAACGTTCTACGTTGACCACGATATGTACATCAAAATGGGGGCAGCGACCAACACCGGTATGGAGGGAATTCGTCCCAAAACTGCGGATCATCCGTACGTCTTTATGACCCCGCACGCTCGCTGGTCAATCCACTCCAACTACAAAACATCACGTACGTTGCTACGTCTTCAACGGGGTGTTCCTGCGATTCAAGTGAATCGTGTTGTGGCGAAGAGTAAAAATATCGAGGATGGTGATACCATTCGTGTCTTCAACCATCAAGGAGAGTTTTATGCGATGGCAAAACTCTCTTCTTCAGCACCTGCGGATGGATTGGTCATGGAGCATGGATGGGAGCCGTATATGTATTTGAAAAACAAAGGTCATAATGAGGTCGTTCCTGTTGCAATGAACCTTTTGGAAATGGCGGATGGATGGGGTCACTTGAAATTTGGTGGTCTGTGGGATGGTAACCAATACGCTTATGATGGTGCCGTGAACTATGAAAAAGCAACTGACGTAAAATATTAAGGGGTTTAGATGTCTAAAAGACAATTAGCAATGGTCATGGACCTGAACAAATGTATCGGGTGCCAAACATGTACTGTGGCATGTAAAACACAGTGGACAAATCGTAATGGTCGTGAGTATATGTACTGGAATAACGTGGAAACGTATCCGGGGACAGGTTACCCGAAAAACTGGATGGAGCTTGGAGGCGGTTTTGATGCTGCTGGCGACCTTCAACCGGGTGTTATCCCCAATCTTGAAGCCGATTATGGGGTACCTTGGGATTATAATTATGAGTCATTGATGACCGATAGTGCCGATCACTCCCGTTTTCAACCTCACGTTTCTCCCACATGGGGACCAAACTGGGATGAAGATCAAGGGGCAGGAGCATTTCCTCAAGATAACTATTTCTTCTACTTGCCACGGATTTGTAACCACTGTACCAATCCGGGGTGTTTGAGTGCTTGTCCACGTGATGCAATCTTCAAACGGGAAGAAGATGGGGTTGTATTGGTCGACTTGGATCGTTGTCAAGGGTACCGCTATTGTATCGCGGGATGTCCTTACAAAAAAATCTATTTCAACCCAAAAATCTCTAAATCAGAGAAATGTATTTTGTGTTTCCCACGTATTGAGCAAGGGCTTCCCCCTGCGTGCGCGCAACAATGTGTTGGACGTATCCGTTTTGTTGGATTCTTGGATGATGAAGAGTCACAAGTACATAAATTGGTACACAAATACAAAGTAGCCATTGGCTTGCGCACCGATTATGGTACCCAACCAAACGTATACTATATCCCTCCGACCGAATCACCTGCGAAATTTGATGCAGAAGGGAAAATCATCGAAGGATCAACCCGTCTCCCCATCGAAGAGTTGGAAAAATTATTCGGACCTGCGGTGCATGATTCGATTAAAACCCTAAAAGCAGAGATGAAAAAACGTAAAGAGACGGGTGTAAGTGAATTGATGGATCTTTTGATTGCGTATCAACACTCCGATATGTTCCGTTTGGATAACCACTATTATCAACAAGTTGCCAAAGATCAAAAACGCAATCCATTGGCTCCGGTCGATACGCGTTATATCGCGGGTAAATTCACAAAAGCGGGAGGACACCACTAATGACTAAGATTGTAACATCACTCCTTTCGTTGAGTCTTGCGTGTTCGGCAGCTTTGGCTGCTGATGCGGCCATTACTGCGGTAAAAGTCACCGACAGTTTGGAAGCCGTTAAAGCAGATTCAGCGGTTTGGTCGAAAGCAAAATTTTCTCCCGTGACCCTTTACCCTCAAACGGCCATCGAGATGAACGATAAAAATGCCAATGCGCTTAATGCAAGCACCAAAGCTAAAAAAGCCCAAGTGGGTGCATTGTACGATGGCAAAAATATCGCCTTGATGGTGAAATGGGCGGATGGTTCCAAAGACGTTCAAGCAGGGTATGCCTCTACTACCTACAGTGATGGATTTGCAGTTCAGTTTGCAGGAACCACGGCTAAACCAGAGCCATTGCCGTACATCGGAATGGGTTCAGCGGGTCGTCCTGTTGTCGTGCATCTCCAAAAAGCGAATGAAAAAGTGTATGAGCCTAATGGTAACATGGATGTCTCAACCCAAATCAATCGTAACCAAACCAACCTTTTTGGTAAAGATTTAGCCGATTATGATGCGAAAGTAGCGGGATTGGCAACTAAAAATTATTCTCGTACGTTCGTAGCTGAAGGATTTCGCTCATTGACGGAAGTTAAAGATGGTTCGGTTCACTCCAGCGGTGGTATGGCGTATGGTAATGGCGGATGGTCAGGAACACTGGTTCGTCCTCTTCAAGATGGGTATGTGAATCTTAGTGGAACCGTTCCTCTCGCCATTGCGGTATGGGATGGTTCTAAAATGGGGCGCAATGGGGTGAAAAACCTTTCGGCATGGGTTGCGGTCAATCTTGAGGGGCAAAAACCCAATGAAGCGTTGTTAGCCGATTTGACCACCGATTCCAAAGGGGACGCGACCAAGGGTAAAGCAGCATTGGAAGCCAATGGATGTAATGGATGTCACCAAATGAGTGCAGCTGATCCTAAAACCTTTATGGCACCTTCGTTACGCACTATAGGAGGATACTCAACAGCAGGCTACTTACGTGAGTCTATTGTGAAACCCTCAGCAGTAGTCGTACCAGGGTACAACCGTAACGCCCACAGCAATACCCCATGGTATACAGTGGAAAAAGGGAAACGTATCTCAACCATGACCGATTTTAGTCATTTGGATAAAAATACCGTTGAGGATATTGTTGCGTATCTTCAATCGCTTAAAGCGGAGGTCGAATAATGAAAAAAGTAGCATTGGTAGCATTGGCACTCGTTACGGGTCTCTTTGCAAGTGAAGGTCAAGAGTTTGAGGGGTTATTGACAACCCCTGCGTGCGCCGCTCAAGGGGCATTTAACGATTGTTATTTGGAAAACTATACGTGTGGTTCGGATGGCTGTTTCAAAAAGATCAATGCGGGTGAGACTACCAAGCCCAAATTGGCACTGTTTCAACATGGAACGGGTAAAGTATACACGATTGATGTCTCCAAACTTAAAGTTTCTGAGTTGGGTGAAGGGATGAATAAAAATGGGGTAGTGATCGTGGGTGTTTTGGATGAAAAAACCAATACGATTGCTGCTACGGAATTCAAAGCTCCCCCACCACCGAAAAAGTCATTTTTCAAGGGTTGCTTATAATAATCAACCCGTTATAGCACAAGGGAAGAACCTTTTTGAGGTACTTTTCCCTTGTTACTCCGTTATTGCGGACGTGGTCCGCAATCTTGAGATCCTGAATCACGTTCAGGATGACAAAGTATACAATCCCGTAATTTTTAGGACTATTGAATGAATACTGAATATCGACGCACTATCTACGCTTTTTTATCCCGTGTGATGAGTAATATCCCCGACCGTCGTTTTATCACTGATCTTAAAAATAACCAACCGTTACTTGAGGTTATTGGTGAAGAGACCCAAACGTGGTTTAATGCAACGGATGATGAAACCTTATATGAAGCATTGAATGTCGATTATAGTTCCCTTTTTTTGCTCAATACGCAACCGGTGGAGTCGTTTATTTTGGATGCCAAAAATGAGACGTTGGTGGGGTTGCAAAATCCCGCAATGGCGTTTTATTTTCAACACGGATTTGAACTCAATATGGAGCAAACCGAGCTGATGGCACCCGATCACCTTTCGATCGAACTGGCGTTTATGCAAATGTTGGTCTTTAAAGACAACACCCAAGCCCAAATCCAATTTTTAGACGAACACCTCTTTATGTGGGCGGTTCCCTATATGATGGGGATAAAAGGGATGGCAGACACCCCATTCTATCGCGATATATGCGATTTTATGGTCGAATTTTTGGTCGCCGATTATGACCATCTCCACCAAGAGGTGACCCATGGGTAATCATAATTTTGTCCAACAAAAAGGGCTTTTTGGGTTTAGTGCCACCCGATGCCTTCGCAATGAATATTTTCACAACGACTGCCGTATCTGCATTGAGGTGTGTCCCAAAGAGGCGATTGCACTGGTGCGTAATAAATTGACGTTACTCAAAGATCAGTGTATTGAGTGTGCAGGGTGTATTGGCAGTTGCCCTACCGAAGCGTATGAGATTGAGAGTTTTGATCCCAATGAATTTTCGTTGCTCTACCCAACGCACGAGAATACCTCCCTTTCGTGCAAGGTGTCAACGCCGTGTTTGGGGGTGTTTGATGCCGAGCATCTGTTGGTGATGGCATTACGGGGAGAAAAAGCGGTCGTCTGCGATATGAGTCACTGTGCGACGTGTGTTTTGAACGAATCGGGGACGATGGAAAAAACGATTCGCAGTCATATTGACCATGCCAACACCTTTTTAACCCACATCGGTGTGGATAAAACAATCTCAACCCTAGAAGAGCAAGAGATTCACGCCCCCCGTCGTGCGCTGTTTCGCAAAGGGCTTGAAAAAGCCAAAGAGGTACTAACCGATCCCCAACCCCTCCCCCAAAAAAGCATGACTGCCACCCATCACGCGTTACCGAGTATGACCATGCCCCTAAAACGGATTTTGTTGCGCAATACCCTCAAAGAGGTGGTCACAACCTTACCCCTCACGACATTGAGTGACTCCAATGGTCTCTTTTTTAACAAAGCGATCGATTTTCAAACCTGTACCAATTGCGGTGACTGTACCCAATTTTGCCCCACCGATGCCCTGTTTGCCAGCAGTGACAACCAAGGGATCTTTTTTAACCAAGGCAAATGTATCGGATGCGGTATCTGTGAAGCGATCTGTAAACCCCATGCCATCAGTGCTAAAGAGGGGTTTGATCTGGTGAGCATCGCCTACGAACGCTCCGAACAATTGGTGCATTACGATATGGTGATGTGTCATGAGTGCCGTTGCCCTTACCCGTATAAGGGGGGGGAACCGATTTGTGACCGTTGTGCTGACTACAAAAAACAGTTCTCTACGATGTTTACGATGGCGAAGGATTTTTAAGACTATTGGGTGAGTTTCACCGCGAGGGGGGAACTTTTCCCTTGTTGATTTAAATGAGAAAAATGTTAGCTATACTGTTAACTCATCTTTTTTAAGGCACATGAATGGAACTCCCTCTTCCTCCCCACTTGTTTGATCTCACCCAATTCCAAGCCGATTTTGCATCCAAAAAAATAGATTCATTCTCTTTTTATACCACCCTTATCAAGGAGCTTGTCCGTGTCCAAACATTGGCACAGAGCGAAGAGCGGTACAATCTTGATTATCTTTTGTTGAGTTATTCGGAGATTGATTCCCTCCCGATTGACCGTTTTGTCAATCTCACAGGGGAATCTGATCCCCAAGAATGCACATTGATGCTCGACACCACCACGGGGAAACTCTATTGCCCCGCATGGTTCAATGCCAACAATCGCACCTTTACCACCCCAGACGAATACGATGCCTTTGCCACAACGCAGGTGATTGGAGGGGGGGAACGATTGGGAAATCGCCTCACGAGCTGATTATCACAATCTTCCAAGTAATGTAGAAGAAGTGTGGTTTGATATTCAGAGCAAAAAAAAGGTGTGGATAGTACCGCGATATTATCGCGTTGATTATGGCCAATATTTTTATATTGTACGAGATGCTACGGCTACGTCGTTTGCTTCTGTTAATCCTAAAGAGACTACAAACGAGCTTTATTATTTGGGATATAAATCAAAAGATTTAACCTGTGCGGGTAATACAAACACCTTTTACCCGTGCGACGATGGAGAACTGGCAAAATTTTTCCCCGATTGGAAAAGCGTTGGTGTTCCCGCTACTGAGTCGTACCCTTTTTTGGTTTCCGATCGTTTTGTGGACGCGGGGATTTGGGGGGAGCATTTTTCGACCACCCGCTTTATCCAATTTTTGATTGATAATCAGTTTGATATGGGTTCCATCCCCCAAAAAACCAATAATCTCCCCTACCTTTTTGAGACAGGCAGTTATCTCCTTGAAGCCCTACAAAAAAATACAGGGATCCAATTGCACCACGCGACCATCACCTATCCTGCGCCATTTTTTACCCCGATTTCAGAGATTGCCAAACATCACGATGCGATCGCCTACATCGATTTTCTCCTCTGGAAAATACGCCACTATACCACCACTCACACCACGACCATCACCGATGCCAATCGCCTCTATTTTCAGCTACTCGAAACCAAGTATGTCACCCCTTCTTTGGAGCCATTGTTGGCGTATCTCATCCCTCAGTTTGATTTTGCGCTCCAAAATGTGGAGACCAAATTGATGCGTTTTAAAAAAGAGAGTCTAAGCTATTTGGAAACCATGGAAAAATCTACCTCGATATGGGGACTCTCTTCCCAAATGCCCTCGTTGGATTTTCACCTGTTTGGGGAGATGGTGACCCATTTGTACAACCAACAAATTAAAAAAATGGGGCGTTTTGATACGGAGATTGCCTTTTTAACCGATCTGCATCACTGCGCTACGACCTTATTTAACGATGCTCATGAGTTAAAGACCAAACACCGCGAGAGCTTACGCCTCACGTGCAGTGCAGAGTATGTCGAAGAGCAGCTTGAGACGCTCGTGCAAGAGTGGGAAAAAGAGATGCTTGCCCTTGAAGCGCGGTATCTCCCTCTCATCCAAGAGTATTTTAACGGGACATTGACACAAAGTGAACTATTAGAATTGCTCAAAGCATTCAAAGCCTATCGCGATAGACTCACCACCTTTTTTCTCACTGAACGGATTCCGATCATCCAAAAGTACTACGACAATCCAAAATCTCACTTTTTGCAACAATTGGTGCGGGATCAAGCGTTATTTAAAAGCACGACGATTATCGTGGAGCCGGTGACCACTTTACTCTCCACCAACACCCATTATCTCACCAAAAAAGTGTTGCATACCCAAATCCAATCGTTGTTTGGCACCCGTTTTACCATTTTAGGGGAGCTTTTCACGGACAATAGTTTTTCAGAGCCACTGATTCACACGTTTCATCTCTTGCAAGAGAGCAATTTTGATCGCTTGATTGAGGATGTCGAGGCGTATGGAAAAGCACTCAAAAAACGCAACGAAGAGATTGACGCACTCTTATTTAAAATGACAAAAGATTTAGAGCGTCAAACAAAAACAAAGGAGTAAATATGGGATTTTTTTCAGGGGTAGGTTCCTTTTTCAAAGGAGTTGGTAATTTTTTATCAGGGAGCAGTGGGAGTTATTCCCATTCGAGTACGTCGAGTTCGCAAACGCTCTATGAACCCGACAGGGTACGTGTCGCCGAGCTGGAGTTGCAACGGACGCATCTGGACAATCAGCGCGCGGAGATGATGATTGAGGGGCAAAAAGAGATTATCGAACTCAACGCCACAATGCAGGCGATGATTATTCAAGCCCATGCCAAAGGATTGGAACACTCTGTCGCTGTCCTCAAAAGTTTGATGACCGATATGAACCTTATGGCACAGCAACAATTAACCTTATTGGAAAATGGGCAGATGGAAGTTGTTCGACAAATCGAAACCTTGTATCATAGTTTTGAGCAAGAGATACAAAAAGATAATGATACCTTTCAACTGCAACAATTACCTGCCATGTTGGAAAAATTAAGCCAATTTCCTGAAACTAGCACCGCACATCAACTGTATGCGGGTTCTATTGATAAACAAATAGTGCTTAATTTGGATTTCTTTAACAGTAAACTCAAGGGTGTTTTACACCGACAATCCCTTTTGATCGAATCGGCAGTGGCTTCTAAACAGTTTATTTTGGAACATTCCGCGCAACTGGTGAGCGATAGAATGGCATTTTTAGAGACCCAACTGGAACATCAAAAAAGTCTGGGAACTACGGTAAATGCTATCGAATCGGTGGAACCACTCAAACAACTTCCCTTGTGAGTGGACTAACTTACGCTTCCCTAAGAGGGGAAGATTTTTTTTAACTATTTATTTCAAACTACATTGGCAAGCTTTTAGGGGTATTCCTTTGCGATGTGAATTTGCCCTGTTAAAAAAGCCAATCCCAATCCTGTTACACTCAATACTAAAAAACCTACGTGCGGTTTAAAATGCATAAAAAGGGAAATGAGAAGAAACCTCTAAAGCTGATCGCTATACTCACACGAACCCTCCAGCTCGAAGGTCTCCACAATGGGACGGGGGAGTTCTGCGACGTACGTTTGGAGAAGGAAAGACGCAATGCCGTTTTGGGTGGCAATGCAATCAATTTGATCGCGACGAATCTCAGGATCACGAAGCTTTTTGAAATCGTCTAAAGAGAGGGTCACCTGTACCGTTGCTTCAGGGGATGCGAGGGTAAGAATCACCCTTGTATCCCCGCAAAGGCTTCGTTGATCTGATGGAGTGCGAGGGTTTTGCCGTTTTCGACCTCTTTGTTATCCCACCAATACTCAATGATGGCGTGTTCCATCTGCTCTAACTGATCCATCCGAAGATGGGCAAAAACCTCCGCAGAACTAATGGTATCGGGAGGAGTTCCTTTGGTCTTGGCAAGGGTATTGAGGGTATCGACAATGCTCTCTTCAAGGGGTTTGGGAGCAATCTCTTGCCGCACTTGATCGATCCATGCGATAATCTCCCCCTCCAAATAATCATGTCCCCACACCTGATAACACAAAATGCGCTGTGATGTGTAAGGGATGGAATGCTCTGAAGAGAGTACTTCAGAGGTAATTACTTTTCCCTCGTACACATAGACCTCAAGACGTTGGGTATCGTTCATCGTACACGCGCGTTCAAACGCCACTTTGGCGTGTTTGAGAATGTCACTTTTTAGATTTTCATTCATGATACTGCTCCTTAGGAAACTTTTGTGTTGTGATAATCCCATAACCGTTTGTAGTGACTATCAAGAGTTGAGAGGGTCGAATCGACGCTTATGAGTTCGTTGATCTGACCAAAACGTTGGGTAGTCCCCGCATACCACTGTTCCATCTGTGCTTTAAGGGCATTGCGTTTGGCAACGGTTTGGGCAATCAGATGTCGTATTTCGTCCATTTCTGGGGTGATGATCTCTTTCATCGTTTTTCTTTTTGGTGATTTGTCACTGAAAATGCAATTTTTGTTCTTCGATTAAGAACGTTAATTGCAGTCTCTTAGGGTAAAAAGGTCTTTAGGAGCAACAGATGGAAGCACAATCATGGATGGAAAACGCCATCGCCGCCTACGATCGCAAAGAGTATAGCGTTGCACGATCCATTTGGGAAAGTTTAGTCCATACCAACACCGATGCGATGGTCAATCTTGGGACCATGTATGTCAAAGGGTACGGAGTTGCCAAAAGCATTCGGACGGCATTTGAGCTGTTTGACCGTGCTGCGGCATTGGGTCATGAGACTGCGGCGTTGTATTTGGGGGGGATGTATGAAAACGGGATCGGTGTCACCGCAGACAAAGCCCAATCCATCCACTATTATACGATAGCAGCTAAGGCAAATGTCTCCACCGCGCAACTTAAGCTGGGGATTTTACTGCGGGATGAGGATATTGCGGCATCGATGCGCTGGATGATCGCAGCTGCCCATGCGGGGGAAGCGCAAGCCCATTCGCTCCTTACCTACGTGAGCAATCAGACAACCGCAACCGACATAAATGTCACGTTTCGTCGATTGGATGAAGCGGCACAAAAAGAACAAGTCGCTTCGGTGATTGCCCAAGAGCTTGCTCTCATCCTTGCCAGCGATGGGGGTGGGGTTGAGTTGGTCAAGTATGTCAGCGGAGAGACCCCTGAGATTTGGCTTCGTTATTTGGGGGCGTGTTCGGGGTGTCATTTGGGACCAACCTCAACCGCAGGGATGATTTTGGAGCGGTTTGAAAAGGTTATTGATCCGAAAATCATCCTCTATCTTTGGTAAGGAAGGGCGTGATGAATACCTTTCGTGCTACGGTCGAAACGATTAAAAGTGATGAATTTTTTAGCTGTATCACCGTTTATAAAGAGAATACTTTACTAAAATTGCTCAAGACCAAAACCCCCAAATGGCTCCGTGTCGGGGATGAAGTGGAGTGTCGTATCCAAGAAGCCGCCATTTCCCTTTGTACGGGCGAGGGGAACGTCTCCATCGAGAACCATTTACTAGGACAACTGCACCATTTTCGTAAAGGGGTGATCTTAAGTGAAGTGAGTGTCACTACCCCCTGCGGTATCCTTAATTCCCTTATCACCACCGATGCGTTTGAGCGGATGGAACTGTGTGAGGGGTGTAAGGTCACCGTGTTGGTCAAAGCGGTCGATATTACCCTGCTCCCCATTATAGGGTCAACGTCGTATGAACACTGCACAACCGCTTTAATGAAGGTCTCCTCTAACCACTCTTAATTACGGGTCGATTACACGCTGCAACAGGATTGAAACCCTTTTATGGGCATAATTTCGCCATGGAAAAGCTAACCATCAAGACCCTTAGTGCGGATACTCTTTCCCTTGCTATCCATGGTGATTGGGATAAAACAACGCTCTCACATTTCAAAAGTATCGAACGCGCCCTCCTTCCCCTCAAAGACAAAACCATCCTTTTTGATTTTAGCGGGTGTAACACCCTTGATTCTGCCGGTGCCATCGCCATTATACGCCTCAAGCACTCTCTCATCCACCACCACTGCACCCCACGCTATACCCATTTGGCTGAAAAAGAGGAGCGACTGTTGGCATTGTATGAAAAAAATTTCCACGAAAAACCACCCCTTGTGCTACCACCCTACCGACCCATTGAGCGTTTAGGAAGATGGGTTGAGGCAAAGATCACAGGCATTGGAAATTTTTTGGCGTTTGTTGGGGAAATGATTATTGCGATGGTACAACTCCTCTTCTCCCCATGGAATTTTCGCTTTACCGCGTTGGTCAATCATATCGATACCTCTGTTTTGCGGGCAATTCCCATTGTGATGATCCTCTCATTTTTGATCGGTATTGTGATTGCGTATCAATCCGCACAATACCTTGTCCACATCGGGGGGGATATTTTTATCGTTGATTTGAGTGTGATGTCGATTTTTCGGGAACTCTCCCCTATGATCAGTGCCATTTTGATCGCCGCACGAAGTGCCAGTTCGTATACCGCCGAGATTGGGACGATGAAAATGACCGATGAACTTGATGCGATGCGTACCATGGGGTTTGATCCGTTTGTTTTTTTGGTCATCCCCAGAGTATTTGCGCTGATATTCATGATGCCTGTGGTGATTTTTGCTGCGGATATGGCGGGGATGGTGGGGGCATTACTCGTTGCGAATTTTCATTTGGGGATCAGCGTACCTGAATTTTTGGATCGGATGTATCTGGAAATATCGATCAATGAATGGTATGTCGGATTAGGAAAATCCCCCATTTATGGGGCAATTATCGCCATTGTGGGGTGTTATTGGGGATTTCAAGTCGCTGGAAGCACCCAAAGTATCGGCACGTTTACGACCAAAAGTGTCGTGAGTGCTATTTTTTGGGTCATTATCTGTGATGCCATCATCGCCATTGCCCTAACCAAGTTGGGATTATGAGCAACGTCATCACGGTCACCAACATTCGCACCCAGTTGGGCAATACCCTTATTCACGATGGGGTCTCGTTTGGGGTGAAAGAAGCGGAAATTTTTGGGATATTGGGGGGAAGTGGGGCAGGAAAATCGACCTTAATGCGCCAATTGTTGATGCTAGAACCTTTTCAGTCGGGTCATATTGAGATTTTGGGACAATCGTTGGAGACCATTAGCCCTAAAAATGCGTTTGCCCTGAGGCAAAAATGGGCGGTACTTTTTCAATTTGGAGCATTATATTCCTCCCTTACCGTCCTTGAAAACATCTGTTTTCCCCTCATGGAATACACGCACTTACCCAAATCCCTCATCGAAACCATGGCAATGACCAAACTCAGTATGGTGGGGTTACCCACCCGCAGTGCCCACCTTTATCCCAGTGAACTTAGCGGTGGGATGAAAAAACGGGTAGGATTGGCACGCGCCCTTGCTTTGGATCCCCCATTGCTGTTTTTGGATGAACCTACCAGCGGCTTGGATCCATCCAGTGCTGAGGCGTTTGACCATCTTATTGTGGAGTTGCGGAATATGTTGGGTCTAAGCGTGGTGATGGTCACCCATGATCTGGATACGATTAAAAGTGCGTTGGATCGTTTTATCGTCCTTCACGACAAAAAAGTGTGTTTTGAGGGGAATTACGATCAAGCACGCGAGAGTGACCACCCATTTTTAACGGATTTTTTAAAGGTACTTTGATGGAACGTAATGCACACTATACGACCGTAGGTTTTTTTACCCTCGTGGCACTGTTATCCATGGCAAGTTTTGCGTTTTGGATGGGAAAATATGGGATAGAGGGGGATGACTATGCCCACTATAAAACCTATGTTTACGAATCGGTTGCGGGGCTAAAAACCTCCTCCCCCGTCAAACTCAAAGGGATTGATGTGGGCTTTGTCGAAACCATCGCCCTTGATAAAGATGATCCCCAAAGGATCCAAATACGGTTTGTCGTCGATAAAACCGTTCCCATCAAAACCGATAGCGTCGTGGCACTCAATTCCCAAGGGATCGCAGGGGTGGGATTTTTAGAGATCAAAGGGGGAACCAAAAATGCCCCCGTTTTACCCAAAAATGGTTCGGATGACTACACAAAAATCCCCTCTGAGCCTTCAGTGTTTACCCAGTTTACCGATAAAGCGGATCGCGTGTTAAACAACCTCTCCACGACCATTGCCAAAGTGGATCAATTAGCAAGTGATAAAAATACCCATAATGCAGCTCAAAGCTTGGAGAATATCGCTCAAATAACCAGCGAATTCAAAGAGAATCGCAAAGCCTTTACCACGATGGTCAAAGGGGTGGTCGTCGTGGAAAATCACACCAATCACACTCTCGATGAGTTCACTAAAATGGCACAAAAAAGTGACGCTGTTTTGGACGAAGTCAATGCCACCGCACAC
>JAVHOQ010000041.1:0-47784 GCA_036170115.1 Sulfuricurvum sp.
CTTTTAAAGTGCCTAATACAGGACGTCTTTAGGGTTTTTCAGGGCTGACTACTTAACTATTTTACTATAGCTTAAATTTATTTTTCTTTTTACTTGTTACGCGTAGTAGCAAAAAAGCCTTATTGAGTATACTGCATTTTATGTACTAAGAAGAAAAGGAAGAGGTTTTATTTTAGGGGAATGGTTCTCCTTGGGTAACACCCAAAAAGGAGACATTTTACTGCAATTAATTACGGAATCCGCCGTACTCACGACGCTCATATCGGTCATAACGATCGTGATGATGCCCTCGATCATGGTCGTAATAGCGTCGATCATCCCGAATATAGACGGTTCTTGGTTGGGTATAAACCACTTGCGGTTGTTGTACCACAACGGGCTGTTGCTGATAAATCACTTGGGGCTGAGGTTGAACGACCACCGGTTGTTGTTGATACACCACTTGAGGTTGTTGTTGTGGTTGATTGTACTCTTGATAGTTGTTTCGCCCTGTACCACTCCCCATCATGGCACCCACTGCAGCACCCCCGATGGTCGCGGCGGTTTTTCCCGAACCACTCCCAAACTGATGACCGATCACGCCACCAATAGCACCTCCCACCAATCCCCCTACCATATCATCCGCCACTAGGGATACAGAGGCGATCAACGCCAATGCCATAACATAGTTTTTCATCTTTTTCTCCTGTGTACTTAAGTTGCTAAGTATAGAATTATTTTGATGAAAAGAAGGGGGCATTCCGTTTTAGAGGATTTTTTTACCACAATATTTACAATACGGTAACCCATTAATCACCTCGGCATTGCAATGGGGACAAATAATCTTAAGCGTATGTCCGCAAGCAGGGCAAAATTTATGATCTTTATAATCAACTTTGATACGGCATTTACCATTGCTACACAACGACTCCAAAATTGCTTTTTTAATCGCCTCTTTTTTGGCTTTGTCGGCTTGTGCTTTTTTCTTTTTTTGTCGGTATTTCCAAACAAGCACCCCAACTTCAATCACCACGAAAATCAAAAGATATTTAAACAACGACATAATTCCCCCGGGGAGGAACTCTTCTACCGTTTTTTGAAACAGCAATACATACATAAGGTTAATGGTATACGCCGCAATCACCGCGATGATCAACAGCAAAATATTCGCGGTAATGACCACCCCCAGTGAGCGGATATTGGCAGCGATTTCGACTTCTAAGACCCTAATATTGGTCGGGAGCATATCGGTATTGCGATGAGCAAGCCATGCGATGAACGAGAAGGGGACGATAAAAAAGAGCATCCGAAGGTATTGATACCATGGGTACCACATTTCGTAACTCGCTTTTTTTCGCGCATATTTTTTTTGTTTGGTTTGCACCAATTGTTCAAATGTACCAAATAAGGGATAGCTCTCCATGGTAGGAAGCGATTTGATTTTTTTTTCTAGTTGTTTTTCACGTGCCAGAAAATGGGCATTTTTCATCTGATAGCTATCCACTTCTTGGACAATACCACCAAAAATAGGGGTATGATGATTTTTTTGCTCTTCGATGTCCACTTCTCGGGTATGTTGAATGTCCTTGATTTGTCCTAGTACGTTCATATACTCTTTTTGATGGAGCCAAAAATTTTGACTTCGTGACAACGCATTGGACGCCAAAAGCATCTCTTGGCAAATAGGGGAAATCTCCTCTTGAGGGAGTTGCTCTTCGGTAATATCGCTAAAATCGGAGTAATACTGTCGAGAGTCCAGTGAGGTATTGTGTTCCTTAAAATGGTCACGACATTGTTGCGGAAAATAAAGTGCGGGTGGGGGAACTTTACGTTGTTCATTGTGGATACCACTTAAGATAACCACCAACAAAGCGGTATCCAATAGGAGCAAAAAGACCAAGAGGTACGAACGGATGAACTTCCCATTAAAATGAAGAGCATCCTTCACCAATCGGCTATGGGTTAGTTTGTTTTTAAGAATGGGGACTAAATGGACATCCATGCTATCTTCCCCTTACTTTCACACAATCCATCCCCCACCAAGGAGCGTTTCCCCCGCATAAAATACCGCGGCTTGCCCTGAAGCGACCCCAAAAGCGCTTTCGTGCAACGTTACGATGGCGCGATCCCCCCCAAGAGCAACATGGCATTTTATGGCGGGTGTTTTGTAGCGTAATTTCACCTCACACTCAAAATCACTCCGTTCATCAAAAAGGTTAATTTTTTCCACTTCCACACGGTGACACTCAAGGGACTCCCGTTTTCCTACCACTATTTGATTGGTTTGAGGACGAATTTCAAGGACAAAATGGGGATCATGCGCCCCATGGACACTAAACCCTTTGCGTTTGCCAATGGTGTAGTGCATATACCCTTTGTGTTTTCCCACCACATTCCCCGCAACATCCAAAACCTCCCCTTCGCAATCAACCTCCACGTAGGGTTTTAACACCTCAGCGTAGGTAGTCTCCACAAAACAAATCTCAGTCGATTCTCCTTGAGAGGCAAACGATTCTAACCCTTGGATCCCTGCAGCGTAGGCTTTGATGTCGCTTTTGTGTTTTTCCCCCAACGGAAAAAGGAGGCGTGGTACCACTGCAGGGTCAATATCAAACAAAAAATAGCTTTGGTCTTTGGTCGCATCATGCGCCGTTTGGAGGTAGCGACCATCGTGTCGAAGGTAATGCCCTGTGGCAATGTAATCCGCCCCCAAACGATCGGCAAACGCGACCATTGCCCCAAATTTAATCGTCCGATTGCATAACGCACAGGGATTGGGGGTTTTACCTTCTTGATAGGTCTGGACAAACGGTCGAAAAACCTTCTCATGAAAGGTCTCTTGCAAATCCAAAATATGGAGGGGAACCCCCACAAAATCGGCGGCTTTTTGGGCGCGGGCTTGGTGGATGGCATGGTACGCAGGATTGCCATGAAGCTTCATGTAGACCCCTTGAACCGCATACCCTTGCTCTTTGAGCAATAACGCCGAAATGGTCGAATCGACCCCTCCACTCATCCCAAGCACCACTTTTTTCATAAACTTCCTTCATGCGTTGCGCATTGATTATGGAGATAGGATGAAAGAGAGTGGTAATACTTCGTATCTTCTAACCCCTCTTTTTCCAATACTTTGAGCTGTAAATGCAACGATTCTTCGATTTGAGCCACCACCCAATCAAGATCATCACTCACGCAAATGAGATCCATGTCCTCTTTTTCAATCATCCCCTCGCCCACCAATTTCTCACGGAGAAACGCCATTAATGGGGCATAAAAGGCTTCCCCTACCACAAAAAGTTTCACCCCTGTCACTTTTTTGGTTTGGATCAGCGTCAACGCTTCAAACATCTCATCCAATGTCCCAAATCCCCCGGGGAAAATAACGTACGCCATAGAGTATTTGACCAACATCACTTTACGGGAAAAAAAGTAATCGAAACTGCGCCCTTTGGTGATATACGGATTGGGTTGCTGTTCGGAGGAGAGTTCGATATTCAGCCCAATTGACTCAACCTCCGTATGGGCGTATGCTCCCCGATTGGCAGCTTCCATCACTCCTGGCCCCCCGCCGGTGATCACATTAAACCCTTTGCCCCCCAATCGACTGGCAAGCTCCATGGCCTTCTGATAATAAGGATGGGTCTCCTCCAAACGCGCGCTTCCAAAAATGGTCACCGAAGGACCCAAATTACCCAATTCATCAAACCCTTGGACAAAATCGGCCAAAATTTTAAAGACGCTCCAAACATCCCCCGTTTTAATATCGGTGAGATAACGACGTGTGGCGGTTTTTTTAGTATGTGGGTGTTTTAGCATCGGTTATTCCCCTTTTTGAAATCCATTAAGAACCCATTGTATTAAAAAATCATTGCCAGCAACCACCAAATCTTCAGGAATTTCCTGCCCTGTGGAGAGATAGCTCATGGGAAGCTTCGTCTCATACAACACAGAGAAGATATTCCCCAACCCTTGCGTCTCATCCAGCTTGGTAAAGAGCAACGTATCGATCCCCAAGGGGGAGAAACGGTCATACGTCCATTTGAGATCATCGTATTTGACGGAACTGGGTAATACCAACATCACCTCAATGGGGTAGTTGGCTTGATTGTGGCGCACGACTTCGTTAATTTTGTCAATTTTGCTCTGATCCTGCGGTGACACCCCCATCGTATCGATCAAAATACAATCACAGTCGCGCAACGCTTCCAACGCGGTTGCACATTCAGGGGCATCAATCGCTATTTCAAGATCCAATCGCATCATCCGCGCGTACTGCAGTAACGACTCTGCCGCCCCCCTGCGGTAGGTATCCAAAACAATCAATCCCACTTTATAATTTTTTTCTAAAAAATAACCATAACGGGCAGCGAGTTTGGCAATCACGGTCGTTTTTCCCACCCCCGTCGCACCAACGAGCATCATCACTTTTTGATCCCCGTGTTGGGGTAATTTCTCAGCACGCACGGTGATAAGTTTTGCCATCAGTGTCTGAAAATAGTGTTCTAATTTTTCCGGATTTTCACGCATCTCCAAGGGCATATACTCACTGGTTAAACGCATAATGGCATCCAGATGGTTGGGATTCATCCCACTTTGTTGCGCACGGTGATAGATGGGTTCAAATTCGCTGGGGAGATCCCACTCCTCTTTGGGATTCCATGCGACCAAAGGGGTGGTATCGTGTTCCATCCCCCCTTTGGGGGCAAGCAGCATCCCAGCGGATTCCTTTTCCATCATTTTTGCCATCATAGAAAATTTTTTTGCCACATCCTCCACAATACGTGAAAGATTTTTTTCCCTTTTCGCGTGCAAGGGGGAGAGATCATCCCCTTTTACCCCGACAGCAATTTCATATAAAGCGTTTGCCCCTTCACTCTTTTTTTGAATTTCGTAGGTTCCAATGAGCATCGCATCCTCACCCACCGCCAATTGTGCTTTTTTCAGGGCTTCAGCAGGGGTTGAACCGCTAAAGGTTAAGATTTTCATAGTCTCTCCGTCTCTTGTTTTTGACCATACTTTTCAAGGGTATCACAACACTTAACCGCTTTGCCCAATGGGGATGAGGAACGATCAATTCGGGGTAATTCACCCTCCGACCCTCAAAAAATAGCATATCCAAATCCAGTGTTCTGGGCGCGTTCGCAAAACTGCGAACCCGACCAAAACGCTTTTCAATTCTCCACAAAACCCGCAAAAATTGCCGTGGAGAAAGCGAGGTAGCGACTTCCATGACCGTATTGTAAAAATCAGCTTGGTGGGTATACCCAAACGGGGGATTTTTGAGAATTACCCCTGATCCTAACCGTTGAAGATAAGGCAATTTCCCAAGATGCACCCATACGTGGTGCATCCGCCGTTTGGTATCCCCCACATTCCCCCCAACCCCGATCACCACACGATGACGTAACGGGAAAGAAACACGACATTTTTGGGGGAAAAGATGATTCACATACACCGTATGCTCTTCATCCAAACGGCGTGCCAAAAACATTTTTACGCGTCAGTCGTTTGGGTTTGCGCCTCTTGGAGGGCTTGGATTTCGTTAAAAATCTGCAACATCCCCATCATTGCCAAATGGTACCCAAAAGGGCCAAAACCGATAATCGATGACGTACACGCAGGGGCAGTCATACTTTTTTGACGGAACTCTTCTCGACGGTAGATATTACTAATATGCACTTCGATCACCGGCAATCCAATGGCACTGATAGCATCACGAATCGCAATTGATGTATGAGTATACGCTGCTGGATTGATAATCACCCCATCGGCATCCCCATAACACTCTTGGATACGATCGACAATTTCACCCTCAAGATTGCTTTGATAAAACTCAATCTCAACGCCACTTTGCCCTGCAAAATCTTTCATCTGAGCATGAATTTGCTCCAAACGCATGAGACCATATACTTGGGGTTCGCGTACCCCTAACATATTGAGATTGGGACCTTGAATAACCACTATTTTCACGTAACGACCTTCTGTTAGCTTTTAGGGGTAGATTATAGAGTGTTCTATATTATAAGGAACTAAAGGGGTAAAGGCATTGCGCCAATCCCATGGATAGAAGATAGGGTAAAAAATTCCTAAGATTCCCGCACTCACCCTAAACGCTCTAACCTCTCACCCTGAACTTGATTCAGGGTCTTAGATTGCGGATCAAGTCCGCAATGACGAAAGCGTGAGGATACACCCCTTAAGAGACAATTTGGTACCATTTAAACGATAAAACGTTGAGGAGATGAGATGGAGGGAATTGTTACTCTTTTGGGTGATATTGTGGCGAAATTTGCCTCTTTTTCCGAAGAACATAGTTTTATCCTTGCGGGTTTCATGATTGTAACCCTTTTTTTAATTGCAGGAAAAATGATAGAGAGCAAAAACACGTCCAAAGAAGAAGCATCCACTGAGGATAACAAAACAACTGAGACAAACATAGCAATAGAAAAAGACAATAACGCCCCTATCACCACAGGGGATAATAATGACACCGCTACAGCAGGTGATGGTGGTGTCGCACTTAACGTCTCTGGTGATGGTTCTCATTATGTAAAGGTGGAGATTAATCCTCTTCCTCCCACCCCTCCACCTCCCCCACTCATCCACCCCAAGCCCATCGCAGAGCTTACGCTGAGTGATTTTCTCCGTGGTAAACGGCTTCGTAACCCTACGAAAGATTTTTATTTCCCACGCCTTCATGATGGACAAATCGCTGGGCATCTACGCAAGGGGAACTCTCTTTTGGTCTTGGGGGATTCACTTGTCGGAAAAACGCGGGCAGTTTTTGAATCGCTTAAAACCCTCAGCGACACCGAACTGCTCATCGTCAAACAAGAGTATTCTCCCAAAAATCTTGCCTACACCCCTGAGAAGACCCTTATCTTCTTCGATGACATCGAGGAGTTTTTAGCCGCGTGGGGAGGGGAACTGAAAATTTTTATCACCCAGCTTTTGGATCAGGGCAATCCCATCCTCGCCACGTGCCGAAGGGGTAATGAGTATGATACCCTCTTGGGGGGGCTTGGATCACCGTTTATCAACGAGAATTTCGAGCGGGTCGAAGTGGCTAAAATGGATGCGCAAGAGACCCTGACGTTTCAGACCGAATATCCCAAGCTCGAACTCGATACCCAAGCGTATGATCATACCATTGGCTCGTATTTCTTAGAACTCTCTACGATGCAGGAGCGATTCCGACGGTTAGGGAGGCTGTGCGAACAGTATCACCGCTCCAGTCAACGTCATGTGGAAGGTGTCCTTAAGACGTTGAATCTTTTGTATTACACCCACAACACCGCGGGGAAAAATCTCTACGCCAAAACGAAAGTTTTTGATTTTTGTCAGCGAAAGTTCACGCTTTCACGTGAGGATTTTGCCGACGCCCTCATGGTACTCACCGCCGATACAACCCATCTCAATTTCCTCGAAGAATCATCCCACACCCTCTACATCGAAGAGGTCTATTTGGAGCGTATCGTCAATAAGGGCTTTAATGTAGCCAACTATTTTGACGACCTTTTCGACCTTTATACCTCAGCTGAAGTGCGCGAAAGAGGGTTTTTGACCGATGTGTATGCGTTTTCCAAAGCCCTACGGGAGGTCACTTTCGAGGAGGCGAAGAACATCATCACGAAGATGCGCACGCTTGGCATCTCCCCCAATGTGGTCACCTACAGCTCGATCATCGATAAGTGCGCAAACTACGACCAAGCCATGGAAGTACTCTCAGAGATGAAAGCCCACGATCTTATCCCCAATGTGGTCACCTACAGCTCGATCATCACTAAGTGCAAGAACTACGACCAGGCCATGGAAGTACTCTCAGAGATGAAAGCCCACGATCTTATCCCCAATGTGGTCACCTACAACTCGATCATCAAGCGTACCAAAAATTACACGGATGCCATGAAGGTGGTGACCCTGATGGGCGAGGCGCGTTTACGTCCCGATGCGTATACCCTCTCGACGGTTATCCATAAAATATATGCGAATAGACTCGATCTGCTACGGGAACTTTTGGAGCGATTTGCGGGGATGGAGGTGCGTGTGGATAATTTTGTCATTAAACAAATTCAGCGTAAGTTTGGGATAACCATTGATAAACACTGTCGGGAAGTGAGACCCTGAATCGAGTTCAGGGTGACGCACTTCGTCATTCCCGCGAAGGCGGGAATCCAGTCATGCTGAACTTGATTCAGCATCTCTTCTTTTAGACCCTGAGTCAAGCTCAGGGTGACGGAGGGATGTTCAGGGTGACGAGTTAAAACTTTGAAAAAGATTGCCCATTTTTGGTTATAATCGTCGCTATGAATAAAGAATATATCTTGAATTATCTTAGAAATGTTAAAAGCATTTACGCCCAAGAGGGGTTTTTGATACAAGCACTTTTTGGATCGTATTCACGTGATGATGCCAATACGCACAGCGACATTGATATTCTTGTCGAAGCGACACCCCAATTTGCCTCACGTTATGGGTTTCAATCCATTGCGCGTATTCACCAAATTCAAAATGAACTTTCGCAAGCACTGGGTGTTAGGGTTGATTTAGCAGATCGTAGCGGTATGGGAAAAACGGCGCAAAAATTTATTATTGATCGGGCGATTTATGTCTAAAGAATCAATTAGTAAAATTTATCTCATCATCGAAAAGATTGAGTACATTGAAAAAATAGTACTTACGTGTGGAAGTATCACCAACGCACTGGAAGATGCAATAACGACACGACCTGCCATTTTGATGCACCTCACCGCCATCGCTGAACAGTTTAACAAACTCAAACGCGATAATGCGACCCATATCCTTAATGCGTTTGATGTGGAAGATATTAGAGGGATTTACGATGTCCGTACCTATATCGCACACGATTACGAGGGGGTGAACCTTGCTATTATTGAGTGGACGATACGTAAAGGTTTACCAAAATTTAAAACTTTATGTCAAGAAATAATTGATCAAAGCACTTTTTTAGACCCTGAGTCAAGCTCAGGGTGACGGGGGATGTTTAGGGTGACAGAAGAAAAGTTTTAGCTGATTGATGAAATTTATAACATTCCATGCACCATTTAAAGACTATAATTACGCCGATAAATAGCGTCACAATGGGTATGGTTGATGAAAAATACAAAAGATTTATGGGTATGGATGGGGACATTTCTCCTCTTCATTGTGGGCATTACCCTTTTTAGCTATTTTGAATACCAGAACCATAAAAAACTCCTCTACCATCAAATTGATGAGCGACTGCGCATTGCGGCACAAACGACCAACACGCTGCTTACCCCCCATTTTCAAGAGCGTGCCGTTGAGGTACAATCGATTTCCCCTGCCGAGGATTGGGATAATATCCATCGTTTAAGCGAATTTGCCAAAAACATGGGGGTGGTCTATGTCTACAGTATGATTCAAAAAAATGGCAAAATCTATTTTACCGCCTCCAGTGGCACGGAGGAAGAACGCACAACGGGGGTCAATTTAACCCACTATTTTGATACCTATGAAGATGCCAGTGCAGCGTTACAAAAAACGTTTCAAACCCATCAGCTCCAGTATGATGAATATACGGATAAATGGGGAACGTTTCGGAGTGTTTTTATCCCGATGAAAAGCCCTTATGGGATGACGTATGTTGTGGGGGCAGATATTAAGATTGATACGATTAGTGCGGAGTTACGCCAAGAAGCTTTTTCCCTCTTATTGCGTCTTTTTGGCACCATTGCGTTGAGTTTTCCCTTTTTGACATGGTATTTACGCCGTATGAACGCCGATCTCAAACGGGAAAAACAGCGTTTAAGTCACTTCGACCAGCTAACGGGATTGCCCAATCGTATACTCCTCAAAGATCGAATCGAGGCGTTACTGGATTCCTCGCGTCGTGAGAATGAATCCTTAGCGGTGATGTTTGTGGATATTGACCATTTTAAAGAGATTAATGACACCTTAGGGCGTGTGGTGGGGGATGGGGTACTCATCGAAACCGCCCAACGGCTCCAAACGACCCTTGGCGAAGAGGCGATTGTCTCCCGTTTGAGTGGGGATGAGTTTGTCCTTCTTCTCCCTACTACCGATGCCAATAGAGCCTCGATGATCGCCCTCACGCTTTTGGAGACCATTGCACACCCTTTTTCCATAGAGCAAAATGAACTCACCCTTACCGCGTCCATTGGGATTGCGTTGTACCCCCACGATGGAGACGATTTTGAAACCCTCCTCAAAAATGCCGATACTGCCATGCATCAGGTCAAAGGGGAGAGTCGAAACGATTTTTATTTTTTTACCCCTGAGATGCAAGTCCATTTTAATCGTAATCTCCAATTGCTCAATGCTCTCCGATATGCCCTGAAGCGTGAGGAATTTGAGGTCTATTATCAGCCCCAAATTTCCTTAGAGACGGGAAAAGTTATAGGAGCTGAAGCGTTATTACGGTGGCATCATCCACTATGGGGGATGATTTCCCCTACCGAATTTATCCCCATTGCCGAAGAGAGTGGGCAAATTATCGCGATTGGGGAGTGGGTGTTACGCACCGCAATGGAACACCTCAAAGGGTGGATTGAGCAAGGTTTTCCCCCCATGGTCATCGCGGTGAATCTCTCGACGATTCAATTTCGGCAAAAAAATTTGGTCTCATTGGTGATGAGCATTCTCAACGACACTGGCGTTCCCCCCTCATGTTTGGAACTGGAACTCACCGAAGCGTGTGCCATGTATAACCAAAATTTGGCGATGGAGGTTATGAATAAACTCCACGAAAAGGGTATTCGCATGGCGATTGATGATTTTGGGACGGGGTATTCGTCGTTGAGTTATCTCAAAAAATTCCAAGTCTCTAAACTCAAAATTGACCAATCGTTTGTTCGTGACATTACCAATGATTCTGATGATCAGACCATCGTGACCACGATCATCGATATGGCACATAATTTGGGACTGCACACGATCGCTGAGGGGGTCGAGACTGCCCAACAGCTTGATTTTTTACGTTCACACGGGTGTGATGAGATTCAGGGGTACTATTTTAGTAAACCCCTTCCCCTAGCAGAATTTGAAGCGTTTGTTCCTACTCGTAATCGTCTATAATACGCAAAAAGGAAAAGGTTGAGTATGGCAGTGATCGTAACCAAAGAATTTATCGAAGAACATATTCAAGAAGAATCCATCAACGCATCGCAAGCGACTATCTTAGGGCTTTTATGGTCAGAATGGATCAACAGCGTTGAGGGAAGCGTATTGAGTGATGCCAGTATAGAATTGTTTATCCGTCTCAAAGGGGTGAGGGGGCAAAAAGAGCAAGCGCGCGTGATTGCCCAATTCAAAAAAGAAAAAGCCAAACAACACGAAACAGGGAGTCTTTTCGAGGCTCCTGTTGACACAAAAACACCCCAAAAGAGGTTGCGTATCTATTGCGATGGTGCGTGTTCGGGCAATCCAGGCCCCGCAGGAAGTGGATTAGCCATCTATGAAACGGATCACAAACCCCTCTTGCTCTACGGGGAAGCGGATAAACGAGGGACGAATAACACCGCCGAACTTAAAGCCCTCATTCACGCATTGGAGTATGCCAAAACCTCACCCTCTCCCACAATTACTATTTTATCCGATTCCAAATACAGCATTGACTGTGTCGTGACATGGGCGTACGGATGGAAAGCCAAAGGGTGGACGAAAAAAGGGGGAGAGATCAAAAATCTCGAACTCATACAACACGCCCACGCCCTCTATGAGAGCCTCAAAACCAAAGTGACCCTTCAGCACGTCAAAGGTCATGCGGGGATTGAGGGGAATGAATTAGCCGATCGGATGGCACTGATGGCGATTGCCAGAGGCAACCGTCACTTTGAACCCTATGCCTATGGGACGATTGCCGAGGTATTGGCATTTACCTCCGATGCAAAAGGGTAAAACGCTAGAAAATAGTGCTAAAATTGTCACCATATTATTTTAAAAAAGGTTAACCATTATGATCTCAACTTCCACCCCTATTGAACGTTTAACGACGCTTGTTGCACAACTCATTGAGAAACAAGTTTCCCAAGAAAATGAACTATTAGCTTTGACTGAAGAAGTGACCAAATTGCAAGCGACTCTCATGACCCAAAAAGAGGAAATGACCAAACTCGAAAATGAGCTGTTAGAAAAAGATATTGAGATTGAGAGTATGGTCTCTAATCTCGAAGCGGTATTGGGGTAAGGGTGAAAGTTTCGCTCACGTTTAATGCCAAACCCTACACCATTGAGGTGGAGGAGTCGTTTGCCCCTTTTTTACGCGCGCAAATTGCCCAAGATTTTGATACCCACAATAACAATGAGTTAAAAACACTCCTCTATGCGTATGTTCGACAAACCTTTACCCTCTACGAACACGAGAAAAAAATTGCTTCATTGCTTGCTGCGCTGGAAAAGGAGACATTACGCTAATGTCATTCCCATTTGGATGAGAATGACCGCTTTTATTACTCACTTGCCCCTTGCAACACCGCTTCAAAATCTTTTTGCGCTTGAAGCAATACAGCTTTCCCCTCAGCATCGTTGACCTGTGCGGTGCTTAACCAACTGTAGACGCTGGGAAAGCCCATCACGATCTCATTGGCATCTTTTTTCTTATAGACCATCAAGGTACACGGAGCAAACGCGGATGCTTCGGGATGGGTTTTGGCAACGGTGTAGATCACTTTGAGTTTACAAATCGAGTAGGTATCGTAAAAATCAAACGGACTTGTTCCCCCTTTGTCGGTGAGGACAAATTGGTAATCGGTAAAGTTTGATAGGGTAAACCCTGCAGGTTTAAGACCATCTTCAATCATCATTTCGACACTTTCTTTCTCTTTTTTCCACGCTTGACCCTCGGTCGAATGGACAAAACGGGTCACCAATTTCCCCTGAGCAGGAAGAGACGTTTTGGTGATGGTGTGATTCATTTGAGGGAGAATCTTCGTCAATGTCGAGACGATTACCTTTTCAATTTCCCCAAATTCAGGGGCTTTGAATCCTGCAATCTTCTCTTGTCCTTGGGACGTTAACACCGCAACATGAAGGTTTTTATCCCCTTTTCGCTGATAAATCCCCAATGACATCGGGACAAAAATCCCCCCATCAGCATGATTTTTGACCAAAGCAGCGCTGTGTTTGGCGTGATACACGGTCAGCAGATTAAACGCGCTAAAATCACTCTCCCCAAACTGAATTTGAAACGGATGGGTCATCTCGGAGTTGCCTGCAATCACAAATCCGTTGGCTTCTAACCCTTTTTCAATCATCGTCGCGGTCACTTTCCCCTCAGGATTGGGGCAACTAAATTCATGAAGATCGCCCTGCGCGTGTAACGCCACGACTCCAAGTATCATCCAAAGATAAAACGCTATTTTTTTCATACTAATCCTTTTTTTTAGGGTTTAATATAGATCCAACCCTCTTTGACCCGCTCAAGCATCTCCACAATCCCTGCGGTGACGGTCTCGCTTCCTTCAATGAGTTGATCGGGTTGAATGTTTTTGGTCTGCATCGTATTGCCACACGCAATAAATTTGACATCGTATTGCATCAAGGCGCGGACACGAACACTAATGACTTTTTCACTTTTTAATAACGCCCGTATCCCGTGATAATAGGCGACAATTTCGATATTGACTTTCTCGGGACCATAAAACTTCAAGACGTTATTCGCCGAACTAAGAACATGATTAATCGATTCATCATCCCCTTCCGTGATGCAAAAAACCACCTGACGGGGAGCTTCCAGTGAGGGGAGCGGTTGGGCAAACTGCGTCTCTCCATAGAGATGCATGACCATCAACACCATAAGAATCCAATAGCGTCTCATTGTTCCCACTCCAGTGTTCGATAGGCAGCTTCCACGTTGGATCGGTGGAGTGTCTCAAACATTTTTAGGTGTTTATACTCAGGTAGGGTCACAGTGTTCATCGTCTCTTCGATCCCCAATCCTGCGTGAAGGGCATTGCGTATGGCGTGGCGTAAGTCGGTTAGATAACCATAGGTCATGGTCATCGCCTCTTTGTCCGTTTTGTACCCATGCCCTCCGATAATCGTGGTCGCACCGTATTTTTGAAGCTGTTCTAATGCCCCTATCCATCCATTAATGTCTCCCCCAAAAAGGGAGGGGATCCGATCATTAAAGACCAAATCCCCCGCAAAAAGGGTTTTAGACTGTGGGAGAAAAATCACCAAATCTTTGGCGCTGTGTGCTAATGTGGGGATGAGATGCAATTCCAGTTTCGTCGTCCCCAACGTGAGATTGGTATCGTGATCAATCATCTCTGTGGGTCGCGTCGGGATGGTGTGGGCGTACGCTTGAGGGGAGATATGGGTTTGGATTCGGGTGGGAGAATCAATTCTGGAATTATGGGCAAAATCATCCGAACCCAAAACCCTAACGCCCTGAGCAACAAAAAAACCATTCCCCAACCAATGGTCATCATGGACATGGGTATCAATCACCAGTGTAACGGGTAGCTCTTTGATTGTTTGCATCGCTTTGTAGGCTGAAGCAGCGTACGCATACGACGACCCACTGTCGATGACCACATATCCTTGCGAGGTTGCGATATAACAACTGTTGACCATATTGCCATTGTTGGTGGTGTTCATCACCTCTGGTTTACCCAAAAAGCAGGTGACCGTGGAGGAAATTTTGGTGGGGTGTAACCCCAACTCAAATGCGCCCAAAAGAGGAACCATCAGGAGTAAAAGTATCAGTGAGCGCATTTGACGTCTCCGTTAGAAAAGGTAATTAATCTCGAAACGGTACTCTTTGTACGATTCGTAATCGGTTTTTAACGTCGTATCCGTTTTGGCTGAAGGATCAGCTTTAATGGTCGCAAAACGGAATTTAAACTCTGCATTGGGAATGGCTTTGAAATTTTGGATCAAATCAACATGAAAAATCGAACGATCGCTCAAATCAGAGGCCAAAGCGACATTTTTCTTCTCATCAAAATTCATGTGAGCATAATCAACCGCCGCTTTAAGCCCTGGAATAATCCCCGCTTTATCAAAGTCATACTGCGCTAAGACCATCCACGATTTGGTGTTGGCAATCCAGTTGACTTGTGCCATTGAACGGGTGTACCCTCCGGTGGGGAATCCACGCCATGGAGCGATAATATCCGCATCATCCGATACTTTTGAATATCCCGCCATCAAGGACAATGCCCCTTTTGCCAAGACCAACCGTTCCATCAAAATACTTCCATCAACACTGTTAGGATGGGTATACGAAGCACGCGCCGTTACGGATTTAGCGTCTGTTTTATCACTTCCCATAGATCCATTTAACGCTGCACCCCCGATGGCACCCGCACCATTATCCATTTGACGTAAATAGCGCACACCCGGAGTCAATGTCCATCCATCCCCCAAAGCGATATCGTAATTGGCTTCAGCAATTGCCGTGGAGAAAAAATCATTAATCCCATAATACTCCCCATTCAAGGTTAGGTTCGGAATTGATTTATTTTGAAAAGTACCAAAAAACATCTCAGGATTGGTCTTTCCCCCAATTTTATTGATATTAGCGATGTTCAACCCTTTGTGGACACCTGAATCATCATTGCCATTGACTTTAAACGATAGATTTCCGGATGTCGTTCCATCATACGCTAAAATGCTGTGAAAAGCTTGATGATCCCGTAATTTTTGTTTGGTAATGTACCCTAAACGGACACTTGTATCAGGGAGATTTTTGTTCTCAATAACAGCGGCTTCAAACGTATTGGGGATCATCTTCGAGTCATTCGATGCCAAAAGGGTACTTTCGATCATTTGACGACCCACTTTAATGTTGGTTTTCCCCCTTTGTACTCTCCATACCCTTGAGCAATCACCCCAATATCAGCTTCACTCCCATCCGCACGGGTTCGATAGGTATCTTTTCCCGCTTTACCGTAGTTCGCACCCGTGGTAAAACGGTTTTCATTGAGGGCTTGTGTCGCACCATAAACCCCTACGGTTGCCCCAAAACCTTGGTAAAAAGCTGTTTTATAGACAATGTTTGCACCCAATCCGACCATATTGTTATCCGAAGTGGTATTGGCTTTAACATTGCCCCAATCCCACCAAAAAGCGTTGGTGCGGATGTCGCCGTACACTTTTCCTTGACTAAACATTTCCGCGAAGGAAGTGACCTCTGCGGGTGCTTTTAAATAGACCACTTGTCCATTGGGTTTTAACTCACGATCCTCTGTTTTAAGCGCGTGAGCTGAGGTTGCGATCAAACAGACCGTTGCGGCTGCTAAACTTACTTTTACCATTTTCATTCTATCTCCCTTTTTAATTACCCTTATTTTCGTGAACCCTTACGTGGGCAACCGCACTCGTAATCGAGAATTTTAACATTACTATGCCCATCGATGCGGACATTTTTTTGACGACGAAGGTACCCTGCGGTGACATCGTAGACCGGTTTGATCAACGATTCTTGCAAATGGCTCCCCGCGTTTTGGAGATTGCCCCCCCATGAGGAGACTTTATAGATTTTGGTGTCCTCCAAAGGTTTACCCTTCACCAAAATGTTGCTGATCCGTTTTCCGCTTCCTGCACCAACTTTAATGCTGTACGTTACTCCGCCCAAACGGCTCATATCCCCCCCTTGTTGGTACAACGGATTGGGATTAAAGACATTATCGGCAATGTCTTCTAGCAATGTCCGAATGTGCTTACCCGTGAGTTCAAAGGTATAAACATTGGGGTAGGTAATGGCGGTCATCCCATAGACATCATCCATCGTAATTGCTTCCCCCGCTAAGACCGTGGTTCCCCAGCGGTATCCGGGGGTAAAGGAGATGTCACAATCCATCGTATCGATAATCGCATCGTTGATCAACGCATCAAACGGAGAGTAAAACGTATCCCGTTTGTACAAAATATTTTTCGTCACCCCTAATACTTCCCCAAACTCTTTATCGTAAGGTGCGTAGAGGGCATTGACCAATTCAACCCCCTCAGGATCGGCGGGGATGAGATTGGAGGCGATGGGGATAAGTTTGTACTCGTACCCTTTGACCTTATGGTTTTGGATATCGATGTCGAGTCGTCCGAGGTATTTACCATGACTCCCTGCAATCACAATCACGGTACCATTAATGACCGTGGGTTGAGGAGA
Organism: Sulfuricurvum sp.; assembly: GCA_036170115.1. Classification (GTDB taxonomy): domain Bacteria; phylum Campylobacterota; class Campylobacteria; order Campylobacterales; family Sulfurimonadaceae; genus Sulfuricurvum. The sequence goes on from JAVHOQ010000041.1 coordinate 17,096, forward strand.
GGGATCATGGGTATGACCACTGAGGATAAAATCAATCCCCTTAACTTGACGCGCCACCTCTTGATCGACGCTAAACCCATCATGGGATAAAACGACGACACAATCAACTTTTTCCTCTTTGCGAAGTTTATCGACGTAGGTTTGGAGGGTGTCCAAACGAAGCCCAAAACTCCACCCTTGGGTAAACTCTTTGGGATTCGCCGTCGACGTAAACGGAAACGATTGTCCAATCACCCCGATTTTTGCCCCTCCACGCTCCATAATGGTGTACGGTTTAAAAATAAGTTCTTCAAAATCATCGGCGAACGAATCATCCCCCACGATGTTTTGGGAGACGAATTGGGCATTAAGCATCCCCAGTAACTCTTTGACCCGTGTTTTGCCGTAGGTAAATTCCCAGTGACCGACCATCACATCGACACCCAAATAATTTTGGGCTTTGACAATCGCTTCTCCTGTGGTTTTAAGGGCAACGCCCGTCCCCTGCCACGTATCTCCGGAATCAAGCAAGAGGACATTGTCCGCACCCCGCTCTTTTTTGATGTGGTTGATGAGGGTTTTGATATGCGCAACCCCCCCCATTTTCCCAAACTTGTGGGCAAGGGCATCAAAATTCATAAAGGTATCAAAATAGGCATCCAGCGTTTTGCCCTGCATCCCATAATGTTTCAAAAACGACTCACCGCACAAAAACCCTGGGGTTCCCGTGAGATTGGGTGCGGAGATGAGGGTGGAGGGTTCTCGCCAATACAAGGGTTTAATGTGGGCGTGCATATCACACATATGCAACAGCGTTACATTTCCACGGGCGTTAAACGCATAAATATCTTTTAACCCCACCTCATCAATCCGTTTAGGGGTGGATGCTGCCATCCCAAGGGTAGGAAGACCGATCCCCAATGCCGCTGCGATATGAAAAAAGTCTCGTCGTGATACGTCCATACTCTCCCCTTAGCGTTTGACACCGGGGACATGAATGGCATTCCCTTTGGTCATATTGGTCACATACACTTCTAAGGCGACCATCTCTTTGGAACCCAAAGGGATTTTAGCAAGAAGGGCATTGTCCATACATTGTTGGAACCGTTTATCCAGCAGCGTCGTTTCGCTTTTGGTCATACGATACGCCGGCCACGTCCCTGCTGAAGCATTCGCTTTAGACCCCAAATCGGGGAGAATTTGCATCCGTAACCGTTGCCCGATAATATCACTGCTGTGACAGCTGTTGCACGAAAGCCCACGCCCTCCACGTTGTTGTTCAAATACCGCCTTACCTAAGGTCATCATCGCTTTCATCTGCGGATGCCCTTTGACATTTATCGCCGTTTTCTGACCGTTGGCTAAGGATTTAAGAAAAAGGGTCATTTTGAGCATCTCGGGACTCTCTAATTTAGGCACCTCTTTCCCTTGTGATGCGGCCGCCATTTGGATCGTTTGGGACAAAGTGACCACTTTTTTGGCGCTGTCCACGTAACGGGGGAATCCTGCGATATACGCAGGCAGTGCTTTTTCACTCACCCCCATCATCTTGGCATACCCTGCTTTCCCGATCAATGCACCAAAGAGACTCTCCCCCTCCGATAGCTCCATATCTGCGGGATTATTTTCGAGTAATTCATCGTACATCGCTTTATCAGCGGCACTCATACTCATCGACTCTTCCGCGTATGCCGACCCCAAAAGGGCTAAACACACCAGCGCGATACTCAGAGAACGTTTTCCCATAGCTTATCCTTTAGGGGTAATTTGTTGAGTGGTCTCAACGCTTTGCCCCTTGTTGTCTTTGGCAAGGATTTTTAACGTTCCTGCCCCCGTGATTTTGAGATTCACGGAGAAGAGAGGGTTCACCGAAAGGGATTCCCATGTGACCATTTTGGTGACTACTTTGTCGTTCAACAAAAAGGTCACTTCGTTGATGTAATGGGCCAGAATGAGTGCGCCGCTGTCTTTGTCTTTACGCATCCCCGATTCCATTGGGTGCATCGCCATAAAATCGACCGCTACCACATCCCCCACACTGTAGGTTTTGGGTTTAATTTTAATGAGTGTTTTGATCTCTGCCATACTAAATCCTTTGGTTATAGTTTAATGTTTAATCGTATGTACTTTTTTGCTGTGTCACCCCAAACATGATCTGAGGTCTTATTCGTCACCCTGAACTTGATTCAGGGTCTAAAAAAGAAATTCTAAATCACGTTCGGAATGACACACTGCGTCTGCAATGACACTAAGGGCGTATCACCCACACCCACCGATGGTCACTTTAACATTTTGCTTCGCTGCCAAAAAGGTGCCATCACTCATTTTGACTACCGCAACCACATCTTGCGTTCCCCCCAGTTTAATCCGCGTTCCAAACGAAGCCGATCCATTCGCAGGACTCAAATAGACATCCGCACAGCGGACATTATTGTTTTTGGACGCTAAGACATGGATCTCTTTGACATGATCTTTTTCGGTCATAGGGCTTTCCACACTCACTTTGATAGGAACAACTGCCCCATTTTCGGCGATTTCAGGGGCGGAGAGGGTCACTTTGGGCGAAAAGGTCACCGCTTTTCCCCCCGTAATCGCCGACATCGCCGCATCAAGACTTAACGCATTGGGACCGGCTACTTTTTTTGCCTCTTCGCCGTACCCCAGTTGAGGGATAAGGGTTATTGCTGCACCCATCGCACCAAAACTTTTTAAAAATGATCTACGTTCCATTGAATTCTCCTTGAAAAATTATTTTTGTGACAGGATGTACGAGGTCAAATCACACACTTCCCGCTCATTAAACAGCTTGGTGGTGAGATTGATCGTCATGTGTGTTTTGGGATTATCCATCCGTGCATCGGCAATTTTTTGGTAGACAAACGGAGCATTGCGCGCACCACTAGCGACAAACATCGTATGGTATTTGGTCAAATCAGGCCCAACATTCCCATGCCCTTGCGCCCCTTGGATATTATGACACGCGACACAATTACCATATTGTTTCTCTTTCCCATTGGGTAAAAGCTTAGCTAACCCCTCAGGTGGAGCATCTTTGGCATCTTTTCCATTAAGGTTATGAAAGAGGTATTTTCCCCGTGCAATCACAGAGGGGTCGTCACTCACACACCCCGCTGGCATGGTATAGACCGTTGCCTTGGGTAAAGCATCTTTTTGCAAAATCGCCACAGCATCGGGACTTTCGATCACCTGTGCGACATCCACCGCACCCAACAACGTCGCGATTCCCAGTAGGATCAGTTTTCGCATTGGCTCTCCTTGAATAATTTACACCACGCATTGTAGAGTAGGAGTGTAAAAATAACGTAAAAAAAGAAAAAGTTATCCGAAGGGGAGAAATATTGGGGTACAGTGGGGGGAGTTTACCCCTCATCCTGTACGTCTAACCGTCACCCTGAGCTTGACTCAGGGTCTAAAAGAGGGAACGAGGGAAATCAAGGTTGCCATAGTGACATGATTATCAGCTAACATTCTCAAAATAAGGTCAGTGGAGCGACTTTGAATCGCTTCTCCCCGTTCATATTTGGAAAAGGCATTCACACCACCCCCAAAAAAGGTCGCTGCTTGTTTTTGGGTCATTTTGTGTTTTCGTCGAATCGCTTTTATCTCATCGGACGTGAGCAAATGATCGATTTTTCGTTTAAAATCGGTAATCTCTTTTTCAGTACTTTTGGAATCCGTATGGCTTAAAAATGCTTCACCACAATCATCACAATAATCGGCTATTTGAGCAATGATGGTCGTATGTTCCCGATAGTTAATCGCCCTTGGACGTATTTCGTGGATCAGATGAGAACCACATAAGGGGCAGAGGGATTCCATATTATTTTTCCTTAAATGAGATAACGATGGCGTTATCCGTAATCTGAAGTTTGAGATAAACCGTATATCCTTTGTATCGGATATGGTAAACATCTTGCCAAAGGGAAGCTATTTTTTCCGATGGCATCGTTTTATAAAAATGATTAGCGGATAAAAGGATAACGGCTTGTAGAATATCCGCATCATTCATCCCCATAGTAATGGCACCATTAGAAGCGACCATCGTAATACGATACTTGTTTTGATGTATTAAGGCTTTGATGGTGTCAAGATGATAAGTTGGCGACATGAACAACCTTTATTTCTCCCTAAATAATAACCTATAAGGTTAGTTTTGTCAAGGATAAAAAATACATTCTTAGAAAGAAAAAATACGAAAAATAAAACCTATTGTTTATTCTCTCGATTGGCAATTCTCTCCAATCGCTCATAATGTTCTTTTGCCTCTTTAACCACTATTTCAAGCTGAAATCCCTGCATCACTTTTTTATAAAGCTCTGGCTTGTTTTTACGCCAGTTTCGGAGCGTTTTGACATCAATATCCAAAATTCCTGCCATATCTCGTTGGGTCATTTTTACCTCTTTTAGTCTCTTACCCTTGATAAATCGGCGAAATGAAGGTATAGACGAATTCACTTCCCTCCCCATACACCGAGTCGATGTGAAGGGTGATTCCCGCTTTATCAATGATTGATTTGACGATATTTAACCCGATCCCAAAGCCCCCTTTGTCGTGGTTTTCGCGGTAATAGCGTTGGAAGATCGCATCGATCGATTGTATCCCTATCCCATAATCACGAAATACCAAATCGCATTGCTTTGCATTTTCGGTTAAAATCACCTCAATAACCCCCTCTTCATGGGAATATTTGATTGCATTGGAGAGATTGTTATCGATGATCCGTTGCAGTTGGGTGGGGTTAAAGTGCAAAACAATCCCCTCTGCGATGTGCGCTTGGATCGAAATGTTTTTTAACGCTGCCACTTCGGAAAAATAATCGATCCGCTCTTGGAGGTAACCACTTGCATCAATGGGTTCGTAGGGAAATGCCAACCGTTCATTTTTGATGAGATAATCCATATCGTTGTAGAGCGTTGCCAAGGTTTTGGTGGCGGCTTTAATCCGTTGGAGGTATTTATTGGGGGGATTGGCGCGGTGATAGAGATCAATATTGACGTTGATGATCGATAAGGGGGTATTGATTTCGTGCATGGAGTCTTTGATAAACTGATCAAGTCGTCGGTTAAGCCGCTGAAACGGCAGGGCAAACCGATCCAAAAAGAAAAGGGATAACACAAAAATAAAAGCAGTAATGGCAAACAAGATAATGACCACATCCTGATAAATACGGGTATAGGAGCGTTCTCCCCCCACGACCAAATAGGTGGCATCAAAATAGCGTTGGGGGGGTAAGGTGACCACCAAGTAGGCGTAATTGTCCTCAGAATTGCTGTAATATCCCCCTTTTTGGAGGGGGAGAGGGTGGTCAATGAGGGTAAAAATGGGGGAAAAATGGTCATCGTACAATCCCGACTGAAACGATCGAAAGCGGGGGTAATCAAACGCTTTATCCTCTTTGTCATCAAAGCTCTCCATCGCTCTAAGGATCAGATGGGATTGTTGTTTGAGGGTAAATTCGTACTCAATATCGGTCAAATATTTCATATAGGTGACATAAACGTACGTGGGAATCAACAGTAACAGTGCCACCAACATCGTATACAAAAACGCATTTTTTAGCGCGTAGCGGTTATCGTTCAAGGATGTATCCTAACCCACGCCGATTTTGGATGATGTCAAGCGGAAGTTTTTTACGGAGATTATTAATCTGTACCCGAATATTGGCAGGATCGACGTACTCCCCCCAAATGGCATCTTGGAATATCTCCATCGAGACCACCTGATTTTTATGTTTCAAAAGGAGCCCAAAAATATCGTTTTCCATTTTACTCAAGGCGATAAGTTGCCCATGGTGACGCAGAGTAAAATGGTCAAGGTCATACACCATCCCCTCTCCAAAATCGATGAGATTTTCCCCTTCGTTATAGTACGTTTTGATGGCGTGCAAAATACGCAAGTGTAATTCGGTGAGATCAAAAGGTTTACGGATATAGTCACAACACCCCGATTGATACCCCTCTTGGAGATCATGGACATTGACCATGGAGGTAAGAAAAATAGCGGGGGTTTTATCCCCCTCAGCACGCCGTGACCGTAAAAATTCAAACCCGCTCATCCCCGGAACATTGACATCCAAAACGTATAAGTCACATCGGGTATCGTAGGTGGCTTCAAAGGCTTTGGTACCATTACCAAATCCTAACACCTCAAATCCCAACTCCTCTAAAAATTCGGTAATGCTAATGCGCAGCATATACTCATCTTCTAGCAACAATACCCTCATCGAATCTCCCCCGTGATCTCTTTGACCACTTTATGATGCAACAATATCCCCATCAGTTCCTCTTTGGAATAGGTATTAAACCGTTCGCGTGCCTCTTGGTCAAACAGTTCCCGATCTTTTGGGGCGACCACATCTTTGAGATACAACAACTCTTTATCGTAGGCACTGTGAAATAATCCATTATCCAACTCTTTTTTCATCATCACATCGTACAACTCATCACGACTAAAATGGATCAAAAACGAAATATCCTCATTATCCGAATGGGCATACGTCTTCACTTGTTTGGCACTTAAGGAGAAAACAAAAGCCCCGATGGTCTCCCCCTCCCCATTTTTCATCGGTTCATAAAAGAGGTATTTTCCCCCCTGAAAAATAACCCGTGATGGTTTAAAGGTTTTAAAATCGATCCCCCGTAAAAGATCCACATCACTTTGGGTATAGTGCGCGTTGGCCAAAATATAGCTTTTCCCGATGGAGGGGTTCTCTTGCATAAAAACCGCCGTTTTATAAAACCGTTCATCCATCAAAATATACAAATCAATCCCCAACCGATCGAAATACTCTTGGGTCGATTCAAAAAAAGAGACGACCTCCACAAACCCCACCGTTTTGTCCTTATAGTGTATGGGAACGGTCGCTTTGATCCCCAGTTTCCGCCCCACTTCGATGGCGGCACGGGGTTTATTATGGTGTTGAAAATACAACAAATCGGGACGGTGAAAATCCAAAGGCATCCCCGCATACGAATTATCCCAACTGCGAGCAAAAATGACATACTCTGCGGTGATAATTTGGGATCGAATGAGGGTGTCGGTATAAAGTTGAATTGATTTCATCACATCCGAGAGGATTTTAAACCCTTTTTCCTCGTCATCTTGCTCCAACGCATCCCCCAATGCCCCATTTTGACTGAGAATAAGGGCGTATCGCAAAGCGGTCGCTTGCTCCTTGTCCAATTGATTGGTTAGGGCAATGGAGAGTTGATCGTTGAGACTTTGGAGCGTCTGGGCGGTAACTTCCCGCTCTAAACGGAAAAAAATTCCCCCAAGAATCCCCATAATGACCAAAAAGACCGTAGCAATGACCTTTTTATTCCCTAAAAAGGGGATCCATTTTTCCATTTTCGCGAACCCTAATCCATCTTCATCGACATATCAATCCAATTGGCTTGATGGATAAGCGATCCGGTACTAATCGCATCGACACCCGTTTGGGCATACGCTTCAATCGTCGAAAGGGAGATATTGCCACTGGCTTCCAAAAGGATATGGGGATAGTACGCGTGTTTGTACACCACCACCTCTAAGAGTTTTTCAGGGGTCATATTGTCACACATAACGATGTCAGCACCCACCTTCATCGCTTTTTTCGCCATTTCAAAGTCTTCGGCTTCAATCTCGATTTTTGCCGTGAAGGGGATTTTTTTGCGTGCTTCTTCCATAAACGTCGCTAAATCATCAATGGTTTTAAGGTGGGTATCTTTAAGCATCAACGCATCATCAAGTCCCATACGATGATTCGTCGCTCCCCCCATACGGGTGGCGTATTTTTCAAAAACGCGCAAAAGGGGGCGGGTTTTGCGGGTATCAAGGAGTTTGGTTCCGTACGGTGCCACCGCTTGGACATAAGCGTGGGTTAAGGTCGCGATGGAACTGGCGTGCAAGAGGATATTGAGTAGTGTCCGTTCACTCCGAAGCAAAACATGGGAAGTACCACTAAGTGTCAGTAACACTTCCCCTGTGGTAAACGTCTCCCCATCGTGTTTGTGCCACTGAATGGTAAAACCTTCTAATCGTGCCAGTTCTTGTAGATAAACTTCACCGGCGAAAACGCCTTTACTTTTAGTGATAATTTTGGCATTGGCATCCACAGGTTTGGATACGTGTGCGTACAAATCTCCCCGCCCAATATCCTCTGCTAACACCTCACGAATAAATTGTTCGATCATCCTTAACCCTTTCTATTTTTGGAATATTAATTTTTTTAGTTATCTTAGCGTATCTTTAATTGCTTTTTCACTATTTTTCAGTTATACTCCAATCATTGAAAGATGATTTAGAGTTTCATCTTTGGCTAGCTCTCTATTGAAGACCTTTTTGTTAACAGTACGGCCCGCTCTAAGAATACTCCACTTTATATTTTCGACCACCGCGGCAACGGGGTGTATTTTTAACTAAAAGGCTTATTATGGCAGATGTACAAAACGGAACCGTTAAATGGTTCAACGGCGAAAAAGGTTTTGGATTTATCCAACAAGATAACGGAGACAAAGATTTGTTTGTTCACTTTCGTCAAATCAACCGCACAGGTTATGGCCGTGTTTCTCTTGAAGAGGGTCAAAAAGTAACTTATACTGTTGGACAAGGCGAAAAAGGTCCTCAAGCAGAAAACGTTACTGCACTGTAAGTTCTCTCCTAAGCAGGTAGATTTTCTGCCTGCTTCCTCTTTTTACACTCATTTTTTTCTACCTTTAATTTTTTATCCACTCAACCCCCTACTAGCTCACGATCAAAAGGATCACCCAATGGAAAGCAGAGAAAAAGTTTTAGAAGCACTCAGTGAGGGTAAAAAACTTACCAGCACCGTTACTGGATTGCAATACAAATACATTGATGGCAAACTTCATTCCCGCAATGGGGAAAAAAACCATTGGAACCAAAGTGAACTCTCCTTTGATAACCCCCCCTCATGGCTCAACTTACGAGACTAAGATGGACGGTCAAGAACGCAAAAACATTATGTCAGGTAAACGGGTCACCATCGTCCTCAAAGAGGATCAACGAACGGGGAAATTGACCGAGGGGATCGTCCGCGATATCCTCACCAAATCTCCCAATCATCCATACGGAATCAAAGTACGACTGATGAGTGGAGAAGTAGGACGGGTGAAAGAGGTGTTTTAATACGCTTTCAACTCTTCTATCTTTAAAATTTTTCCCCGACTATTGGCTTTTACATACTCCACAATCATTCCATGAAAATGGGCAAAAATTCTAGGCAGTTGTGCATCCTCATAATGGACTCGTATCCCCACTTCACACCACACTTGAAGCTCCTCATAACGCTCAAATTCATACCCAAATTTTTTAAGTAATCGTGCGGTATAGCTGTCGACGACCATCACAGGTCGTGCACACGCATAACAAAGGATCGAATCGGCGGTTTCAGGGCCAATCCCCTTTTGATCCAATAGCCACTCCCGATCGACTAAAAGAGCAAAAGTTTCAAAATCACCATACTCTTTTAAGATGGCACAAGAGAGACGAATCAAATTGGATGCTTTGGCGTTAAACAATCCACTGGGGCGGATTAACTCCATTAACCTTTCATGATCGCAATAAGCAAGCGTATCAGGGGATAAGAGGCGATGTTGGCGAAGATTTTCCAGAGAAATTTCAACCCGTGACCATTGGGTATTTTGGGTTAAAATTGCCCCAACAACCACCTCAAATGTTCCATAAGCGGGCCACCAAAAAGGGGGAGAAAATTCTAAAAGAGACAAAGCTTCTAGCGCGTTCAATACTTCAAAAGAATCAATCATTTCCCTTGACCCCTTAATCCATCGCTATGGTGCATAAATACTCCCTCTTAACCCTCGTGTAATGGTGTGAAAGTGTACCTCATAATAATATTTTTGTCACATTTTTCCTATCAATTTTTCTTACTCATTTTTTAACCACAATTAGAAGCTATGAAGCGGGCATAATGTATAATAATTGGTTAAATTTTTTAAAGAGAGTACTCCCTGTATGCGTAAACCCATCGTAAAATTTATCTTTGTATTTGTGACGCTTTTGAGCAGTTATTTGAGTGCCAATGAGCTACCCAATGAGTGCAGTCGGGATCAAAATCCCAATGAGTTTACTATCCTCAGCTATCACGAAATAGCAGAAAAAAGTAAAACACTCGATTCAGCTTATGCCGTGTCTCCTGAACATTTTGAAGAACAGATGCAGTGGTTGCAAAATCATGGGTATCACTTTATCCGTGTTGATGATATTTTGGCGTATCGGAACACAGGAAAGGTACTTCCCACAAAAGCCGTACTCATTACCTTCGATGATGGATACCATTCAGTCTATGTCAATGCCTATCCCATCCTTAAAAAATATAAAATTCCCTCTGTCGTTGCTTTGGTGGGAAGTTGGCTGCTCAAAGAAGACAAAGTTGATTTTGCCGGAAAAATGATTCCACGCAAAGAGTTTCTCAGCCAAAAAGAGATCAAAGAGATGGTTGCCAGTGGTCTTGTAGAAGTCGGCAGTCACAGTTATCAGGCACACGAGGGGCTGCAAGGGAATCCTCAAGGGAATATGGAACCTGCCCTAACGACCCATTTGTGGTTGAGTGCTACCCAAAAATACGAAGATGACAAAAGCTACCAACGTCGTGTGTATAATGATTTATTGGAAAACAACACCTTTTTAGAGCGTTATACGGGGCAAAAACCCCGTGTTATGGTGTGGCCTTATGGTCATTATACTAAAGAATCACGCACCATTGCCCAACGTTTAGGGATGCCTATTGGCCTTACATTGGAGGATGGAAGCAATACCAAGACAACCCCTTTGTGGGGATTGCGCCGTATTTTGGTAGAGGGGACAATGACCCTTAAAGAGTTAGAGCTTAATATGAAAACGCGTAATGCCAATTGGACGGATGATGATCGTACTACCAAAGCAGCTCACGTTGATTTGGATTATATCTATGATGCCAATGTAACGGAACAAGAGCTAAATTTGGGTGATCTCCTAGAACGGATTAAAAAATTAGGGGTCAATACCATTTATCTGCAAGCCTTCTCCGACCCTGATTCTGATGGTGCGGCTGATTATGTCTATTTCCCCAACCGTCATGTCCCTATGCGGGCAGATCTTTTTAATCGTGTAGCGTGGCAAATCGCCACACGTACCCAAGTGACACGAATTTATGCGTGGATACCGATGTTGGCGTGGGAATTACCCAAAAACAACCCCGCAGCTAAAGAGAAGGTCATAACCTTACAAGTTGATCCTACCCATCTCAATATGGGGTATCCACGACTTTCTCCCTTCTCCCCAAAAGCGCGAAAGGTAATTCAAGAGATTTACGCCGATTTAGCTAAATCAGCCTATTTTGATGGGATATTGTTTCATGATGATGTCACGCTATCGGATTATGAGGATGATTCTAAAGCCGCCCATAAGCAGTATAAAAAATGGGGATTAGCCCAAAGTGTCACTAAAATTCGCGCGAATCGACAACAATTTGACCAATGGACACAGCTTAAAACCACTTATTTGGACGATTTTGCGTTGCAATTAGCGCAAAGTGTCCGAGATGAGCAACCTGGACTCAAAACAGCTCGAAATTTGTACGCCCAAGTTGCCTTGAATAAAAATGCCCAAGAATGGTACGCTCAAAACCTCTCCGAATCGATCCAAAAATACGATTACACTGCGATTATGGCGATGCCGTATATGGAAAAAGCGGACGATACGGATGCGTTTTATACCAAAATCGTCCATAATGTTAAGGAAGAAAAATGCGGTGTAGAGCGTACCGTTATCGAACTGCAAACCGTTGATTGGCGTAAAAACAGTGAAGCAATCCCCGCCAAAGAGATGAATGAGACCATCAACCATCTCTACCGCTTAGGGGTTCACCATATCGCCTATTATCCCGATAATGTCTTTAGCAACGTCCCCGATGCCATAACAATACGCGAAGCCTTTAAACAAAAGCCCTTACGTATGCATGTCGTAACCCCAACCAGTCCTGTGGATAAACAATAAGGATTTATAATGACTTTCGCTGTATTTGTTCATCTGTTATGGCAAACCATATTGGGATATGTCTATTATTACCCCCTTTTTATGTCCAGCTTATGGATTGTTGGGGCTATCTTTTTTTATTTTAAGAATGAAAAACCCTACCTTAAATACCCCATTCCCCCCCTAAGACCTAATGAAAAGTGGCCGGGGGTGAGCATCTTGATCCCTTGCTACAATGAGGGGGAAAATGCCGTTGAGACCATCACTTACGCGCTTAATGTCGATTATCCTGAATTTGAGGTCATTGCGATCAACGATGGAAGCAAAGATAATACCTTAGAGATACTACTCATGCTAGCCAAAGAGTACCCAAGACTCAAAGTGGTCAATTTGGTCGAAAATCAGGGAAAAGCCTTAGGGCTTCAAGCGGGTGCTTTGGTCGCCAAATACGAATATTTGATCGGAATTGATGGGGATGCTCTCATCGATAAACACTGTGTCCATTGGATGGTGAAACACTTTATCCGTTATCCTGAAGTAGCAGCGGTAACGGGTAATCCCCGTATTCGCAACCGTACGAGTTTATTAGGAAAAATCCAAGTAGGGGAATTTTCCTCCATTGTGGGGATGATTAAACGGGCACAACGCAGTTTTGGACGACTCTTTACGGTCTCGGGGGTTATTACGGGATTTAGAAAAGCCGCCGTGCATGAAGTGGGGTATTGGAGTCCGGATATGTTGACCGAAGATATTGATATTACGTGGAAACTGCAACGTAATGGGTGGGATGTCCGCTTTGAACCCCGCGCGCTGGTATGGATTTTGATGCCTGAAACGATCACAGGTTTGTGGAAACAACGGTTGCGTTGGGCGATGGGAGGGGTGCAAGTGATGCTTAAAAATTTCAAAGTCTTATTTATGCACAAACAAACCCATCTTTGGGGACTCATGACCGAACTGATGCTCAGTACGATTTGGGCTTACAGTATGGTATTGGTATTGGTCATGTGGGTGGTTAGCTTTTTTATCCCTGTCCCCTACTTGATGCCAGAACAATCCCCTATTTTACCCGATGAGAGTAGTGTCATTTTGATTGGTGCGTGTTTACTCCAATTTGGGGTGAGCAAGTGGTTGGATGGTCATTACGATGAGGGGTTGGGAAAAAATTACTATTGGATGATTTGGTATCCCTTTGCGTACTGGTTGCTCAATCTCTTTACCGCCGTAACCGCCCTTCCCAAAGTGGTATTTGGTACCAAAGGGCGCGCACGGTGGGTGAGTCCTGATCGTGGTCTCCACCAACAATTACCGAAAAAAGGGGCTTAAGATGGAAACGCTCATTATCAATAAACGTCATGAAATGCCCCGACGAAAACGGTGGCTGTGGGATGCAATGACCATTGGACTGTGGCTGGGTTTTATCTATTTATGGAAACCCGTCTTAATCATTGGTTATAAAATCCTTACCCTCAAAGTACCTGCTGAAGAGGTATCCTATTGGATTTTTGAAAATATTAGCAGCGTCACCTTTGAACACGCCATTTATACCCTCATTGGAACTCCGGTTGTTTTGTTTATCCTCTCACGGCTTAACCGACATCGCGCCCCAAGTGAACACATACTCTACGAATCACACGATTATGCTAACTATTTTCATGTCGATAAGGGGCAATTAGACCTATGCGTCCATAGCCAATTGGTAACCGTTTACCACGACAATCATGGACATATTACCAACATCACCAACCACATAGATTAGCATGGGTGTTGTCCCCACCCTCATCTATCTCAATCACTACCCTCACAAGTTACAAATGCAGGTGCAAAAGCTTGTTGACACCAAAAGCTTGGGGGAACATTTGATACAAAAATATCCCTCACTTCACCCCTACAGCACCGATAAAGCGTTGTATGACTATGTCATGGAACTCAAAAATAGCTATTTACGCACCAGCGCACCCATTGCTAAAGTCCTCTATGATACCAAGCTTCGGGATCTACACGCAGCGTTGGGGACGCATACCTTCGTCTCGCGGGTACAAGGGGGAAAACTCAAAGCCAAAAATGAGATTCGGATTGCCCATCTCTTTAAAAAAGCCCCCGAACCCTTTTTGCGGATGATTGTCACCCATGAGTTGGCGCATCTCAGAGAAAAAGGGCATAATAAAGCGTTTTATAACCTCTGTAAGCACATCGAACCGCACTACTATCAGCTGGAATTTGATGTGCGGTTGTATCTGATTCATCTTCAGCTTTTTGGGGAACTTTATTGATAGGACTTGACTCTATAATCCATTTGGAGTATCATTGTCAAAAAGGAGTTTACTATGAAAATGCAAACCAGTGTTCGGGTTGAAGATCGTTTTTATAATGAATCTAAAAAAGTGTTTGATGCGTTTGGGATGAGTTTTGGGGATGCTGTTAACCTTTTTTTAGCCAAAGTTGCTTTAGAAAAGCGAATCCCTTTTGATATTTCCTTGCCCAGCGATGAGATGATGAATCGTATTGACCGTTTGGAAATAGACAGTGAGACCAAAGTTTTTGCCACTAGCACTGAATTATTCAAAGAATTGGGTATCTAACCATGCGTGAGATTCGTCTCGATAAAAATTCAAATGATTTTGACCAACTCCACCAACGTCTCATAATGTTCCGTATGGGGGAACATATCAAACAGTTGCACACGCGCAACACGGTAATCACGTAAATAGCCAAGGTCTTTTGCCAAACTCACCGCATTGCAACTGGAGTAGATCATTGTTTCGACCCCCGTAGACGTGAGCCAGTGACATAACGATTCTCCCAATCCTCGGCGGGGGGGATTGACGATAATGACCTGTGGTTTTTCCCCTGCATGGGCGTAAAATTGGGCAGTATCCATCGACTCAAATCGTAGATGGTCATACCCTAAGGATCGCGCTGAATCCCGCGCGCATTCGATCGCTTCAGCTTGAATCTCAATCCCCACAAGGGTTCGATTGGGTGTCGCACAATGAAGAGCAAACCCGCCCACACCACAAAAAAGATCCCACAGTATCGTAGGATTCGATTCATCGACCCATTCGGAGGCGGTTTGATAGAGTTTTTCCGCCACCGTAGGGTTGGTTTGAAAAAAACTTTTGGGGCGGATAAAAAGGGAAATGCCATTGAATTGCTCTTCCAAACGATGGCAAGGTGTCAAAAACAGCTCCTCTTCCCCCTCCAAAATGGCGGCATGAAGGGGCTGAATGTTGGCGGTCACGACCGTAATGTGCGGTTCTTGAGCAAGAAGCTCCGCTAAGCCTTTTTGGATCCGTTTAAGTACCCCATGCGAACGCAGCACCAAGCGCACCATCATCGAGCCATCGTAACGGCTTTGGGTGAGGAGAACGTATTTGAGTTCCCCCTTTTTTTTCTCCACGTCGTAGGCTTTTATCCCCAAATGATTGAGCCACGCTTGAATACTGTGTAACGCAGTGTGCATAGCGGTATCGTATAAAGGGCAGTGGGTGAGACTCACCCCATCGGATAACCCCAAGGTGATCCCGCTAGAAGTAGCACTCGCTACCATTTTGGCTTTATTACGAAATCCTAAAAGAGGACTTTCAACGGAAGGTACATACGATTGAGGCGAAAAAGGGTCAAGCAAGGTACGAAGCATTTCCTCTTTTTGGGAGAGTTGCTGAGGGTAAGGGGTCTGTATCCAACCGCACGAACGACACGTATGGGCGTTATAAAAAGGGCAAAAGCTCAAAACTATAACGTTCCCTGTTCAGCCGCATCAAAAACATTTTGAGAAATGCCATACAAACGACGCTCCAAACGACCGATGTGTTCTAAAATATCATCCGAAGAAACTTGTAGTCGACTGAAATACTCTTTGGCGATTTCCCGTTCTTGCTCACTGATTTTCTTTTTGGAACTAAAAATTTTGGAAAAAAAGGAACGGTCGCTGGTGTCAAAATAGATTTTAAAAATTTTAGTATAGTGTTCATGCACCTCAAAATGGGCTTTTTCAATGTCGTGCAAACACTCTGTTGCTCCCAGCGCATTAAGTTGTTGTCCTTTGTCATAAAACCATTGCCCAAAATCGCAATCGGTACAATTCAACGGTATGGCATCTTGGTCAACAGGAAGTCCTCCGATCAATAATTTTGCCCGTTGCACCCATTTGACGTGCGATTTTTTCGCTTCAGCAAGCAATTGTAAGGTAGCAGTTCGATCCATGGGTATCTTCCTTTGGGAGAATAAAATGTGCTATTATAGTCCATGAGCGTTACATTTACGTAACACCTTATGATTAAAATTCAGGCATTAGATTGGCGTAAATAAGAGGCAACCGCCCCGATCACATCATCATCGTCTTTGCTTTTACTCTGCAGGATCTCTTTGCGACCATTATGGTATTCGATCGTGATATTTTGATGGTAGTTGCTCACCATTTTGATCTTCTTTTGGATTGCTAACACCTTAATGACCATCAGCTCAAAAAATTGTTGGGTAGGGATGTCGGGTTTACCAAACCGATCTTCGACCTCTTCGAGAATCGCATAAATGGCACGGGGCGATTCACAGTGACTTAGCCGTCGGTACAGCTCTAAGCGCAATCGATCTTCGGTCACGATGTCATCGCTAATAAAGGCGCTGATGGTGAGTTTAATGTCTACTTTGGCTTTGACTTCATGGGTTTGGTTGGTGAGTATTTTAATCGCATCTTCAAGCATTCTCAAATACAGGGAATAGCCGATATTTTTGATATGACCACTTTGGGCATCGCCGACAAGATTGCCTCCACCGCGAATTTCAAGGTCGTGATGCGCCAACATCGAGCCGCTGCCCAAAAAGGAGTTGGATTCGAGTGCAACCAACCGTTTTTTTGCTTCAGGGGTGAGACGCTCTTTATCATCAACGATAAAATAGGCATACCCCTCACTGTGACCGCGCCCCACACGACCGCGCAATTGATGCAAATCCGCCATCCCGAACCGATCCGCCCCATCGATAATCATCGTATTGACCGTGGGCATATGGATTCCTGACTCGATAATCGACGTAGCAAGGAGTACATCGTACTGCCGATCAGCAAATTTGGCTAACTCCTCTTCGGTGTGGGTCGCGCTGATTTGGGAGTGCAAGATGAGGATACGCAAATGGGGGAGAATGGCTTTGAGTTCGCCTGATTTGATGATCATGGAATCAATCGAGTTATGGACATAAAACACCTGCCCACCCCGTCGGAGTTCCCGTAAAATAACCTCTTTGATCAGTTTTTCGTCGTAATTTTTGACAAACGTCCGCACGCCCAACCGTTCGCTGGGTGGGGTGAGGAGTTCGGACATGGTTTTGATCGAGCTAAGGGCTTGGTTAAGACTGCGGGGGATGGGGGTGGCACTCATGCTAAGCAGATGGACGTTTTCGTAAAGATTTTTGAGTTTCTCTTTTTGTTTCACCCCAAATTTATGCTCTTCATCGATGATGACGATCCCAAGCTTCGCACACCGTACCCCAAAGAGGGCATGGGTTCCCACCACACAATCCAGTTCTCCCGCTTCCAATGCCCGAAGGGTTGCATTTTTCTCTTTGGTCGTAATGAA
Organism: Sulfuricurvum sp.; assembly: GCA_036170115.1. Lineage (GTDB taxonomy): Bacteria > Campylobacterota > Campylobacteria > Campylobacterales > Sulfurimonadaceae > Sulfuricurvum. The sequence goes on from JAVHOQ010000041.1 coordinate 34,646, forward strand.
TCGATCCAATTTTGCCACCCGAAGCCCAAAAGGTTCAAGACGACTTTTGAGGGATTGGAAATGTTGGGAACTTAGCAACGTCGTGGGGACGACCAACAGCGATTGGAATCCCCCTTTGGTCGCGGCGAAGATGGCATTCATCGCCACTTCGGTTTTCCCAAATCCCACATCCCCACTCAAAAGGCGATCCATAATCTGCCCCGAAGAGAGATCGGTGATAATGGCATCAATCGCACGGGATTGGTCAGGGGTATACTCAAACCCTGAGGCGCGTTGAAAACGGCGTAATTCCCCCCCATCGACCCTGATCACCGAAGCACGAATCAAGGCACGGCTAGCAGCAATCCCCACAATTTCGGAGGCAATCTCAAACAAACGCGCTTTAACCGAGGCTTTGAGCTTCCCAAAACTCCCTTTCCCCAAACGATCCAACACGGGCAACGACCCTGAGGCGATATAACGGTCAATCGTATCGAGATTTTCAACGGGGAGGAGGAGTTTATCGTCTCCCATATATTTGATGACGACGAGGTCTTTGATACCACCCAAAATTTCGGCTTGCTCAATCCCCTCGAAAATCCCCACGCCGTACTCTTCATGGACGACATAATCACCCACTTTGAGATCATCAAGGAGGATGGTCGTGCGACGAGTGCGACGTTTTTTCTCTACGTGATTCAGGGAAAAAATAATCTCATCGTTCCCGATAAGGTTGAGGACGATCCCCGAATAGACCACCTTTACCCCCGCAAGATCAAAAATCTCTGCGGCTTTACATTGGGTCTCACTGGCGGTAATAAGGGTCATTTTTTTGGTTTTATGGAATTCTCGAAGGGTCTGAAACTGCCCCCCCACCAAGGGGGTATAGTGTTGCGCTTGGGGGATGATCTCCCCCTCAAAGCGCTGACGGGGCAAAGCATACGAATCCAGACCATACGCTTCATCCAACACGCTTTTCATCTCACGGATACGCACCACCTTTTTTCCCGCACACAGATCACTCCCATACTCCCCCAAAACCCAAAACCCCAGCGAGGCGATGTCTTTGACAAAACTGTCACTAGAAGCGGTGTTAATGGCGTTTTCAAACGCGGTGTATTGGGTTGCATTCAGGGAAAAAAAGGCACTGGTCACCTCAATAGAAGCCAACTCCTCTTTGTCCGTACGTTGGGTCTCCACATCGAAGGCTTTGATCTCTTCGATCTCATCATCGAACAAACTGATCCGATAAGGATGGGGCTGATTGGGGACATAAATATCGAGAATATCCCCCCGATGAGAGACCTCTCCCTCCATCTCGACCATATCGACGAACGTGTATCCCCAATGGAGCAATTGTCCTTTAAAGGCACCAAGATCGAGGCGTGAAGCAAACTCTATCGTCTGACTTTGGAGTAAGGAGGACTCTGGCATGGGAAACAGCAATGTTTTGAGCGGAGCAATAATAAGCGGTTTTTTCGTCGCCGTATAATAGCTACGCAATGCAGCAAAAAGGGCAAAAAGCTCTTCACTAAAAGGGCGTAAATCGTCCATGTACGTCGCCCGAAAATCGGGTAATACGATAGGATTCACCCCTAAAAAGGTCGATACATCACGTAACTTTAAGGCTTCTGCACCATCTTCACAGACCAAAATATCGGGAAGATTTTTGGGATTATTTTTGAGGTATTCATACCAGCGTGCTTGAGACATTATTTTATTGCTCCACTCGTCAAAATCTCTTTATTGTCAAATCTTTTACTCATATTACTCAAGCTTCATTCCATTTTGTATTTATTTTATTTTCTGTGCTATAATTTCTTCGTACATACTCGAACAGATGTCGCAAGACATCTTGTTTTGACCCTTGGGGTCTCTTGCCTCGCTTCGGCGGGGCTTCTTTCATTTAAAACTCTCATACATCGCCTTTTTTATTTTTCTCCGTACCGGTTCTGGAACCCACTGTAAAACAATCTTTTTAATACGCACTTTTTTTTCTATGGTCACGATATTATCTATCAGTATCGTCGTATCTTTATAGAGAAAATATTTATATTTTTGATGTTCGAGAACTACTCTTGATGGGTTCTCCGCATCACCATGTTTGGTTTCAGTCAACGGAACGACGATAATAGAGCTATTAGCAAGATTTTTGGAAATGACAATCGCCATATGACGCATCGAAAATTCATTATCGGTATTAATTCCATAGGGATATTTTCCCATAAGATCGACACAGTCCATAGGAGCTTCAACATATTTTTTGGGTGTGCCAAATTCCACTTCGACAACTGACCAGCGATACAACTCACTCCATTTTACTGACATTAGTTATTCCTCTCATTTCATATCATATCATATCCTTAGCTAGATTCCCGTCTTCGCGAGAATGACGATGTAAAAACGCCTCAGCCACACTAAAGGATCCAAAGACCAAATAGTTTTTTGTGGGGTCAATGGCATGAAAAGAGCGATACGCTATCTCCAAATCGTCCAAGACAGTTTCCAACGCTTCGCGTGGAACAATGCGGGATTCTTTCACGTCGATAATCTCGACCGATACGATAATCGGTTGTAAGATACGTAAAATGGCTGCATACTCTTTATCCGCATAGGTGTTATAAATCAAGGTCACTTTTTGCCCCTGAAAATGGTGGGCGATGGAGGTGGCTGCAAGGGCATTGTGTCCTACATCAAGGGTAATATTAGAGGCGATGGGGGTTAATCGTCCAAAAAGGGCATTTTGATCAAACACTGACGCACTCACTTCGTGTCCCAACACCTCAAACGCTGCCATGGCAAGTTCAAGATTATCACGTAGATAGTCACTGAGATGATTTTTTTTGGCAAGTTTTTGGGCAATGGATTGCATGGATTCACGTGCCATCTCATCGATACACAACAGTTCACACCCTTTTTCGGTAGCGATGTGGCGAGCGATGATTTTGGTGTCGATATGGGGTTGTTTGCCCAATAACGCTTTGGTGTGCATACTGCGCAGTTTCGTCCCTGCAATGGATTGAATGGTTGTTCCCAAAAAAGCGGCATGGTCAAAATCGATGGGGGTAAAAACACTCAACGTTTTAGCAAATACATTGGTCGCATCAAACTCCCCCCCAAGACCCGCTTCTAAGACCACATAGTCACACCCCTCATACACGATCATCGCCAAAAGGGTGGTGTATTCAAAATAGCTCAATGCGTCACGATGGGCATCCTCTAACAACGCAAGAAGTTTTTGGTGGGCGTTTTCCAGCACGCTATCACTGACCTCAGCACCATCAAGCCAAATACGTTCATTGAATCGAATAATATGGGGGGAGGTGTAATGCCCTACACTATAGCCTGCACGGTGCAATGCGGTCGCCAAAAATCGCCCCGTGGAACCTTTACCATTGGTTCCCACAAGATGAATGATGGGGGGAAGTGATCGTTTTTCGTGGAGAGTGGCGTAGATTGTGGGGAAACGGTCAATATCGATCACCTCATAAAAAAGAGGTTTTTTCTCAAGAAACTCAGTAAGAGCCATGGGAATCGTTGTGATCAACTTCGCCATTGACCCCTTCGGAAGCGACTTGGGCGATAAATCCATCGAGTGCTTTGGTCGCACCCTCTTGGATTGCGATAAAACGGGCTTGATCGGATAACAAGGCATTGGGTGCAATATCAAAATCATAGACCCCTGAGGCGGTATACTCTTGTTGTTTTTCGGACGATTGTCGATGTATCCCAAGGGTGACCGATGCACGATACGTACTCACATACCCATTGAGGTCATAGCGTAAGGGGGTAAATCCCACCCCTAAAATTCTAAACGTCAACTGCGTTTTGGCATTCTCTTTGGAGGTTATATTGACCCGAAATTTGGTAATGACCGCCATATCAACGGCATCTTTAATCAAGACCGTATTTTGGGGATCTTCCATCGAGACCTTGACCTCTGTGCTGACACTCTCCCCCAATACATTACGGGCATACTGACTCGCGGGTGCATATCCACATCCCACTAGGATTAAAACGATTCCTACCCAAAGCAACTGTCGCATATTTATCCTTTTATCACGATATTAACCAATTTAGTGGGGACGATGATGGTTTTGACGATGGTTTTATCCTCAAGCCATTTTTCAACCGCCGCTGTGGCGATGGCAATCATTGCATCGTCGGAGGCACCCACGGCTACTTCAATCGTGGCGCGGTTTTTTCCATTGACCGATACCCCTAAAACCAATGTGTCTACGTCAAACACTTCGTCCAAAACAACGTGTTGCGTAAGATTCGCTCGTCCAAACAAGGTACTGGAAAGTTCCCAACACAAATGGGGAACGATCGGCTCCATAATGGAGGTCAAAATCCAGTACCCCTCACTCCATACATCCCGATTGGTTTGCTCGTTTAACGCGTTCATCGCCTCCATCACCCCTGCAATGAGGGTGTTAAAGGTATACCGCTCGACAAACACTTCTTGAGAACGTTTGAGGGCTTCGTACACTTTTTTACGGGCGTGTTTTTCCTCTTTGGTCAAGGAGGCGTGATTGATAGTCGCAAGCATATTGGTTTTATTGACATTACTCGATCGCTCGGCAAAACGTCTCAAAAAGCGAAATGCCCCCTCAACGGCACTGTCATTCCACTCTAACTCTTGGGTGGGAGGGGCAGCAAAAAGGATAAACAATCGCGCCGTATCGGCACCGTATTTTTCGATGATGGCATCAGGATCGACGGTATTGCCTTTGGATTTGGACATTTTTGCCCCGTCTTTAAGCACCATCCCCTGTGTCAATAATCGATCAAACGGCTCATCAAAACTAACATACCCTAAATCTCGGAACACTTTGGTAAAAAATCGGGCGTATAACAGATGCAAGATAGCGTGTTCAATCCCCCCGATGTAGTGATCGACCCCCATCCAGTACTCTATTTGCTCCGCTGAAAACGCTTCACTCTCCCAGTTAGCAGGGGAAGCACAAAAACGGAGGAAATACCAACTTGATTCGACGAACGTATCCATCGTATCGGTCTCACGAATCGCCTCTTTTCCACATTTCGGACATTTACAATGTTTCCACGTCGGGTGTTTCTCTAGTGGGTTTCCCTCCCCCGTGATTTCGATGTCGTGCGGTAAGGCAATCGGTAGATTCTCTTTTTTCTCCATCACCAAACCACAATCGTCACAATGGACAAACGGAATCGGTGCACCCCAATAGCGTTGGCGAGAGACTCCCCAATCTTTGAGTTTGTAATTGGTCGTTTTTTGTCCGATTTTTTCAGCTTCAAAATGGTCAATGACAGCACTTTGCGCTGCTTTGGAGTTGAGTCCATCAAAATCTGCAGAATTAACCATGATCCCCACATCGGTATAGGCTTTGGTACCATCGGACTCACCCTCAAGCGGTTTAATCACGGCATGGATGGGTAAATCGTACTTTTGGGCAAAATCAAAATCACGATCATCGTGCGCCGGTACTGCCATCACCGCACCGCTACCGTAATCCATGAGGACAAAGTTAGCAACCCATACAGGGATACTTTTTCCGGTGAGCGGATGGATGACATTTAATCCTAATGCAACACCACTTTTCTCTTTTTGGCGGTCGATGCTAGAGCTATTTTTCATCGCTTTAAGCTGTTCAATGACCGTAGCGCTCAAAAGCGCGTTTTCTATCATATACGAAACAATAGGATGTTCAGGGGCAAGCGCGGTATAGGAAACCCCATAAATCGTATCGGGACGGGTGGTAAAGACATCGAAACGGTCAAACTGACCGCCCAGTACGGCTTGGCTTGCCTCGTCCAAAAGAAGATCAAACGCCAATCCATTGGATTTACCGATCCAGTTCTCTTGCATCGTCAAAACCTGTTTTGGCCATCCACCCTCTAACTTTTTGAGATCTTCCAAAAGCTCATCAGCGTAGTGGGTGATTTTAAAATAGTATTGATTCATCTCTTTTTTAACAATGGGGGTATCACAACGCCAACAGCACCCATCGACCACTTGCTCATTGGCAAGTACGGTCAGATCGTGCGGACACCAATTAAGCATCCCCTCTTTACGGTACAAAAGCCCACGTTCGTACATATCGATGATAAACCCCTGCTCGAACTTCGTATACAATTCATCACTGGTCGCCAATTCACGCTCTTTGGAGAACGAAAAGCCCAAAGAGGCAAACTCTTTTTTCATGTAATCGATATTATCGTACGTCCATGTTTTGGGGTGAGAACCGTTTTTAATCGCCGCATTTTCCGCTGGCATCCCGAAGCTATCAAAACCGATAGGGTGCAAAACGTTAAACCCTTGTTGACGGTAATAACGGGCAAACGTATCGCTGAGGGTGTAGTTACGGACATGACCCATATGGAGTCGTCCGCTGGGGAAGGGAAACATACTGAGGATATATTTTTTAGGTTGGGTAAAATCTTCACTTGGCTCAAAGCTTTTATGCTCTGCCCAAAATTTTTGCCATTTGGCTTCGATGGTCGAGGGGGAATAATTCATATTGGTGCTACCTAATCGGGTTTGTCTAATGGCAGCGATTTTACCGCATTTACGATAAGCCAACGATTAAACGCGCTCCCCTAAGCATCAGGGAGGGAATTTGGCTTTCCAATAAAATACCCTTGCGCATAATCAATCCCTAAGGCTTTCACTTTATGATAGATCGCTTCGCTGGAGACAAATTCGGCGATGGTCTTTGCCCCCATTTTTTTGGCAAAATCAGCAATGGTCTCGACAACAATGGCATGACGTTCATCGGTATCGACATTGCGAATAAGGGATCCATCGATTTTGATGTAATCAATATTGAGCTTGAGGATGTTCTCAAAGCTTGAGTATCCTGTCCCAAAATCATCGATGGCGATATGCCCCCCTAAGGCTTTGATGGTTTGGATAAACGCAGAGACCACCTCAAAATTATCAATCCCTTCGGATTCTAAAATTTCAAACGTAATGCGATCGGCCGTGTGGGTTTGGGTAATGGTATCAATGATAAAGTGGGACAATTCAGGATCGGCAATATCACTGCTGGAGAGATTAATCGAGACCTGATCGGTTCGGGTTGCGAAAAGGTGACACGTTTGGCGTACCACTTCACGGGTGATGTAGGGGTAGTGTTTGGTTTTTTTCGCCAATTCCAAAAAGTGGATGGGAGAAATAAGGGTATCGTATTCATCACGAATCCGCACCAAGGCTTCATATTTTTCCACTTTTCCCGTATCCAAGGCAAGAATGGGTTGAAAATGACACACCACTTTGGAGTGAAGCAGTGCTTTTTTAATGGTCTTTGCCATGGTGAGGTTGTTTTGGAAATGATTCCGTATTTTCTCATCTTCGTTGTACAGGGCAAGGGGGATTTTGTTGATTTTAGCTTGATGCACGGCGATGTCAGCGGAGATGAGATTGGCATTTTCACCGTGCGCTAGACCAATGGAGAGACGCATAGGGATACTTTGCCCCTCGATAAAAAACTCTTTTTCTTCCACCTCTTTAATCAGGGTCTGCAGTAAAAAAAGGATCTCATCTAGGAAATCTCCTTGGGGAAACAGCAAGGCAAATTGATCCCCTGAAATACGGTAGGAAGGGTGATACGAATCGATGAAACGGGCAAACTGAAGCAAAATGGCATCGCCTCCAAGGATCCCAAAAAAATCATTAATCTCTTTGAACGCATCAATATCGATAATCGCAAGGGCAAACGGGTGAGAACCATAAATATCTTCTTGCAGTTTGTTCCGATTGGGGAGGGTGGTGAGGGTATCGTGGTAAAACTGTTTGAGAAGTTCTTGGGTTTGGTGAGAGACTTTTTCTTGGAGATGCTCATTAATTTTTTTGAGTTCAACCGTCGCTTCATCGATTTTGTGTTGCAAAAGGGTGTTGTCCCGTTGAAAGAGATTTAACAGATACAACAGCGGACTTAACGCCAGTAAAATCAATAAAATCCCCACCACCTCTTTCATGGCAGCGGCACGGGAGAGATCATCGATGAGTTTCATATCGATGTCCACGCCGATGATGTACGATTTCCCATTAGGGGTCGTATGGGGGACAAACACGCTGCTAAAGACTCCCCATTGATCTTTTACCCACGGGTCAAAAAGGACTTGTTTGGTTTTGAACGTTTTGTCAATATTGTTATTAAAGGGGTAGGAATCATAATAGTGGGTGAGCATCTCCCCCGTCTCAATCTCATGATCGGTGGCACTGCTGGCGATAAATCGGGTGACATTATGATCATCGAGGATGAGCATATAGACATAACGGGCTTCGGCAGCTTTGGCAAATTTGGAGAGGGAGAGGATGTTTTCCATATCTTCTTGAGGGGAGATCGACGTAGCGTCTATGGCTCTATCGGCAAAACGGTTTCCCATAATCGCTTCGGTCGCCACCGCCGTGGAAAAAAGCTTCCCGTGCATATTGTGTAAAATTTCTTCCCGTTTGGAGAGGTAACTAAAGGTTCCATACGCGGTAATGACGATGAAAAAAAAACTAAAAGAGACCAGAATCTTATGCCGAGCAAAAAAAAGTTTGAGCATACCCAATACCCCATAAATGTGTGAATGGGATATTATAGCCTACTTAGGTAAGTGCAGCATCACTTTTTTTTCGTGGCGTGCGTAAGATACAGCCACACACTCCCCCCAATCACGATCAACGCAACGGGGGCGAGATAAGGTTTATCGGCGATAAGCGCATACCCTTGGATCAACGCTCCCCCAAAAAAATAGCTCAATCCCCCCACAGTGACTGCCCAGATCAAGGCACCAATAAGGTTATAGAGCATAAATTTCATAAAATCGTATTTGGTCAACCCAATGGCAACGGGAATCAGGGTTTTAAGCCCATAGATAAATTTTTTGAGGATAATGATCCATGAACTGTGCCGTTTGAGCAAGAGATGAGAAAACGCCAATTTACGGCGGTGGTGTCGTAGGTACTCCATCATCTCTACTTTGTGATACCGTGCCATGTAAAACAGTAACCCATCCCCAATGACATTGGCAACAAAAGCTAAAGTAATAGAGAGGGTCAAATCCATTTTTCCCATAAAACTTAACACGCCTGCCCCCAAAAGGGCTAAAAATCCCCCTCCCAGTGAGTAGATAAAGACCACCGCGTAGCCGTAAGTGGAGAGATTATTGAGCATATCTTGCATGAAGCAGTTTCCTTTTTGGGTGTTGCACTTAGGATGAGAATGGGTGCGTGTTATTTTTTCATAAACTTCTGATTTTCAGGATTCGATAGCAATGCGCTCATGGAGTTTTGTACCCCTTTATCGTTGACTTTGGCGGTGTTTTTAGTCTCTGTTTTGGGGGAGGGGAGGGCTAAATTGACCATTACGGGGGTGTCATCGACAATCACTTGGACGATAGAAATCAACGGGACACTCACGAAGCTACCGAAGTTTTCTGCTCCAAATCCCGCTTCAAACAACAACATATCTTCATCAATACGTGCGCTTTCAAAACTGTATCCCGCCAAGAAAAAGAGGGTCATTCCCCGAAATTCATCACTGATATAGCTTGGGAGAGTGGGGTCAAAATGAACCGCCTCGATGTTACACAAAACACCAAAATTTTGGTTATTTTCAAACAAATAGATGAGCATATCGCGAATCTGAGATTCCATGAGGTGTCCGAAAGAGGGACTTTTAATAATATCATACAGCATTGGGTTCAACCTAGTCTCGTGTTTATGGGGAGGATTATACCATTTTCCATTTCACGAAACCCTATCATCGCATTCATCAGCGCGATTTTAGTCGCTTTTGAAAGATCATCTGGGGTCAAGGGGGCAATAAAAAGTTTCCCCTCGTCTACTAAACGCGCACGGGTTGTCCCCTCTAACAGGGGTGTATGGGGGGTGAGCCACTGACCTTCCACATACAAGGCGATATTGGCGATGGTGGTATCGGTGAGATAGCCGTTTTGGACAATGAGGATCTCATCATACGCACTATAACGGTGTAAAAGGTCATTAAAAGGGGTTCGGTTGGCGTATTTGGCACCATAGTCGATCGTCTCATCCGCAATCCACCCGATTTTTTGGATCATTTTGGGGGTATAGGGGAAATAATCACACGAAAAATGGTTAGCATCATACACACATCGACACCGATAGAGAGCTTTAGGAGGGGGAGTGATATGGTCACTAAGGGTGTAATAGGTATGAAACGCGAATTTTTGGAGGGTCGCGTTGAGTCGATGTTGATGGTAGGGGAGATGGTGGGCTATCCCCCCCTCACATCGGATGGTCTCAATAAACATGGTTAGAAGTCAAAAAGTGCGGTGCTAAGATACCGTTCCGCGGTATCGCATAAGATAGTGACGATGGTTTTACCTTGATTTTCGGGTCGAGAGGCGATTTCCAGCGCAGCAGCGACATTAGCACCGGCGGAAATACCCACCAAAAGCCCCTCTGTTCGCGCCAATTGTTGCGCCATGGCAATGGCGTGATCGTTGCTAATGGTGATCACTTCATGGTATAGCGTAGTATTGAGTATCGGGGGGACGAATCCAGCCCCAATTCCTTGGATCTTATGCGCGCCTGCTTTTCCCCCTGAGAGAACGGGGGAGTCTTTGGGTTCGATCGCGATGATCTCAATATTGGGCAGTGCCGCACGTAAGGCTTCGCCCGTTCCGGTTAAGGTTCCTCCCGTCCCCACCGCTGCGATGAAAATATCGACTTTTCCCTCCGTGTCACGTAAAATCTCTTGCGCCGTGGTTTCGCGGTGGATTTGGGGATTGGCAGGATTGGCAAATTGTTGCAATACGATCGCTTGTGGGTTGGTTTCGCACAATCGATTCGCCTCATCGATAGCACCTTGCATCCCCAACGCCGCAGGGGTTAAGACCACATTGGCACCTAAAGCTTTGAGGATATTGCGCCGTTCGATGCTCATTGATTCGGGCATCGTGAGGGTAAGTGAAAGCCCTAACGCCGCACAAATGGAGGCAAGGGCAATCCCCGTATTACCACTGGTGGGTTCGATGATGAGGGTCTCTTGGGTGATTTTTCCCTCTGCCATGGCGGTTTTGATCATGTTAAATCCGATACGGTCTTTGACCGAACTGGTCGGGTTCATAAATTCGCATTTACCCAAAATGGTTGCACCTGAGAGTGAGGAAACGGTATTAAGACGGATGAGAGGGGTATTACCGATAAGCTCGGTGATATTTGCAGCGATGTTCATGGAAAGCTCCTAAAAAAGTGAGGATAACATGAGGACAATTGTAGGGGGAAATGCTTAGGGGATTCTTTGATTGTGAGGGGTCACCCAAAAGGTGAGGGCTTAACTTTGATTCCTATGACGCTATCAAGGAAGTGTTTTGGGTGCAAAACACCCTACGAGGTTTTTGTTGAATTAATAGGTTTGGATGGTAAAATTCTGATCTTCCATTCTTTAGTATCTTAACATGAAAGCGATCCTACTATGATAACCCTAACTGAAATCCGAAATCGTGCTATTTTATTTCAAAAAGAGTGGGAAAATACCACCCATGAAAAACAACATTCGCAGAGTTTTTGGATTGATTTTTTTAAAATATTTGATGTTTCACCTCGTGGGATAGAGTTTGAACGTCCTATCAAAAAGATCGATGGATCACAAGGTTTTATCGATGTGTTTTGGCGGGGGCAGTTGCTCATTGAGCAAAAAAGCTTTGGCAAGGATTTGATAAAAGCAAAAGAGCAGGCATTTGAATATCTCCCCAATCTAAAACAAAGAGATTTGCCCAAATTTATCCTCGTTTGTGATTTTGTCAATTTTTATCTCATTGATTTGGATACCAAAGAAGAATATCGCTTTATCCTCAGTGATTTAGTCAAAAATATCGAGGTCTTTGCCTTTATCGCAGGGTATCAAAAAAAAACCTACAAAGAAGAAGAACCAACCAACAAAGCTGCTGCAGAGTTGATGGGAAAACTCCATGATAAATTACTCGACAACGGCTACAGTGGACACCAGCTCGAACTGTTTTTGACACGTCTGTTGTTTTGTATGTTTGCCGAAGATACGGGGATTTTTCCCAAAAATGGCTTTCGAGAGTTGATTGAAAATCATACCCAAGAGAGCGGACGTGATTTGGGTTCAACGATTAACTATCTCTTTGAGATTTTTGATACTCCCAATGATAAGCGTCAAAAAAATATCGATGAAATCTACACCCAATTTCCCTATATTAACGGCTCTATTTTCACCGAACAGCTCCGAACCGCCAATTTCAATACCTCTATGCGTGAAATGCTCCTTGAAGCGTGCGCTTTTGACTGGAGCCTTATTAGTCCTGCGATATTCGGGTCAATGTTCCAAGCGTCGATGGATACGACCAAACGAGGAGAATTTGGGGCGCACTTCACCAGTGAAAAAAATATCCTAAAAGCGATCAAACCGTTGTTTCTGGATGAACTATGGGAAGAATTTGAGAGGATCAAAAATAGCGAAAAGCAACTCCAAATCTTCCACGCCAAACTCTCCAATCTCACGTTTCTCGACCCTGCGTGTGGCAGTGGTAATTTTCTCGTTATTGCCTATCGTGAGCTGAAACTTTTGGAATTTTCCGTATTAAAAGCATTGAAAACATTAACCCCTTTTGTCCATATCAGCCAATTTTACGGCTTTGAGATCGAAGAACTTCCTAGCCGTATCACCCAAACGGCGATGTTGCTCATCGACCACCAAATGAACTTACAATTTGCCCAAATGTTTGGTGAACCTCATTTTAATATCCCTATCAAAGAGAGCGCCAATATCTTTAACGTCAATGCGTTGCGTGTTGATTGGGCAGAAACATTGTCATTGCGAGGAACGAAGCAATCCATCGACTACATCATTGGAAATCCGCCGTTTTTGGGTTCAAAACTTCAATCCAAAGAGCAAAAAGCAGATATGGTGATTGTATTTAATGGAGTTAAAAATGCAGGTGTTCTTGACTTTGTATCAGCATGGTATATCAAAGTTGCCCAACTAATACAAGGAACTAGCGGTAAAGTTGCTCTTGTCTCAACCAATTCGATTACACAGGGGGAGCAAGTCGGGATTTTATGGCAAGAGTTATTTAACCGCTACGGTGTCAAAATCCACTTTGCTCATCGTACTTTTAAATGGAATCTGACCTTACGCAGTAAATAATTTTTTCGGGATAAGCGTGGTATAAATTTG